>JAFWOX010000020.1 GCA_017545325.1 Oscillospiraceae bacterium | reverse complement strand
CACGCCCACGCTGCCGGTGCTCTCCCCGGAGCCGAAGAAGCCGCCGCTCTTCTTCCGCAGCTCACGCAGATCCAGACGCAGGCGGCAGCACATGCTGCGCACGTCGCTGGGCTCCATATCGCTGTTGATATAGTTGGAGAAGTATGGGGTGCCGTATTTGGCGGTCATCTCGAAGAGAAGACGGTTGTTTTCCGTATCGGACCAGTCGAAATCCCGGGTGATGGAATAGGTGGGGATGGGGTACTGGAAGCCCCTGCCGTTGGCGTCGCCTTCGATCATGCATTCGATGAAGGCCTTGTTGATCATATCCATCTCCCGCTGGCAGTCCTTATAGCAGAAATCCAGCTCCTTGCCGCCTACGATGCAGTTGTTCTCCGCCAGGTCCGCAGGCACGGTCCAGTCCAGGGTGATGTTGCTGAAGGGCGCCTGGGTGCCCCAGCGGGAGGGAGTGTTCACCCCGAAGATGAAGGCCTGCACCGCCTGCTTGACGTCCTTATAGGAGAGGTTGTCCACCTTCACGAAGGGAGCCAGATAGGTATCAAAGCTGGAGAAGGCCTGGGCGCCCGCCCATTCGTTCTGCATGATGCCCAGGAAGTTTACCATCTGGTTGCAGAGGGTGATCAGGTGGCCGGCGGGCTTGGAGGTGATTTTCCCGGTAACGCCGCCCAGCCCCTCGGCGATGAGCTGCCGCAGGCTCCACCCGGCACAGTACCCGGTGAGCATGCTCAGGTCATGGATATGGATGTCCGCGTTCCGGTGGGCGGCGGCGATCTCTTCATCATAGACCTCGCTGAGCCAGTAGTTTGCGGTGATGGCGCCGGAGTTGGACAGGATCAGGCCGCCTACGGAATAGGTGACGGTGGAGTTTTCCTTCACGCGCCAGTCCTGGATGCCCAGGTAATCGTCTACGGTCTTTTTATAGTCCAGCACGGTCTCGCTCACGTTGCGGAGCTTTTCATGCTGTTTGCGGTACAGGATATAGGCCTTGGCAACGTTCTCATACCCGCCCTTGGAGAGGACGGATTCCACGCTGTCCTGAATATCCTCGATGGCGATCAGCTCATCCTTGATTTTCGGCTGGAATTCCGCCGTGACCCGGATGGAGAGAAAATCGATCACATCATCGGTATAGTTGGTATTGGTGGCGTCGAAGGCCTTCTTCATGGCGTTGGCGATCTTGGCGATCTCAAAATCCACGATGCGGCCGTCGCGCTTCACGACGCGGTACATGGTGATTCCTCCTGCTTTTAACCCGGAAAGGCCCGGTTTCTTTGCAGGTCATTATATCTCCGGGAGGACGGACTGTCAATAGGATGGGCACAATATCTAGGGCTTTATTTTCAGAATACCCATAATATGTTGTATTCACCCGGGGACGGCGGGAAAGAAGAAATCAGTCCGCTCCCCGGAGCTCCGCCGCGGGGATGAAGGGCCGGACGGCCTCCAGCAGAAGCTCCAGCTCCTCCCGGCTGCAGGGGTGGAGACCCGCTTCGATCAGATCCCCGGAATCGGCAAAACACTGAATAAAATACCGCTCCGCCCCCCGGAGCCATCGGCCGATCTCCCGCAGGTCCTCCGGCCGGTGGAGCTCCCGCACCGCGGTGGTGCGGAATTCATAGGGCACCGTCCCTTCCAGCAGGAAGGCGGCGCTCGCCCGGATCATGTCCAGCCGGGGATCCTCCACCCCGGCAGTTTCCCCATACCGGTCCGGAGCGTTCTTGATGTCCATGGCGACGTACTGCACCAGACCTTCCTCCACCAAACGCCTCAGCAGGTCGGGGCGGGTGCCGTTGGTATCCAGCTTCACGGCGTAGCCCAGGTCCCGGATCCGCCGGAGAAAGTCCGGCAGGTCCGGCTGCAGGGTGGGCTCCCCCCCGGTGACGGCCACCCCATCCAGCAGGCCCCGGCGCTTTTTCAGCAGGGCGAAGAACTCCGCCTCCGGGATCTCCGGCTGCGCCGAGGGCCGCAGGACCAGCTCCGCATTGTGGCAGAAGGGGCAGCGATAGTTGCAGCCTCCGGTGAACACCGTACAGGCCGTATGGCCGGGAAAATCCAGCAGGGTGAGCTTCATGAGTCCGCTGATGCGCATGGATACCGCCTCCTGATTTGGCTATGGAATCATGGGGATTATATCATCTCCCAAAGGAAAAATAAACCCGGCAGGGCAAGAGCCCTGCCGGGTCGAAAAGTCTCGCAGTGTTCGCGCCCGCAGGCGCGAATGAATCGGAAATCATTTTTGGCGGAATTTATTTCTGCCAAAAATACTTCTCACGGAGCGGACTGTGCAAGCGAAGCGAGTGCGGAGAGCGGAGTGCGGTCCTTCTCAACGCGGAGCCCAGCGTCAGCGGGTCCGCGTTGAATGCGCAGCATCAGATCATGCCGCAGCACTTTTTGCGGCTGTACTCGTAGAGCTCCTCGTTGAAGGCGGGGGTCAGGTAGCTCATGGCGTTGAAGTTGATGGTGGCGGGCTTGCCGGGCTGCATGAAGCGGTCCACGAAATTCCGGGCGCTCTGCCGCTGCACTTCCTCGGGGGCGGTGGCGGGGTCGAACTTCTCGGGCATGACGCCGATGATGATCTTGTCGCCGTAAAGCTCATATTCCTTGGCGGTGTCGTTCATGGCCTGGGGGCACCAGCTGTCCCACCCGGCCTTGATGTAGTTGGGGATCTGCTTCATGTTGTTGCCGCAGCTGTGCAGGTCGCAGAACTTGCCCTTGCTGTGGAGGAAATCCGTGACCATCTTCATATAGGGAACGATCATCTCCTCAGCCACGGCGGGGGCGAAGAAGGTCTCCTTCTGGGAGCCCCAGTCATCGTGGATGCAGAACATATCGATCTGGGGATAGGCCTTGATGGCCAGATCCAGGATCTTGATGTACAGCTCGCTCAGGCGGCCGAAGAACTCATGCACGGCGTCCTGCTGGTCCTCGTCGATGAGGGCCATGATGGCGCCCTCGAAATCCATGAAGGAGATGAGGCGCTCGTACCAGCCGTTCAGGAACCACATGCAGTTGCAGTTGTTGGGGTTCAGGTAGTTCTTGTTGGCCTCGGCGGAGCCGGCCCAGTCCCAGGTGGTGGGATCGGGGAACACGATCTTGTCCTTGATCTCGTTGGCGTCCTCGATAAAGGGCTTGCCGGGGCGCACCATGGAGCCGCCCACGGACTCGATATACTCCCACTCGATGCCGAACATATCCGGTCCGCCGAAATCCTTCGCAGTCAGATCCCGGCTGCCGGCCTCATATATGAAGCCCCGGGCGATATTATCCGGATTCACCTTGGGGGAGAACATGCTGGTGAAGCTGCTGACCGTCCAATAGGGCTCGCGGTTGTAGGTGGCCAGGATGCCTTCCCGCTGGGAGCAGGGGTAGTTGAAAATGGTCTGGGTACGGTTGCCGAAGGTGATCTTCTTCGCTTCGGTGATTTCCTTGGGATCAAACATCGGAACTGCCATCTTTGGGTTATCCTCCTTTTACTATAATTCCACACAATATCCGAATGTATTACAGACTAGGGCAATCATACACCCATCCGGTCGGGTTTGCAAGAGAAAAGCGTCCGACCCGGGTCAAATAATCCCCGATCCCGCCCCGTCGGTCCGCAGGCGGAGGAGAAGAAAATCCTACTTTGGACTTGCAGACGGGGAGCGGTGCGGGTACAATACAAGAAAAACCGGCCAAGGTCGGAACGGAGGATATGGATTATGGATGGGAAGACTGCAGTGCTGGGCGTGGAGCTGGGCTCCACCCGCATCAAGGCCACCCTGGTGGACGGGGCTTTCCGCCCTGTGGCCTCCGGGGATCATACCTGGCAGAGCAAGCTGGAAAACGGCGTCTGGACCTATCCCCTGGAGGAAGCCTGGACGGGCTTCCGGGCGGCTCTGGAGGCGCTGAAGGGACGCGCGGGGGAGCTTCGGCCCGCAGCCATGGGCATCTCCGCCATGATGCACGGATACCTGGCCTTCGACCGGGACTGGAACCTGCTGGCGCCCTTCCGCACCTGGCAGAACACCATGACCGGCGAAGCGGCGGAGGCGCTCACGGAGGCCTTCGGCTTCAACGTGCCCCAGCGCTGGAGCGCCGCCCACTTCTATCAGGCGATCCTGAACGGGGAGGAGCATGTTTCCAGGGTGGCGCATCTCACCACCCTGGCCGGGTATCTCCACTATATGCTCACCGGGGTGAACGCCGTGGGCATCGGGGAGGCCTCCGGCATGTTCCCCATCGACAGCGGCGCCTTGGATTACGACGCCCGGATGCTGGAGATCTTCGACCGCCTGGCGGCGGAGAAGGGCTGCCTTTCGAAGCTCAGGGACCTGCTGCCAAGGGTCCTCACCGCCGGTGAGGAGGCGGGCAGGCTGACGGAGGCGGGGAGCCGGCTCACCGGCGGCCTGCTGCTCCCGGGGATCCCCTTCTGCCCCCCGGAGGGGGACGCGGGCACCGGGATGACCGCCACCAACGCGGTGGCCCCCAGGACCGGGAACGTCTCCGCCGGCACCTCCATCTTCTCCATGGTGGTGCTGGAGCGGCCTCTGAAGAAGGTCTATTCCGAGATCGATATGGTCACCACCCCGGAGGGCAGCCCCGTGGCAATGGTGCACTGCAACAACTGCACCGGGGATATGAACGCCTGGGCCGGGGTGCTGGAGGAGACCGCCGCCCTGTTCGGGGCGCAGCCGGATACGGGGACCCTGTTCACAAAGCTCTATGAGAAGAGCCTGGAGGGGGATGCGGACTGCGGCGGCATAACGGTGGTGAACTACCTGGCGGGGGAAGGGGTGACCCATCTGGACGAGGGCAGGCCGCTGGTGCTGCGCCGGCCGGACGCCCGGTTCACCCTGGCAAACTTCCTCCGGGCCCAGCTGTATTCCACCATGGCGACCCTGCGCATAGGCATGGATCTGCTGGCGGAGGAGCAGGTGGGGATCGACGCCCTCATGGGCCATGGAGGCCTGTTCAAGACCCCGGTGGTGGGCCAGCGGTACCTGGCCGCAGCCTGCAGGGCGCCCGTCACCTGCATGGAGAGCGCGGGAGAGGGCGGTCCCTACGGCATGGCTCTCCTGGCCGCCTATATGCGGACGCGGGAAGAGGGGGAGACCCTGCGGGACTTCCTGGCGGAGCGGGTCTTCGCCTCGGCGAAGAAGACCGTGCTGAATCCCCGGCCGGAGGACGTTTCCGGTTTCGACGCCTATATGAAAGAATTCCGCCTCGCCCTGGGCGTGGAGCGCGCCGCGGTGGAGACGAATGAAGGAGGATACTGAGGATGAAATATGAGTTCTGGTTCGTGGTGGGCAGTCAGTTCCTGTACGGAGAAGAGGTCCTGGAGACCGTGGCTGCCCGCGCCAAGGAGATGGCGGAGGAGCTGAGCGCCGCTCTGCCCTTCCCTCTGGTGTATAAGGTCACGGCCAAGACCAATCAGGAGATTACCGACGTGGTCCGGGAGGCGAACTATGCGGAGGAATGCGCGGGCATCATCACCTGGTGCCACACCTTTTCTCCGTCCAAAATGTGGATCAACGGCTTTGCCGCTCTCCAGAAGCCCTGGTGCCACCTGGCCACCCAATATAACCGGCAGATTCCCAACGAGGAGATCGATATGGACTTCATGAACCTGAACCAGGCCGCCCACGGGGACCGGGAGCACGGCTTCATCGGGGCCCGGATGCGCATGAAGCGGAAGATCGTCGCCGGCTACTGGAAGGAAGAGGGCGTGCGGGAGCGCCTGGGCCGGTGGATGCGCACCGCCGTGGGCGCCGCCGTTTCCCGGAGCATGAAGGTCATGCGCTTCGGGGACAATATGCGGGAGGTGGCCGTCACCGAGGGCGACAAGGTCGAGGCCCAGATCAAGCTGGGCTGGCAGGTGAATACCTGGGCCGTGGGAGACCTGGTGAAAGAGATGAACGCCGTCACCGAGGCCGAGGTGGACGCCTTGGCGGCGGAGTATGCCGCCGCCTATGATATCGCCACGGACAACACCGCCGCCATCCGCTATCAAGCCCGGGAGGAGATCGCCATCCGGCGGATGATGGACGCGGAGGGCTGCAGAGCTTTCACTAATACCTTCCAGGACCTGTACGGCATGGAGCAGCTCCCCGGTCTTGCCAGCCAGCACCTGATGGCTCTGGGCTACGGCTACGGCGGGGAGGGGGACTGGAAGGTCTCCGCCATGACCGCGATCCTGAAGGCCATGGGGAAGGGGGGCAACGGCTCCTCCGGCTTCATGGAGGACTACACCTATCATTTCGGGGAGGACGGGAATTACAGCCTGGGCGCCCATATGCTGGAGGTCTGCCCCAGCCTGGCGGCGGATAAGCCCCGGATCGAGACCCATCATCTGGGCATCGGCATGAACGAAAAGGATCCCGCCCGGCTGGTGTTCGAGGGCAAGGCGGGACCCGCCATTGTGGTGAGCCTCATCGACATGGGCGGAAGGCTCCGGCTCATCTGCCAGGATATCCTGTGCGTGAAGCCCATCCTGCCCATGCCCAATCTCCCTGTGGCCCGGGTGATGTGGCAGGCCTTGCCGGATCTCACCACCGGCGTGGAATGCTGGATCACCGCCGGCGGCGCCCACCATACGGTGCTGAGCTACGACGTCACCGCGGAACAGATGAAGGACTGGGCGAACATGATGGATATCGAGTACGTCCATATCGGGAAGGATACCACCGTGGAGCAGCTGGAGAAGGATCTGTTTCTGGCAGATCTGGCCTGGAAGCTGAGGTAAGGCCATGCTGGAAGCGCTGAAGGAACAGGTGCTGGAGGCGAATCTCCGGCTGCCGAAGGCGGGGCTCGTGGTCTTCACCTGGGGCAACGTCTCCGGCATCGACCGGGCTTCCGGCCTGGTGGTCATCAAGCCCTCCGGCCTGCCCTACGAGGGGATGAGGGCGGAGGATATGGTGGTGGTGGATCTCGCCGGAAAGGTGGTGGAGGGAAAGTGGAAGCCCTCCAGCGATACCCCCACCCACCTGGAGCTGTACAAGGCCTTTCCCGGCTGCGGAGGAATCGTCCATACCCACAGCCGCTGGGCGACCACCTTTGCCCAGGCCGGGCGGGATGTTCCGGCCATGGGCACCACCCACGGGGATTATTTCTACGGGGATATTCCCTGCACCCGGAAGATGACGCCGGAGGAAATCGCCGGAGAATATGAGAAGGAAACCGGCCTGGTGATCACCGAGACCTTCCGGGGCCGGGACGCCATGGAGATCCCGGCGGTGCTGGTGCACAGCCACGGCCCCTTCACCTGGGGCAAGGATCCGGCGGAGGCGGTGCACAATGCCGTGGTCCTGGAGGAGGTGGCCTTTATGGCCTGGCACGCCATGGCGCTGAACCCCGCAGCCGGGCGGATGCAGCAGGAGCTGCTGGACAAGCACTATCTTCGGAAGCACGGGAAAAACGCCTATTATGGGCAGAAATAGAGCCGGAAAAAGGAAAAGCAGGAGGCGCTCAGCCTCCTGCTGAGCGTGTCGACAAAGTCGACACGCTTCAACTCGGACCCGCTACGCTGGGCTCCGAGTTGAGAAGGATGACATCGCCGCTGCGCGCCTGCGTCGTCGCAAATCTCGCGGGCTTTGCTTCCGCGGT
>JAFWOX010000019.1 GCA_017545325.1 Oscillospiraceae bacterium | reverse complement strand
GTTTGAGCATATGCCCACCCCCGTGCGGGACCATGAGCTGATCGTGGGCCACCCTGGGGAGGAGTTCCGCTGCTCCGCCCTGTACCCGGAATATTCCTTCTCCTGGTTCCTGGACGAGATCGACACCTTCCCCACCCGCTCCACGGACCCCTACGAGCTGAGGCCGGAGGACCGGGAGTATATCCTGAAGACCGGGGATTTCTGGAGGAAGAACTGCGTCAGCGCCGCCATCGACGCCGTGTATCCCGAGGAGTATATGCAGGAGGTCATGGGCAACGGGGTCCTGAACTTCCGCCCCAGCGGCAACTGCCAGCACCCCATCGGCCACTTTGTGGGCAATTTCTGGACCGTGGTGGACAAGGGCCTGGGGGCCGTGGCCCGGGAGGCGCAGGAGAAGCGCCGGGCCATGACGGAAGCGGGCTTCCAGGGGGACGACGCCCGGAAATATGAGTTCTACCGGGCGGTGCAGCTGGTCACCGAGGGGCTCATCCTCTACACCAAGCGCTACGGCGAGGAATGCCTCCGTCAGGCGGAGATCTGCCCGGATCCCCAGCGGCAGGCGGAGCTCATGGACATGGCGGACCGGCTGATGCGGATCATCGACAAGCCCTGCGAGAGCTACCATGACGCCCTCCAGGCCTGCTTCCTGTATCAGCTGGGCATCCTGCTGGACTCCCAGCCCCACGGCATCAGCTACGGCCGCCTGGACCAGTACTGCGGCAAGTACCTGGAAAAGGACCTGGCGGAGGGACGGCTCACCCGGGAGCAGGCCCAGGAGCTGACGGACATGTTCATCCTGAAGATCGCGGAGCTGAACAAGGCCTGGTCCGAGCGGGCCACCCGCAGCAGCCCCGGCTATACCTCCGGCCAGCTCATCACCCTGGGGGGTACGGACAAGGCGGGCAGCGACGTCACCAACGACGTGACCTATATGGTCCTCCAGGCCTCCGCCCGGCTGAAGCTCCATAATCCGCCCCTGGCCCTGCGGCTCCATGAGGGCACCCCGGAAGCCCTGTGGGAGGCGGGGATCGAGACCACCAAGCAGGTGGGCGGCGTCCCCTGCTTCGAATGGGACGAGGTGGCGGAGAAGAGCCTCATGCGCCGGGGCATCCCCCTGGAGGAGGCCCGGAACTACTGCCTGATCGGCTGCGTGGAGCCCTGCGTCTGCGGCAGCGACTTCGCCAACTCCGGCGGCGACGGGGCCAACTCCTACACCATCCTCCCGGCGGCCCTGTGGTGCGCCATCAATAACGGGGTGAATCCCTACCATGCCCCGGGCACCCCGGAGCCGGGGCGCACCGGCCCCGCCACGGGCTATCTCTATGAGATGAACAGCATGGAGGAGGTACTGGAGGCCTACCGGAAGCAGATCGACTTCTTCACCAAATGGGAAGTGACCATGGTGAACTGCTATGAGTTCCTCTATGCCGAGCGCATGCCCCTGCCCCTGGTCTCCGCCACGGTGGAGGGCTGCATGGAGAGCGGCCTGGACGTGCTCTGGGGCGGCTCCAGATACACCAACACCGGCAACTCCAGCATCGGCCACGGCAACGTGGCGGACAGCCTGAACATCATCGACCAGGTGTGCTTCCGGGATAAGCTCGCCACCACCCGGGAGCTGTACGACGCCCTGATGCACAACTGGGAGGGCTATGAGGAGCTGCGCCAGATCATTCAGGGACGCTGCAGCCACTTCGGGAACAACGACCCGGAGGCGGACAAGTATCTGAAGTTCACCGCCGATACCTATGTGGAGGGCATCACCCGGGGCGTCAGCCCCCGGGGCAACCACTGGACCGCGGGCTGCTGGCCCGTGACCCTGAACGTGGTCTACGGCGGCATGGTCTGGGCCACTCCCGATGGGCGGAAGGCGGGAGATCCCCTTTCCGACGGCATCTCCCCGGTGCAGTCCATGGATAAGGAGGGCCCCTTCTCCACCATCAACTCCATCCTGAAATTCGACCAGAGCACCTATTCCAACGGCACCCTCTGCAACATGAAGTTCCACCCCACCGCCCTCCAGGGGGAGGCGGGGGACCGGAAGCTCCGGGCGGTGATGGAGACCTACTTCAAGGGCGGCGGCATGGAGCTGCAGCTGAATATCGTCTCCGCGGATACCCTGCGCTCCGCCCAGGAGAACCCCACGGAATACCAGGACCTGGTGGTCCGGGTGGCGGGCTTCTCCGCCTACTTCGTGGAGGTATACAAGGCCGCCCAGGACGACCTGATCCGCAGGACGGAAATGAGCATCTGAGAAAAACGAACCACGGGAGTCTCCGATTTTGGGGGCTCCCGATTTTTCTGTCACTTTTTCCCGGGAAATCCGTCTATATAGACAGATCGGCCGGGCTCGGAAAACCGAAAAAGCTGACCTGCGGCCATCGCAGGTCAGCCGATTTCTTTTTCTTTTGTCAAAACGGTGTAATCCGGACGCCGCGGATCCGGTGTATAAGGGTGAAAGGCCTTGAAGCGAAGAAGGAAGGGGGGCGCCCGAATGGAGGACAGCCGGATCATTGACTTGTATTGGGCCCGTTCCGAGGAAGCCCTGTCGGAGACCGCCAGGAAATACGGCAGATACTGTCACTCCATAGCCAGGAACATCCTGAATAACGACGAGGACGCGGAGGAATGCGTGAGCGACGCCTATCTGCGGGCCTGGAACGCCATACCCCCCGCGCGTCCGGCCCGGCTGCAGACCTGGCTCGGCAGGATCGTCCGAAATCTCTCCCTCAACAAAAGGGAAAAGGCGCTGGCGGAGAAGCGCGGGGCCGGGCAGCTCCCCCTGATCCTGGATGAGCTGGCAGAGTGCATCCCGGACGGTCCGGACGGGGAGGCCCTCACGGAGTCCATCCTGATCCGGGACGTGCTGGACCGGTTTCTGGAGGCGCTGCCTCCGGAAGCCAGAAAAATCTTCGTCCGCAGGTATTGGTACCTCTCCTCCCTGGGGGAGATCGCAGAGGAATACGGGATATCCGAGGGGAGCGCGGCCGTTTCCCTTCTGCGGACCAGAATGAAGCTGAAATCCGTATTGGAGAAAGAAGGGATCCATCTATGAAGAATGAACGTCTGCTGAACGAGATTGGGGAGATCGCCGATCGCTATATCGCCGAGGCTGCGCCGGGGGCAAGGAAGGCCCCAGAGCCCCGGTGGATCAAATGGGCTGCCGCCGCGGCCTGCCTGTGTCTTGCCGGTCTCGGCATTTATGCCGCCGTCCGCGGCGGAAGCCCCTCCGGCGGCATCGAGCTGCTTTCTCCCCCGGCGTCGGCCGGGGCTTACCGGTTTGTGCTGATCAACGAGTCCTTGGGGGACGAGCGGTGGGATCCCGCCCACGTCCGGCTGATCTCCGCAGAGCAGGGGGTCTGCCTGCCGGGTTGGCAGGAAGCCCCCAACGGAGCCGGGACGCAGGAGGTCGCCGTTTATGTCGCCCCCCGGGAGGAGCCGGGGACGGCGCCCGGCGAAATGACCCTCGAAGAGGCTGAGGAGTATGCCTATCTGGACCTGGATTCCGCGTCGGAAGAGATGCGGGAGAAGATCCTGGAGGCCCGCAAGGTCATCATCTTCCATTCCCGGTGGGTGGCGGACGGGTACTCCGGCTGCATTCGGGATGTGGAAACCGGAGAGACTATTGAAACCCTTCCCACCTTTTCGGAGCTGTTTCCCGGCTGGGCGCTGCCGGTATACGATACGGCGGCGGAGCAGGTCACGGAGGATGGCCTGGGCGCCGATTGTCTGTACGGGCTGGAGGCGACGGTCCTTCGGATAAACGGCGCCGAATTGGTCTGCTCCTCCCGGGAGCCCATGAACCGGTTCGGGGCGGACCAGCCCATCACCGTTTTTCCCCCGGAGGACGGCCTGCCGGAGCTGAAGGCCGGGGATACGATCTTCATCTCCTATTACGGAAGGGACTGCAGCGTATCCGGCGGCGCCATTCGGGCCGACGCCATAGAAATCCGATAGACCGCCCCGGGGAAGGCCGGTCCGGCCTGCCGCCGTCTGCGGCCCGGATCACGGCTGATCCTTCTCCCGGAGAAGCAGGGCCGCATTGACGACGACGAAGACAGAGCCGCAATTATGCCACAGGGCCCCCGTCACCGGGTTCAGGACCCCGACCGCGGACAGCACGACGGCGGTGAGATTGATGATCAGCGAGGCGAGAATATTGATATGGACCTTTTTCATGACCTTCTGCATCAGGCCGAAGAGGTAGGGAAGCCGTTTGATCTCGTCGCTCACCAGCACCGCGTCCGCTGATTCGATGGCAATATCCGAGCCGATGCCCCCCATGGCAACGCCCGCGTCGGCGCTCGTCAGGGCCAGGGCGTCGTTTACCCCGTCTCCGATCATGCAGATCGGCTCCGCTCCTCCCGCATACGCCTGAATGACGTTCATCTTCTCTTCGGGGAGAAGATTTGCCCGCATATCGGTGATGCCGAGATCCCCGGCAATGGTCCTCGCCGCGTGTTCATTATCCCCCGTGAGCAGCATCGGGGTTATGCCCACCGCCTTGAGCCTGTCCAGCGTCGCCCTGGCCTCCGGGCGCAGGGTGTCGCGCAGTGAGATGAAGCCGATGAGCGCGTTATCCGCGGCAACATAGACGATGGTGGACCCCTTATCCAGCTCCCCTCTGCCGGCCTCTTCGGCTTCGGAGACGTCGATCCCCTGGGAACGCATGAAATCCGCTTTTCCGGCGGCGATGAGCCGTCCGTCCACAACAGAGGAGACGCCCTGCCCCGCCATCAGGCGGAAATCCCGGGCCTCCTCTGCTTTTCCCCCGGTCTTTTCATAAAACGCCCATATGGCTTTTCCCAGGGGATGCTCGGATTTCTGTTCCGTCAGGGCGGCCAGGCGCAGGACCTCCCCGTCGGAATACCGGTCCGAAAGGCTGACGGCGGCGGCCACCCGGGGTTCTCCCCGGGTAAGCGTTCCGGTTTTGTCAAAGGCGACCCTGCGGATCCGGGAAAGGCGCTCGAGGGCGTCTCCCGAGCGGACGATGATCCCGTACTTCGCCGCGTTGCCGATCCCCGCAAGCACCGCCGTCGGCGTGGCCAGGATGAACGCGCAGGGGCAGAATACCACAAGGATCGTCACCGCTCTCATGAACTCCCCCGTAATGATCCAGGTGAGCACGGCGCAGGAGAGGGCGATCACCACCAGCCAGGTCGCCCATCGGTCTGCCGCCGTTACGATGGGCGCCTTGTTCTCTTCCGCTTCCTCCGCCAGGCGGACCATCCGCTGAAGGGCGCTGTCCCTGCTGACGGCGTCCGCCCGCATCAGGAACGTGCCGTATTGATTGACCGTTCCGCTGAAAACCGTATCCCCGGCCTTCTTGTCCACCGGAAGGCTCTCCCCCGTCATGACGGACTGGTCGATGGAGGTCTCCCCTTCGAGGATCGTCCCGTCCACGGGGATGATTTCCCCGGCGAGGACGCTGAGCATATCCCCCGCCCTGACCTGCTCCGCCGGGATCTCCGCCGCTGCGCCGTCCCGGAGCACCCGGGCGGTCTGGGGCGTCATGCCGATCAGCTTTTCGATCCCCTCCCGGGCCTTTCCGGAGGTATAATCCTCAAGCAGAGAGCCGATCTGCATGATCAGCGCGACCTCTCCCGCGGCAAAGAATTCTCCTGTGGCCGCCGAGGCGATGAGCGCCAGAGAGACCAGCAGGTCCGCCTTGATATCCCGCTCAAAGACGACCCCCTTGAATGCGCCTACAAGGATCGGGATCCCGCACAGGACGATGGCTATCCAGGCAATATCAAAGGGAAGAATGCCGCGCAGTACGCCGGTAATGCTGAGGATCAGGGAGACGGCAGAGGCTGCCGCGCACACCAGGGTCTCTTTCGATTCGTTCTCCAGCCAGTTTTTGATCATATATCCTCCTTGACATCTGGGACCTGTCTGCGTATACTGTATCCGTTACAGAACACACTGTTCGGTTTCAGTATAGAAAAAACCCGCCGGGCTGACAAGAAGCAGAACCGGCAGATCGTTCGCTACAGGACAGAACCGCAAAAATGTTCAGGAGTCGGAAGCATGGACCGCAGACAACGCAAGACCCGGGAGGCTGTATTCGGCGCATTCACAAAGCTTTTGAAAAGCGAGCCCTATTCGAAAATCACCGTTCAGGAGATCATCGATCTGGCCGATATCGGGCGGACCACCTTCTATGCGCATTTTGAAACCAAGGACGACCTGCTCAGCGCCCTCTGCGCCGAGATCTTCGACCATGTCTTCTCGGAGGATCTGAAGAAGGAGAAGACGCATGACTTCTCGGCTCACCATGATACCCGGACGCTGGTCACCCATGTCCTCTATCATCTCCAGGAACACATGGACTATCTTCCCGGCCTTCTGACGGGGGAGAGCGGAGAGGTCTTCATGTTTTTCTTCAAACAGCATCTGCGGGATCTTTTCTGCGCCATCGTTCCCGAATCCGCTTACCATGCCCCCTATGACTATGTGCTCAGCCATATGATCGGGGATTTCGCGGAAACCGTGCGCTGGTGGACCGCAAACAGGCAGTATTCCCCGGAGGAGATCAGCGCCTTCTTCTTTGAAACGACCACGGCCCTGAAGCCCTGAAGCCCATGGCGCCGGAGCGGGCAGACCCGCTCCGTTTCCGCTTTGTCACTTGACTCCCTGCGGTTAGCCGTGGTAAACTATCGGGGAACACGGACGGATCACCGGAATGGAGTGCAAGTCTCCGCGAGTCGGTCACTGTGAAGCTGCCCCGGCAGATAAGTCAGATACGGCCCGTTCCGTGGGTATGGTTCTCTGCCGAAACCGGAGCGACCGCCGCAGAAGCGTGATGGGCGTACCCGGTATGGGTGCGTCCTTGTGCGCGTCTCATGGCTTCCGCCCGGCGGGGAGAAGGGGGAACGGACATGAGAAAGTGCATGGACGCGGACAATCTCCACCGCCGGCTGGCCAAGATCCTGGGCCAGGTCCAGGCCATCGACCGGATGATCGACGAGGACATTCCCTGCGAGGATATCCTCTCCCAGCTCAACGCCGCCAAAAGCGCCCTGAACAAGGCGGGCCAGGTGGTGCTGGAGGGGCACATCCGCCACTGCGTCCGGGACGCTGTCAAGCAGGGGGACGAGGCGGCCCTGGAGAACTTCACGAAGGCAATTGAGCGTTTCGCCAATATGCAATAAGAGAGAGAAAGAGCAGAGGAGGACCCGGCGGAGAAGATTCCGCCGGGTCCTTCCATCGGCAGACAAAATACCTGAAGCCTCGCAGAGTTCGCGCCCGCAGGCGCGAATAAGTTCAATCATCATGGGGCGGAATTTATTTCTGCCCTATGATTCTGCACACGGAGCGCACTGTACGAGCGCAGCGAGTGCGGGGAGCGGAGTGCAGCCTGCTCAAATCGGAGCCCAGCGGAGCGGGGCCGATTTGAAGCATGTCGGCTTTGTCGACATGCTGAGGACCCGGCGGAGAAGATTCCGCCGGGTCCTTCCGTATATAAGGGGCTCAGCCCCGGAAAAACTCCGCCAGCAGCTCCGGCAGCGCAGACAGGGCCTGCAGCACCCGGTCCGGCGCTTCCGCCCTCCCGAAGCCGTAGGATGCATGGAAGAAGGGGATCCCCGCCTCCCGGGCGGCAGCTTCGTCCCCGGAGGTATCCCCCACGTACACCGCCCGGTCCAGGTTTTCCCGGCCGCAGAGGAGGCGGATATTGCCCCCCTTGCTCAGGCCGGTGCTGTGGTCCAGGAAGCCGTCGAACAGGTCCCGGAACCCGTGGGCGTCCAGGAAGGTGTCGATATACCCCTCCTGGCAGTTGCTGACGATATAGAGCCTCCAGGCGGGCTTCAGGGCCTCCAGGGTCTCCCGCAGCCGGGGGTACAGGATGCCGCCGTAAGCCGCCAGGTCGATCAGCTCCTCCCGGCAGCAGGCGTCGATGGCCTCCAGCCCCCGCTCCGGCGTTTCCTCCGGCAGCAGGGCGGCGGCGAATTCCTCCGCCGTCTTTCCCATGAGGGCCCGGAGCTGGGGCGTCGTCACCTCCACGCCGTATTCCCCCAGCACCCGGTTCCAGGCGGGGGTGAGCCGTTCCACGCTGTCCCACAAAGTGCCGTCCAGATCAAACAAAACGCCGCTGTTCATGCGCAGACTTCTTCCCTTCTCAGATATCCGTGAGCATATGGTAGGCGGTTTCCGTCGCCTGCCAGATGGTGGCGGGACTGTCGCAGTCCCCCAGCTGGATGAATTCCGGGGCGCAGAAGCGGAGACCGTCCGCCTCCTCCCGCCGAGGCTTCCGCCCCAGGGCGATGGCCACCGTATCCCCGGGAAGGAAAAGCTCCCCTTCCGGTCCCACCGCCTTGACCCCCTCGGGGGTGATCTCCGTTACCCTGGTCCTCAGCCGGGGGCTGATCCCCAGGCGTTTCAGCTGGAGCTGGATGCTGGAGCCCTGGAGGATATTGCTGCCGGCGTTCAGCATGGGAGCCATTTCCAGGATCTCCACCTCATGCCCCAGGTCCCCCAGGTAGACGGCGAGCTCGCAGCCCACCAGGCCGCCCCCCAGGATGACCACCCGCTTTCCCGCCTTTTCCGGGGCGGGGTACAGGTCCTCCGCCAGGATCGCGTTCTCCCCCCGGATCCCCGGGATGGGGGGCAGGGCCGCGTCCGCCCCCAGGGCGGCCACGATCACATCCGGCTCCAGGCTTTTTGCCAGCTCCGGGGTGAGGGGGGTATTCAGCCGGAGCTCGACGCCCGCCTTTTCCAGCCGCCGGGCCTGAAGGGCCAGGTACTGGCCCAGATGCTTCTTGAAGGGGACCTTCTCCTCGCACAGGAGGACGCCCCCCAGCCTATCCGTTTTCTCGAAGAGGGTGACCTTATGCCCCCGCTTCGCCGCGGTGAGGGCCGCCTGCATGCCCCCCACGCCGCCCCCGGCCACCAGCACGGTCTTGCTCTCCGCGGGGGGCGGGGCAAACTTCGTCTCATGCTCGCTGCCGATCTCCGGGTTCAGGGCGCAGGCGAAGAGACCCCGCATGATGAGGCTGGAGAAGCAGGTGAAGCAGCGCATGCAGTGGGTGATATCCTCCTCCCGCCCCTCCCGGGCCTTCCGGGGCAGGTCGGGGTCGCAGATGAGGCCCCGGGCCAGCTCCACCACGTCCGCCTGACCGGAGGCCAGGATCTCCTCCATCATGGCGGGGTCGGAGAGGGCGCCCACCGTGGCTACGGGGGTTTTCACATGCTTTTTGATCTCCGCCGCATATTTCACGTTCACCCCGTCGGGCAGGAACATGTTGGGATGGGTGACGGTGAAGACCTCCGCCACCTCATGGCTCCCGGCGGAGACGTGGATCAGGTCCACCTTCCCGTCCAGGGCCTCCGCGATGCGGACGCCGTAGTCCGTATCGTAGCCCCCCTCATAGCACTCGGAACCGCTGATGCGGATCTCGATGGGGAAATCGGGCCCCACCGCCTCCCGCACCGCGGCGATGATGGCCAGGGGAAAGCGCATGCGCTTTTCGAAGGTGCCGCCCCATTCGTCCGTCCGGGTATTCTGGCTGGGATGCATGAACTGGTGCATGAGCCACCCATGGCCCCCATGGAGGGTGATCATGCCGAAGCCGCACTGCTTGGCGAAGCGGGCGGCCTCCGCATGCTTGCGGATGGTATACCGGATCATCTCCTCGTCCATGGCATAGGCGTGGACCGGATGGCCGAAGCTGCCCTCCGTATCGCACTCCACCGGGCCGTAGACCTTGTGCCCCTGGTTATAGGAGATCCGGGCGCTGCTGCCCCCATGGGAGATCTCGATGGCGGCCACCGCCCCATGCCGCCGGATGGAGCCGGAGAGCTTGTTCAGATGGGGCTTGCCGGAGATATCGTCCAGGCAGATATGGCTGCCGTTAGACTGGGCGTGCTCGCCGTCCGCCACGGCGTCTCCGATGCATACGCTGGCCGCGCCGCCCTGGGCCTTCCGCTCATAGTAGCAGATGAGCTCGTTGATGGGGTGATTGCCATAATGGGTGTGCTGGCCTCCGGTGGGGGAGGCAAAGATCCGGTTCCGGAACTGGGTGCCCGCCAGGGTAATGGGGGTAAAGAGGCGGGGATAGGGACACTGATACATGGCACGCCCTCCTTGTTTTGTTTTTTCCCATTATAAGCCGGAAGGGGGAAGGTTGCAAGCCTTCCCCCTTTCCTCCCGCCGGGGCGGAAGGCCCCGGCGCCTGAGTTCACGCGATCCCGCCGGCGGCGCTGGCCTGGATCCGGTCCATCCGCGCATAGCTCCCGCCCAGGGCCACCAGCTCCGCATGGGTGCCGCACTCCGTCACCCGGCCGTCCTCGATCACCAGGATCATATCCGCGTTGCGGATGGTGGACAGGCGGTGGGCGATGGCCACGATGGTCCGCTGCCCGGCGATCCCGGCGATGGCGGTCTGGATCTGCCGCTCCGTCTCCACGTCCACGGAGGCGGTGGCCTCGTCCAGGATGATGATGGGGCTTTTCCGCAGGATGGCCCGGGCGATGGCCACCCGCTGCTTCTGGCCGCCGGAGAGGCGCAGGCCGCGCTCACCGACCAGGGTCTTATAGCCGTCGGGCATGGCCATGATATCGTCGTGGATCTTTGCGGCCCTTGCCGCGGCCTCAATTTCCTCCATGGAGGCGTCCGGCACGGCATAGCCGATGTTTTCCGCGATGGTGCCGTTGAAGAGGAAGGTGTCCTGCAGCACCGGGGAGATGTTCTGCCGGAGACTGTCCAGGGTCACGTGCCGGATATCCTGTCCGTCCAGCAGGATCCGTCCGGCGGTAGGTTCGTAGAACCGGGAGATCAGCTGGGTCAGGGTGGTTTTGCCCACGCCCGTGGGGCCCACCAGCGCCAGCATCTGGCCCGGCCTGCACACAAAGGAAACGTCCTTCAGCACGGGGATGTTTTCCCCGTAGGAGAAGCTGACGTGGTCGAAGGTGATTTCGCCCTTCACGTCCTTCAGGGTTCCGGCGTCCGGCAGATCCTGAATCTCCGTAGGCGCGTCCAGCACGGCCAGCACGCGCTCCGCTCCGGCCATGGATTGCTGCATATTCTCCAGCAGGTTGGCCAGGCCGGTGACCGGGCCGTAGAACAGGCCCAGATACAGCAGGAAGGCCACGATGTCCGACACGCTCAGGCCTTCTTTATAGGCCAGGTAGCCGCCGAAGCCCACTACCAGGATCGTACCGATGGAGGAAAGGAACTCCACGGAAGGATGGAAGATGCCGCTGAGCTTCAGGGCCTGCAGCATCGCCCGGATATGTTCAAAGTTATGCTCGTTTACCTGTTCTGTTTCATATTCTTC
>JAFWOX010000018.1 GCA_017545325.1 Oscillospiraceae bacterium | reverse complement strand
TTTTCCATTTTTTTCTCCTCTCAGTTCGGTGCGGGATCACGGACCGGTATCCGCTGTTCCCTGTCATATCAGGCTGGTCTGTTCGCATCCTGGCCCGCAGGCCTCCTCGGGGGGCGGGGTCAGGTCCAGGTGCCGATAGCCCTGGGGCGTGGCCACCCGTCCGGAGCGGGTGCGCATGATCAGTCCCTGCTGCATCAGGAAGGGTTCGTACACGTCCTCGATGGTGCCCGGGTCTTCGTTGACCGCCGCGGCCAGGGTATCCAGGCCCACGGGCCGTCCGGCGAAAACCGAAGTCAGCACCCGCAGGATCTCCCGGTCCATCCGGTCCAGGCCCATTTCGTCCACTTCTAACAGGTCGATCCCCTGCCGGGCGCTTTCCAGGGTGATCACGCCGCCGCTTTTCAGCTGGGCGTAATCCCGCACCCTTTTCAGCATCCGGTTGGCGATGCGGGGCGTGCCCCGGGACCGCCTGGCGATCTCCATCAGCCCTTCCTCCTCATACCTGACCCCCAGGATCCCGGCGGAGCGGGAAACGATCCGCATCAGTTCCTCTGGGGTGTAGAGCTCCAGGGTGTAGATGATCCCGAACCGGTCCCTGAGGGGATGGGACAGCATGCCCTGGCGGGTGGTGGCCCCGATCAGGGTAAAGCGCGGCAGGTCCACCCGCATGGAGCGTGCCATGGGGCCCTTGCCGATCATGATATCCAGCACATGGTCCTCCATGGCGGGATACAGGATCTCCTCCACGGTGCGGGGCAGCCGGTGGATCTCGTCGATAAAGAGCACGTCACCCTTGTCCATATTGGTCAGGATGGAGGCCAGGTCCCCGGGTCGGGTAATGGCCGGGCCGGATGTGATGCGGATGTTCTGCCCCATTTCCGCCGCCACGATCTCAGCCATGGTGGTCTTGCCGAGGCCCGGCGGTCCCGACAGAAGGATATGGTCCAGGGGCTCGTGCCGCTGCAGGGCAGCCTCGATATACATCTGAAGGCTGCGCCGCATTTTCTCCTGTCCCACGTATTCCCGAAGGGTCCGGGGACGGAGGCTGATTTCGCTTTCCGCGTCCTCCGGGCGCAGCTGCGCGCTGAGCAGCCTGTCTGTTTCGTTCATCTTCTTTCTCCTGATAAGAGAGTCGGGCATGAAAAAAATCGCACTCTCCCGGTGTCAGAGCGCCGGTGAAGGCAGGAAAAGCCCCCAGGCGCGCACAACGCCGCACCGCAGCTTCCAGGGCCGTTACATGCTCCTCAGGGCCAGGCGCAGAAGCTCGTTGGCGTCCTCTGTTAGTCCCCGGCACTTGTCCAGGGCCTTCCTGGCCTCCTGGGGAGTGTAGCCCAGGCTCTGCAGCGCGGCCATGGCGTCCGCCTCGTAATCCGGCGCGGCTGCCCGGACCGCCGACGCGGAGACCGTCCCGGCTTCGTCGCCAAGAATGGCCCGGAGCTCGTCGTCGCTGACCTTGCCCTTGAGCTCCAGCGCGATCCTTTGGGCGGTCTTTTTGCCCACGCCCTGGGCGCGGCTCAGGGCGGTGACGTCGCCCTCCATGATGGCCCGCGTCAGGTCCCTGAGGGGCATGGAGGACAGGATCTGCACCGCCGTTTTGGGCCCGATGCCGCTGACCTGGGTCAGGGAGCGGAACATGGCCCTTTCCTCCCGGGTGGCGAAGCCGAACAGCTCCACGCCGTCCTCCCGGACGCTCAGGAATGTGTAGACCTTCATCGGCGCGTCTTTTTCCGGCGCCTTGTTGACG
>JAFWOX010000017.1 GCA_017545325.1 Oscillospiraceae bacterium | reverse complement strand
TCCACCAGCATGCCGGTGACGGAGCCGATGGTCTCGTTATCGTAGAACACGGTGCTCTTCACATCGGGGTTCAGCTGGCTGCGGTCGTAAATCTCCCACATATAGTTGGGCATGTAGTCCGTATAGGGGAAGAGGTTCACGAAGTAGCCGTCCTCGATGGCCTGCTTGATGGTGCCGCCGGAGTAGAAGTAGGCGCCCTGGTCGCAGATATCGTCCAGGTCGTCGGAGGCCAGCAGCACGGAGAAGTTCTGGCTGCGGTTGGCGGAGTCCACGATGTTGTACTCGATATGGACGCCGGTGTACTCCCGGACGCCCTGCCAGACGGGGATGCTGCCCCAGCCGTCCTCAGGGATGTACTGAGGGGTGTAGCAGGTGCTCCACTTGGTGAGCACATCGTCGTTGTCGGTGAGGGGCCGGTCGTAGACGTACTTCTCTACCGGCCAGCCGTCGGCGTTCTTCTCATACTTGCCGGCGGCGAAATGGTAGGGGCCTTCGTCCACGGGCGCGGGCTCACTGCCGTCGTCGGGAGCCTGGGTCGCGGGAGCCTTGGTGGCAGGAGCTGCGGTATTGCCGCCGGGGGCTGCCGTGGGGGTGGTGCCGCCATCGCCGTTGCAGCCTGCGAACAGAGCCAATAGCAACAGAACGGCAAGCACCAGGGACAGTGCTTTTTTCATTCAGTTCTCTCCTTTCTGATTTTGCAGGGATATGCCTATACTACACACTTTCCTGCGAAATGTAAAGAATAAAATGCAATTAGATGAAAAGTCAAATAAAATAATTAAATAATAATAAATGCACAAAAAATTCGACACAAACGAGACACAAACGGGGGCAAATTCGCCGCCGCCCTGTAAAAGAAAACGGGAGACCGGCATTCTGCCGATCTCCCGGGTAAGAATCGGGAACGGTTTCCGGCTCCCGTTGGGAAGCGTTATACCGGATCCTCCAGGAATTTGTCCTTCAGCTTCTGCAGGGTCTCCTCCGTCACGCCGCAGGCCTTCAGATACCCGGTATAGCCGCCATACTTCTCCTGAAGGTAGTACCATACGGCCTCCATGCTCTCCGGCACGGAGCCGAAGAAGCCCCAGCTGTAATCCGGTCTGCCCCGCTTCTGGGGGAGGAAGGAGGCGCCCATCTTGTCGTACTTGGGACGCAGGCAGCTCATGGAGGCGCTGTAGTCCATCATGATATCCGTCATCCCCACGCCCACGGCGCCCAGGAGCAGACCGGCGATGGTGCCCGCCCGATCCTTGCCGATGAAGCAATGGAACATGACGCCGCCGTCCCACTCGGCGCAGAGGGTGATGACGTTTCGGGCCCAGTCTTTTCCCTCCTCCAGGATGCCGATATAGGCGTCGCCCATATCGAAGTTCTGCCCGTCCTTCGGCGGCTGGGGGGGACGTTCCGGCTGCTTGCCCCCTTCTCCCCGGATGATGCGGTGCTCCTCGCTGATGGGCATGTGCCGGTAGGTATGGCCGGGGACATCCGCAAAGGAGCTGGGCGTCTTCTCTACCTCGTCGACGCCCCGCAGATCGATGGACAGGGTGATCCCGTAATCGATGATGTACTGCTTATCGTGCTCGCTGATGTCGATGGGGCAGTCCGTGCGGAGAAATACGCCGTACTTGGTGATCTTGCCGTCCTTGGTGGCATAGCCGCCCAGATCCCGGGTGTTCACCATCGTTTCCAGGGGCAGCCGCTTGTACTTGACCATGTTCTTCCTCCTTATGTATGATCTTTATCCGCAATTGTCTTATGCCTGCCTGGCCAGACCTATGGCCTCCGGCAGCTTCGCCGCCGTATCCGAGGCCAGCATGGAGATATCCCCCTTCTCCGCCTGGGCCAGCTCGCCCGCCAGCCCGGCCAGATAGGCGCCGCAGGCCACGGTGAGCGGCGTGCAGGGGGACCAGCCCAGGATGCCCGCCAGCACGCCGGAAAGCACGTCCCCGCTCCCGGCGGTAGCCATGCCGGCGCAGCCCCGGCTCACCAGGAGCACGCCCTCCCCGTCGGTGACGAGGGTGCTGCTGCCCTTCAGAAGCAGGATCACGTTCCGGCTCTCCGCATACTGCCGGGCGTGGGTCACCGGATCCCGGAGCAGATCCTCCCGCCTCATCCCCGTCAGCCGGGAGAACTCCCGCAGATGAGGGGTGAGCACCACCCTGGCCCCGGTGGAGTGGAGGAGGGCGTCCCGGTCCGGCAGGGCGGCCAGGGTATTGAGACCGTCCGCGTCCAGGACCAGGCTTCCCCGGTAGGTGCGCAGGATGTGCCGCAGGATGCGCCCGTTTTCGTTGCTCCGGCCCCAGCCCATGCCCAGCGCGGCGGCGGCCGTCCGGTCCAGAGCGCCGTCCAGCGCCTCCGGGTCAAAAACCATGCTCCCCTCCCGGTCCGGCAGGGGATAGAGGGTGGATTCCAGGATATAGGGCAGCATCCCCTGCGCCAGGGAGGCGGGGACCGCCAGCCGGGCGACGCCGCAGCCGCAGCGCAGGGCGGAAAGGCTCAGGTTCGCCAGCTTGGCCGCCCCGGAATAAGCCGTGCAGCCCCCCAGCAGGGCCACGGTGCCGAAATCCCCCTTGTTGCAGCATTCCCGCCGGGGGAGAAGAAGGGCTGAAAAATCCTGAGGTCCCACCAGACGGATGGGCAGACCCAGGGGCGGGATGCCGATATCCACGTTCACCAGCCGCCGGAGCATGTCCTTGGCCTCCCCCAGGTAGTGCCCCGGCTGTGGGCAGCCGATGGAGACCGTAAGGTCCGACCGGATGCAGGGCCCCTCCGCCAGACCGCTGACGCCGCTGAGCCCGCTGTTGATATCCACGGAGATCACCGCTGCGCCGCTTTCGTTGGCGGCCCGGATCATGTCCGCCGCGTTATCCTCCGCCGCGCCCCGGAAGCCGGTGCCGAAGAGGCAGTCGGCGATCTCCCGGCAGCCGGTCAGCTTTGTGCCCGGTTCCCAGAGGGACCAGGGGATGCCCAGCTCCCGGCAGCGGCGGAAATAATGCGCCCCGTCCCGGGAGAACCGCTCCTGCAGGAGGTATATGCGGCAGGGGATCCCCGCCTCATGGAGAAGGGCCGCCAGAACGTACCCGTCCCCGGCATTGTTTCCGGTGCCGCAGAGGATGGCCACGGGTCCCTGCCAGGGGTATGCCCGGAACACGCCATGGCCGGCCCGGGCCATAAGCTCCGCGCCCGGGGTGCCGGCGGCGATGCAGGCGGCGTCAGAGCGGCGCATATCCTCCACCGTCAGCACGGTCTGGGGCTCCGGGTAGCGCAGCGGCGGCAGGTTTTCCATCTCCTATCCTCCTCGTTGAACTGCTGAGATAATCTACTATACCATAGTTTTGGCCCTCTGAAAAGAAAAAATAGGAAAGCGATGCAGCGCCCTGCCGCAGCAAAAAAGTCTGCCGCGGACCAGGCAAGGTCCGCGGCAGAAACGCCGATGTACGGGTTCAGTCCTGTTTCTGCTTCTTCCCCAGAGCCAGCCCTTCCTCATAGGCCTTTTTGTTCAGGGGCAGGAGCTTGGGCTTGCTGCCCAGCTTCTGTTGGATGATCCGCCATACCAGCTCCTCATCCACAATGCCGGTATAGCCCACGTAGACGCCCAGCATGATCACGTTCAGCACCTTGCTGTTCCCCAGCTCCAGGGCCAGCTCCGTCACCGGAGCCTTCACGATGGTCACGTCCTCCCGGCCTACGTCGTCCGCAACGATGGAGCTGTTCAGGAAAAGCCTTCCCCCGGGCTTCAGGGTGGGGAGGAATTTCTTCAGGGAAGGTTCGTTCATGATGATCAGATCGTCCATCCGGTCCCCCAGAGGAGCGCCGATCTCCTGATCGGAGATCACCACGAAGCAGTTGGCGGTGCCGCCCCGCTGCTCCGCTCCATAGGAGGGGAAGAAGGTCACGTTCCGGTCGGAGGATTCGCAGGCAGCCTCCGCCAGGAATTTACCCAGGGTCATGACGCCCTGGCCGCCGAAGCCGGCTACACAGAGATTGGTCTCCATTATTTGCCCTCCTCTTCCAGGCTCTTGTCCCGGATCACGCCCAGGGGGAATTCCTTCAGCATGTTCTGCTCCAGGTATTCCAGGGAGCCCAGGGCGTCCGTGCCCCAGTTGGTGGGGCAGTTGGTGACGATCTCCACCATGGAGAAGCCCTTGCCGTTCAGCTGATTCAGAAAAGCCTTTTTGATGGCCGCCTTGGTCTTCCGCACATTGGCGGGATTATTGCAGCTGGTGCGTTCCAGATAATAGGGAGCGGTGAGCTGGTTCATGATCTCGCACATATGCATCGGGTAGCCGTGCTCCTTGGGATCCCGGCCCCTGGGGGCGGTGGTGGCCTTCATCCCAATGAGGGTGGTGGGGGCCATCTGGCCGCCGGTCATGCCGTAAATGCCGTTGTTGATGAAGATGACGGAGAAATTCTCCCCCCGGTTGGCGGCGGACAGGGTCTCCGCCAGGCCGATGGAGGCCAGGTCCCCATCCCCCTGGTAGGTGTATACCAGGGTGCCGGGATTGGTGCGCTTGATCCCCGTGGCCACGGCGCAGGCCCGGCCATGGGGAGCGGTGATGTTGTCGTAGGCCATATAGTCCATATGGAGGCCGCAGCAGCCGATGCCCAGCACGCAGGCGGTGTTCTGCACCTGGTCCAGCTCCTCCAGCACCTCCCCGATGAGCTTCATGACGGTGGAGTGCATGCAGCCGGGGCAGAAGCCGGAGACCTTGTCCTCCTGGATGGTTTTGGTGCGGGTATAGATCTTTTCCATATTACGCCTCCAAGCTTTTCTTGGCCGTCTCGATGATGCTCTCCCGGCTCATGATGTTGCCGCCGGAGCAGAGGCACGTACCGATGGGGCAGCGGTCCTTCACCCCAATGGACACATCCCGCAGGAACTGGGCGGGGATGCTCATCTCCACGTCCAGCACGCCCCGGCATTTGCCGTAATCGATCCTGTCGAAGGCCTTGCAGGGGAAGGGATTTACCGTGATGGGCCGGATGAGGCCCACGGGATATCCCTCCTGCCGCAGCAGGTTCACCGCGCTCCGGGCGATGCGGGCGGAGATGCCGTAGGCGGCGATGACCAGCTCCGCGTCCTCCAGCCGGTATTCCTCCCAGCGCAGGTCCTTTTCCCAGGATTCGTACAGGGCGGCGGCCTTCTCATTGGTGCGCTGCATCACGGCGGTGGACCACTGGCCCGGCTCGATCCAGGCCCGGTGGGCGTAATCCAGCTCATGGCCCACGCAGGCCCAGCTCCGCTTGCCCTCCTTGATGGCCTTGACCTCCTCGTCGGATCGCATGGGGGGAAGCTCCACCGGCTCCATCATGGTGCCGATGACCCCGTCCGCCAGGATCAGAACCGGATTCCGGTCCCGGTCCGCGTAATCGAAGGCGGCGTAGGTCATATCCACCGCCTCCTGCACCGTGGAGGGGGCGAAGACCAGCATCTGGAAGCCGCCGTTGCCGCTGGCCTTGGTGGCCTGGAGGTAGTCCATCTGGGCGGGCTGGATGGAGCCCACACCGGGGCCGCCCCGGGAGACGTTCACATAGACCATGGGGATCCGGGCGGAGGCGCAGTAGGAGATGCCCTCGCTCTTCAGGGCGATGCCGCAGCTGGAGGAGCTGGTCATGGCCCGGGTGCCGGAGGAGGCGGCGCCGTATACCATGCTGATGGAGGCGACCTCGCTCTCTCCCTGGACGAAGGTGCCGCCTACCTCGGGCATCCGCCGGGAGAAGTATTCCGGGATCTCGTTCTGGGGGGTGATGGGGTAGCCCGCAAAGAAGCGGCAGCCTGCCCGCACCGCTGCTTCGGCAATGGCCTCGCAGCCCTTCATGAATACTCTGCTCATCCCTCTGCCTCCTTCTCAGCGATATACGTCGATGGCCCCGTCGGGGCACATCTGCCCGCAGATGGCGCAGCCCACGCACTCCTCCGGCCGGGCCGCCTCCACCACCTCATAGCCCTTGGAATTGACCGTATGGCCGATCTCCAGGACATGCTTCGGGCAGAAACGGACGCAGTAGCCGCAGCTCTTGCAGCGCTCCGCCACGATCTCCACTTTTGCCATTGTATTCGCTCCTTTATGTGAATTCTGTTTGCTTACCAGGGATAGATCAGATGCCGCTTCACCGGAAAGACCGGGCAGGGGAGCAGCGGCTCCACTGCCGGGACGAGGCTTTCCTCCGCGCCCACGAAGCAGATGGGCCACCGGTCCTCCAGCAGAGCTTCCAGCTGACGGACCCCCTCCAGGATATCCTCCGCCGTCGTCTCCTCTCCCATATTGGGGTTGGCTCCCAGCAGCAGCTTCCGGAAGCGCAGATGGGATACGCTGAGGATCTCCGTCAGCACCTTGTCCAGCCGCTCCAGGGTGCCGGACCAGGGGCGGTAGGGGTTCACCAGGTAGTATACCGCCGTCTCCGGACGGTCCAGCAGGGGGGCGTAGCCCCCGATGCTCCGGGCACCGATATAGTCGCCCCCCACGTCCAGCACGGTGCAGGCCCCTTGGTCCCGCAGCAGGCGCATCACGCCGCCGGAGACGGTGGGAGCGTCCATGAACTGCTCCTCGTAATGGAGGTCCACCCCGGCCTTTTCCAGGGCGTCCCCCAGGTCCCGGGTGCGGAACAGGGGCTTGGTCATATCCAGGTCAAAGAGGTGGACGGACTCCCCGGCGGCCGCCAGACGGCAGGCGAGATTCACCGCCAGCTCGCTCTTTCCGCAGCCCGCCTCCCCCAGGAAGACGAAATTCCGCTTGCCCTCCGGCAGGGGATAGATCATGGGTGATCCCTCCGATCCCGTTTTATCGCTTGTCTTCGATCAGCCAGCCCTCCAGGCAGACGCCGCAGCCCTCGTCCACCTTCCGGGCGAAGGCCTCGGGATAATCCCGCTTCCAGGCGGCCCATTCCTCCGGCGTGACCTTCTCCACCTGGGTCAGGAAGCCGCTGACGGCCATGCCCGTGGCGTTCCGGGAGGTGGAGGCGGTGGGAGTGATGGTGTTGATGGCTCCCCCCCGGTCCAGCCAGCCGGGAATGATGGGATCCAGCCGGGAGCCGTGGTCCACGTAGCAGACCCCGGGCATCAGCCGTTCCGTCACATAGGCGCCGCAGAGGACGATCCCCCGCTCGTTGAACACCTTGACGATGTCCCCATGCCGGATGCCCCGCTTCTCCGCCTCGGCGGGATTGAGCCAGACCGGCTCGTACAGATACCCGTCCTCCCCCCGGACCTTCATGGTCTCGATCTCCCGGGTCCAGAGGATGTCGTCGCACTGGGCGTGCATCCGCCAGCGCCCGTGGTTGGACATGCACAGCAGGGGGTATTTCTCCGCCCTGGGGGAGGAGCGGCGCTCGTCATGGCTGGGGCCGCTTTCGATCCAGTGGGGCACGCTGGGCCGCTCCGGATCATTCGGGGTCAGGTCCCGGATCTGGGTGGACTCATATTCCAGCTTCCCGGTGGGGGTGGAGAGGGGGCTGGTCTCCGGATCCCGGTAGAATTCCAGCAGACCGGCGGGAAGAGCGTCCAGCTCCTCCTGGGTCTTGCAGGGGATGACGAAGATCTTCTGCTTCCGGAATTCCTCCCAGGTGAGGTAGTCCTCGCAGCCGCTGGCCTTGTACAGGAAGCGCACCCGCTCGTCATGGGTGAGCTTGCCGGTGTAGGCGTCGTAGTAGTCCTGCCCCAGCTTCTCCGCCACCTTGGCGCAGACGTCGAAATCGCTGAGGCTCTCCCCCACGGGGGGACAGCAGGGATCCACCAGGTAGATGCTGGTGAAGGCGCCGCTGGAAAAGTCGTTGGCCAGGTCCGGCATCTCATGCTTGGTGGCCACGGGAAAGATCAGGTCCGCGAAGTAGCAGTCGTTTTCCAGCCAGGGATGCTGGGCGATGATGGTCTCGATGCTCTCATGCCGGTAGGCACGGATGCTCAGGTTCCCGTCGTTCCAGCAGGTCACCTGGCAGGGGGCGTCGGTCCAGATCATATGCACCCGGCTCATGCCGTCCCGGGGATACTTCATCTCCTGGAACTGGTACTGCTGGGTGGGGTGCCGATGGTTCCCCGGTCCCGGCTGCTGGCTGGAGGAGAAGCACTGGAGACCGCGCCACTCCGCATGGCCCTCCAGAATGGCCTTGTGCACATGGCAGCGGGGAATGAACTGCTTGGGGGCGGGGAGCTGCTTGTACAGGTCGATGAGCTCCGGCGCCCGCTCCTTCTGCTCCTTGCTGAGGACGAAGCGGTCCATGTTGATGATGGGCTCCACATCTCCGTCCACCGGCCGCAGGGGATCGGCGCAGGCGGTGAGCTTGGGGACGAACTGCCCCTGGTAGGGTACGGGATAATCCCGGTTCCACAGGTTCCATTCGATCATCTTCGCCTGGTGCACCCCGGGCCGGCCCAGACCCTGCATCCCCAGGAGCATGACCTCCAGCCGGGCGGGCTCGGAGGCATAGGGGCCCCGGATATAGGGACCGCCGTTGCCATGGAGGATGCTGGCGGTGTGCCTGGCCCAGTACCGGGCCAGGGCCTTGATGGTCCATTCCGGCGTGCCGCATTTTTCGCTGGCCCAGGCGGGGGTCTTGGGGATCCCGTCCTCCCGGCCCAGGACATAATCCGCGAATTTATCGAAGCCGTAGGCGTGGGTGGCGATATATTCCTTGTCGTAGGTCCCCTCCGTCAGCCATACCCAGGCGACGGCCAGCTGCATGGCCACATCTGTATTGGGCAGGATGGGGATCCATTTGTCCGCATGGATGGCCGCCCCGTAATTCAGGTCGGGGCAGACGTAGACGCTCCTGATGCCGATCTGGGTGAACCAGTAGCACATGCGGCTGGGCAGATTCATGCCGAAGCCCCGGGGGGTGGTCTCCGGGTCGCAGCCCCAGAACAGGAGCAGGTCGCTGTGCTTCGCGATATCCGGATACAGGTTGGTCTGGGGGGCCATTTCCCCCACGGGCTCGCAGCCCCAGACATATTTCGCGCCCCAGAACCAGCCCTCCCAGGAATCCATGTTCCGCATCTGGAGGGTATAGCCCCCCATGAGGCTCAGGAGCCGGTTGGGACAGCCGTGGCTGGGGGCGGTGTTCTTCCCCTCCCCATGCATATCCGCCTGACAGAGCACCGCCTCGGGTCCATAGGTCTCCTTCATGCGCCGGAGCTCGTCCGCCGCGATCTGGGCGGCCTCGTCCCAGGAGATGCGCACATAGCGGCTCACGCCCCGGTTCTGGGGGTTGCGCTCCCCCTTCGGGTCCCAGTCCACCCGCTTCAGGGGCCACATGACCCGGTTCCGGGAGTACACCCGGGTCCGGTAGCCCAGGCCGAAGGGGGTGATGGTCACCCGGTCCGGCGCCCTGAAGCTGCTGCCCCGGGCTTCCATCCGCCAGGGGTTGCAGTTGGCCTCCGTATAGGCGGTATCATAGAAATACGGTCTGATCCGGGTGATCCGTCCGCCCGAGGAATCCACCAGGCAGGGACCGCCGCTTTCCGGCCCCATGAGGCTGAAGCTCACCAGGGTCTGGGCGTCAGGCTTGAATTTATCCTTCATTCGTTCACCTGCTTTACTTGTGTCCATACCTAATCATTATACCCGCTTCCCCAAGCCGGGTCAAGGGCGGGAAGGGGAGGAACTCTGCGGAAGCGGGAGGCCCGCCGATGCTGCGCCCCGGTCTTGCTTTTCCCGTCGGTTTTGCTATAATCAAGAAAAGCGATCATCCGGGAGGAAGCGTCTTATGGATATCCTGTCCACCACCGCCGTTCAGGGGTTCATCCGTCTCTGCGGGGACGGCTGGGACCAGGGCTGGCATGAGCGCAACGGCGGCAACCTGACCTATCGGCTGACGGAGGCGGAGGCGGAGGCCTGTCGGCCCGCCTTCCGGACGGATCAGCCCTGGATCCCCATGCATGTACAGGATCCCGGCCTCGCCGGAGCATTTTTTCTGGTGACGGGGAGCGGTAGGTACATGCGGAACGTGGCTCTGGACCCGGCGGCCAACATCGGGATCGTGGAGATCGATTCCCGGGGCGGGGCGTGGCGCATCCTGTGGGGGCTGGAAAACGGCGGGAAGCCCACCAGCGAGTTTGACAGCCATTATCTCTGCCATGTCCTCCGCAGCCGGGCCACCGGCGGCGCCTGCCGGGTGATGTATCACGCCCATCCCCCCTATATCACCGCCCTGACCTTCGTGCTGCCCCTCACCGCGTCGGCCTTTTCCCGCGCCCTGTGGCAGAGCGAAACGGAATGCCCCATGGTCTTCCCCCATGGCGTGGGGGTGGTGGAATGGATGGTCCCCGGGGGAGCCAGGCTGGCGGAGGCCACCCGGCAGGCCATGGCGGAGTATGACGCGGTGGTCTGGGCGCATCACGGCCTGTTCGTTTCCGGACCGGATTTCGATACCGCCTTCGGACTGATGCACACTATTGAAAAGGCCGCCCAGATCCGGGTGCTGGCCCTCGCCGCGGGGCAGGGCAGACTGCGTCAGGTGATCCCGGACCAGGGGATCCGGGCGGTGGCGGAGGCTTACGGCGGAACCATCAACGAGACCCTGCTTACCGGCGGGGAAGGAGGAATAGAGCATGAGTGAAGGCAGATTCCGCACCGCGCTGAACGGCTTCAACCGGCAGGATGTTGCTGCCTATATCGAGGGCATGGCTCAGCGGAGCAAGGCCCTTAAGGAGGAGCGGGAGAGTCTGGAGGCGAAGGCCGCCGGGCTGGAAAAGCGGCTGGAAGAGCTGAACCGGGCCGCGGAGGCGGCGGCGGAGCGGCAGAAGGAGCTGGAGACCGCCCTGGAGGAGAGGGGATCCGCCCTCATCGAGGCGGAGGCCCGGAAGGAGGAGCTCTCCGCAGCCTTGGCGGCAGCGGAGGAGAAGAACGGGCAGCTCGGGGCGCAGCTGGAGACCCTGCAGGCCGCCTCCCGGGATCAGGCCGCCTTTGCCCGGGAGATGGAGGAGCTTCGGCAGCGGAACGCCGCCCTGGCGGAAGAGCTGGAGCGGTCGAAAACGGAATTCCGCGCCGCCACGGAGCAGGCGGAGGAATATGCCCTGGTGAAGGAGCGGGTGCTGAAGCTGGAGCTGAACGCCAGCCGCAGGGCCGTGGAGATCGAGCAGAGCGCCGCCGGCAAGGCGGAAGCGCTGGTGCGGGAGGCGGAGGGCCAGGCCGCCCGGGTGCGGCAGGAGCGGGAGGAGCTGCTCCGCCGGTTCAGGGGCGAGTTTTCCCGCATCTCCCGGGAACTGGGCTTCCAGGCGGAGCTTCTGGAGCAGCAGGCCGGCCAGCTGGTGAACTCCCTTCGGGAGGCATCCGACGCAATGGAGGCCGGTTCCGCCCGCATCGGCATTCTGCAGGAGCCTGCTCCGGCGGAGGGACAGGAGCCCGGGGCTTCGGAAGAGGGCGCGGCCGCGGAATGAACGAAGAACTGTACGGAAGCATAAGCCGCCGGAAGAGCTGCCAGAAATTCCGGGAAGAGGATCTGCGGACGGAGGATATGGACGGTCTGGTGGACTTCCTCTCGGCGCTGGAAGCGCCGGCGGAGGAGATCGATTGGAATTTCGATACCCTGCCTTACCTGGATATGGTCCGCATCTGCAGCACCGCCCCGGCGGTGCGGGCGCCCCAGTATCTGGTGCTCCGGGCGGAGCGGAAGAATTTCAGCCTGCAGAACTGCGGGTATCTGGGGGAGCTGGCGGTGCTCTGGCTCACCGCCCGGGGCGTTGCCACCTGCTGGCAGGGAAGCGCCCAGGTGGACCCCAACGAGGACTTCCGCGGCAGCCTGCCCTATGTGACCTGCATCGCCATGGGCTATGGGGAGGACGCCTTCCGCTCTCCCGGAGAACCGGCGGAACGAAAGGAAGCGGAGAAGGTCATCTTCAACCGGACCCCGGAATATGCCCCCATCCTGGAGGCGGCCAGGCTCGCCCCCTCCTCCTTCAACCGGCAGCCCTGGGCCTTTGTCTCCGATGACCGGCGGCGCCTGCACCTGTTTCGGAGAAAATCCCTGCTGGCGAACCCGGTGACGGAGTTCCATCAGTGCGTGGACTGCGGCGCAGCCCTGGCCCACCTGGAGGTGGCGGCGAGGGCGTCGGGCTTTGCTCCGGAGTTCAAGCGGCTGAAGCCGGAGCCCAGCTTCAAGCGGGGACTGGTGTACCAATGCAGCCTTCAGCTGTAAACGAATCGGCCCGGATCCAGTGCATTGGGTCCGGGTCGAGGCTTTTTATTCGCTTTTTTCGCAGAGGCGGATGAACCATCGGAACAGCGCTCCGCCGTCCACCGTATCCGGTCTGGACCGGGAGAGGCACATCCGCTCCGGGTGCCATTGGACGCTGTACACCGGATACCGGGTATGGCGGCAGGCTTCGATCACCCCGTCCTCCGCCCGCTGGACCGCCTCCAGCTCCGGGGCCAGGCGGAGGATCCCCTGGTGGTGGGCGCTGTTCACCGGGAAGGCCTCGCCATACAGCAGGGCGGGGAAGGAACCGGTCTCAGCCCGGGTCCCGTGGACCCGGTCCCCCTCCAGGGCGGGCATATGGGTCTCCGCCGTGGGCAGATGCTGCGTCAGGCTCCCGCCGAAGAACACATTCAGCACCTGGTGTCCCCGGCAGATGCCAAGGATGGGCTTTCCCGCCCGGAGATAGGCTTCGATGAGGCGGAATTCTCCCCGGTCCCGCTCCGGATCCAGGCCGAAGCAGGCCCGGTTTTCCTGCCCGTAGAAGGCGGGATCCACGTCCTCGCCTCCGGTGAGGATCAGACCGGCGCAGCGCTCCGGCAGGGGCTCAGGCAGATAGGCGGCCAGGGGAACGCCTCCGAAGGCCTCCACCGCCTCCGGATAATTCCGCACCAGGTTGGAGCCCAGGGAGATCTGGAGCTCAGGCTTCATCCTCGGCTCCATCCTCCTCTCCGGCGGAAGGCGCTTCCCCCTCCGGCAGGCCCTCGGCCTCCTCCGACCGGCGGATCGCCTCCGCCTGGATGGCTCTCCGCTCCCGGTCCAGCAGCCAGGCTGCGGCGCCGCCCACCAGGGCGAAAATTGCCGCCCCGGCGGCTTTGCCCAGAAGCAGGGCTGCCCTGCGGCTGATTTTCGGCAGGATCATGCTTCCCTCTCCCTTCTCTGTGCTGGGGTCAGTATACACCTTCCCGGCGCGGGGGTAAAGCCTCTGCAGGGGAAGGAAAAAGCATCTTTTTTGTTTCCGCCTTTCGTGGTATAATCAGAGCATGATGAAAGTTTGTCTGATGAACGACAGCTTCCCCCCCGTGATCGACGGGGTGGCGAACGCTGTTCTCAACTATGCCCGCACCATCACCGCAAAGCGGGGGGAGTGCATCGTGGTGACCCCGGAGTATCCCGGGGCCGTCTACGACTATCCCTTTCCCGTGCTCACCTATCCCAGTCTGGATACCACCAGGGCCTTTGGGTACCGCACCGGTCTGCCCCTGAAGCCCGGGATCCTCGCCCGGCTGAAGGAGGAGAATATCCGCATCATCCACAGCCATTGTCCCATGATCTCCACCCTGCTGGCCAGGAATCTGCGCATCGCCGCCAATGTGCCGGTGGTGTTCACCTACCATACGAAGTATGACGTGGACATCGCCAACGCCCTGAAGGGGGAGCTCCTGCAGGAGGCGGCGGTGCGCATGCTGGTGGCCAATGTGGAGGCCTGCGACGAGGTATGGGTGGTGAGCCGGGGCGCCGGGGAGAACCTGCGGCACCTGGGCTATACCGGGGAATACCGGGTGATGGAAAACGGCGTGGATCTGCCCCGGGGTCCCGTATCCGCTCAGGACGCCGCCGCAGCGGCGGCGGGCTATGATCTGCCGGAGGGGATCCCGGTCTATCTCTTCGTGGGCCGGCTCATGTGGTATAAGGGCATACGGCTGATCCTGGAGGGCCTTACCGGTCTGCTGACGGCGGGAAAGGATTTCCGCATGGTCTTCGTGGGCGGCGGGGGCGACGAGGAGGAGATCCGCGGCCTGACGAAACAGCTGGGTCTGGGGGAAAAATGCTTTTTCACCGGGCCTGTGCGGGACCGGGAAAAGCTCCGGGGCTGGTACAGCCGGGCGGATCTCCTGCTGTTCCCCTCCACCTTCGATACCAACGGCCTTGTGGTGCGGGAGGCGGCCGCCTGCGGTCTGCCCGCTCTGCTCATACGGGACAGCTGCGCGGCGGAGGGCGTGACGGACGGGGTGAACGGCATCCTCATCCGGGAGGATTCCGCGGCCCTGTTTGCGGCGCTGAATTCCCTGTACGGCAGGGAGGAGGTCCTGGGGCAGATCGGCCGGAGAGCCATGGACGACCTGTATCTCTCCTGGGAGGACAGCGTCCTCCGGGCCTGGGACCGGTATGAGGAGATCCTGGCGGACTGGCACGGCCGGAAGCGGCTTGCGCCTACGGTGGAGGAGTTCTCCGCCTTTTACGGCATACAGGATATTCTGGAGGATATGCGCGCCCGTATGCGTCAGCAATGGGGGATGCGCAGGAATCCGGGAGGATCGGATCAAAGCCCGGAGAATAAGGGCGGCAGGAGGTAATGGACATGAAGGAAAGCAAGAGAGAGAGAAGACTGGCCGGGCTGGCCCTGTGTCTGGCCCTGGTAGCGGTATTCAGCCTGGGCGGCCTGGCCCTGGCGGTGACCTACGGGGGAACGGGCATCGTTCCCGTGGGCCGGGAAAACCGCTCCTTCTCCGCCACCCAGACGAATATGGCCTGGAATTCCAGGGAGGCCGTTGATCCGGTCAAGATTTACGAACTGGCCGCCGAACAGACGGTGATCGTGGAGGCGCCCGTACCGGAGATGGACGATACAATCCATGCCTACGGCGCCGGCTTCCTGATCTCCTATGACGGATACATCATGACGAACTGCCATGTGGTGAGCGAACCCATGGAAAACGGCGTGGATGTGCAGGTGCGCACCTATGCGGGGAAGACCTATCCGGCGGAGATCATCGGCGCGGATCAGGACAGCGATATTGCCCTGCTGAAGATCAAGGAGTATGTGACCCCCGCCGTCCTGGGGGACAGCAGCGGACTGAAGCCCTGCCAGAGCGTGTACATCATGGGCCACCCGGCGGATGAGCTTTCCTTTACCATGACCAGCGGCATCATCAGCGCCCTGGGCCGGACCATCACCTTCAGCGATGGGACCACCCTGAGCATGTTCCAGCTGGATGCGGCGGTGAACTTCGGCAACTCCGGCGGCCCGGTGTACAACGACCGGGGCGAGGTGATCGGCATTACCACCGCCAAATATACCGGCCTTTCCTCCGAAGGACTGGGCTTTGCCATCCCCATCAACGATGCGGTGCGGATCGCGGAGGACCTTCGCAGCCATGGCTTTGTCCGGGGCCGTCCCCTCATGGGCCTCACCGTCCGGGCCATTCCGGAGGATTACCGGGAGGGGGGGAACCCCGCCGGGGTGGAGATCTACAGCGTGGAGCCCGGGCTCTGCGGCGAGCGGGCCGGTCTGCTGGCGGGAGACATCATCCTCAGTCTGGAAGGGCAGCGGGTGACCACCAACAATGAGCTCATGGACGCAAAGCGGCCCTACCGGGCCGGGGATACGGTGACCCTGGAGATCTGGCGGGATGGGGAGACCTTCACCACCGAGCTGACCTTCGAGGAGGTCACCCCGGAGCATCCCACCGGCAATGTGACCATAGAAGAGGAGCCGGAAGACACGGAAGGGACGGACGAAACGGAAGGGACAGAGAACCCCGAAGGCTCCGAAGCATCCGAAGAAAATGAAGAGGGAACCGAAGGAACGGAAGATCCCGCAGAACCCGAAGGAGCCGAGGAATCTGCCGAATCGGAGGAGGCTGAAGAATCCGGAGACTGAGCACAGTTAGTCTGACAACCGGTTTTCATTGTCGGGGGAGTCTTGCCACCGGCAGATCATTCACCCCCGCGCCCAGCTTCCCCAGGGGAAGATGAATACTCTCGAATAACCCGCCAAGAATGGCGTGTGGTTCGGCCCCGTTCCTCTTTACCAAATCGTCTCTCTTTCCCCGCTGCCTCCGGCGGCCCGATTTCTCTAGCGCGAGAGAAACCGGGGAAAGAGCGCGGCAGGGGTGTTCCCCTGCACCCCCGGTGCGGCGGGCGCTGAAGCGAAGGGGGCAAAGGCGCGGCGGGGAACAAGCGGGTGCGGAACGTCAGCTTGCCGACTTTGAATCTGCTTGGCAATAGTCGTTTGCTCTTCAGGGTGCCCTTCGCCGCACCGGCGCAGGGACGATCCGCACCCTGGCTTCCCCGGGGGGGAAGCTGTCAGCCGCCGTCTCCCGCAAGGCGGATGACTGATGAGGGCTGGCCCGCATAGCGGGCGCTGGCGCTGTGCGCCAGAAAGAGCGTAACGATCTGCGCCCGGTTTCCAAAAGGGGAAACAGTCCGCTCGGCGGGGCGAGAGTCCCTCATCCGTCTCCGGCTTCCGTGAGACGCCGGAGCCACCTTCCCCCAGGGGAAGGCAGACCGCGC
>JAFWOX010000016.1 GCA_017545325.1 Oscillospiraceae bacterium | reverse complement strand
CAGGCGCTCCGCGCCAGCTTCCCCCAAGGGAAGCCAGGGTACTGGCCGCCCCTGCATCCGGTTTCTTCCAGCGTGGCCCTTCGTCCCCCGTCCCCGCCGAGCGGTCTGTTTCCCCTGAGGAAGCCAGGGCAGCGATCGTCCCTGCGTCGGTGCGGCGAAGGGCACCCTGAAAAGCAAACGAGCGTTGCCCGCAGTACAGTCAGCGGAACTGAGGCGCATATACCACCCGCTTGTTCCCCGCCGCGCCTATGTCCCCTTCGCTTCAGCGCCCTGCGCACCGGGGGTGCAGGGGAACACCCCTGCCGCGCTCTTTCCCCGGTTTCTCTCGCGCAAGAGAAACCGGGCCGCCGGAGGCAAACCATCGGGGGAATTGGAACACCTCGCCGGTGAGGCGACCAGGGATAAGAAAAGCAGCAGCGGGCAAATAGAAATCGGACCGCCGGAGGCAACCCGCAAGGAAAGAAACGCCTCGCAGGCGAAACAGTCCCCAGGACCACCGTAAAACATATCCGTACGCAAAAACCGCCCCCGGTCCGAAGACCGGGGGCGGCGCATATTCTGTTGGGTCAAGGGAAAGCCTTACCGCTTAGTACATCCCCATGTCCCCGCCGGCGGGGGCGGCGGCAGCGGGTGCGGGAGGCTCGGGCTTATCGGCCACCAGGGCCTCGGTGGTCAGGAGCATGGCGGAAACGCTGGCGGCGTTCATCAGCGCGCTGCGGCAGACCTTCGCGGGATCCACGATGCCGCTGGCCAGCATATCGCAGTAGACCTCCTTGGCGGCGTCGAAGCCGTAGTTGGGGTCGTTGGCGGACTGGACCTTCTCCAGAATGACGGAGCCTTCCAGGCCGGCGTTGGCCGCGATCTGACGGATGGGGGCCTCCAGGGCCTTGGCGATGATGGAAGCGCCGGTCTTCTCGTCGCCCTCCATGCTGTCCAGAATGGCCTTGACGGCCTTGCTGGCGTTCACGTACACAGAGCCGCCGCCGGCCACGATGCCTTCCTCGACGGCTGCGCGGGTGGCGTTCAGGGCGTCCTCCACCCGGAGCTTCTTCTCCCGCATTTCGGCCTCGCTGGGGGCGCCGACCTTGATGACGGCCACGCCGCCGCTGAGCTTGGCCAGCCGCTCCTGCAGCTTCTCCCGGTCGTAATCGGAGGTGGTGACTTCGATCTGGGCATTGATCTGATGGATCCGGGCCTTGATCTCGTCCTGGCTGCCGGCGCCGTCCACGATGGTGGTAGTCTCCTTGGTGACCTTGACCTGGCGGGCGGTGCCCAGGACCTCAACGCCCACGTCCTTCAGCTCGTAGCCCACGTCGGTGCTGACCACCTGGCCGCCGGTGAGGGTGGCGATATCGATGAGCATCTCCTTGCGCCGATCGCCGAAGCCGGGGGCCTTGACGCAGACGCAGGTGAAGGTGCCGCGCAGCTTATTGAGGATGATGGTGGCCAGGGCCTCGCCCTCCACGTCCTCCGCGATGACCAGCAGCTTCCGGCCCTGCTTCACCACCTGCTCCAGCAGGGGCAACATCTCCTGGATATTGCTGATCTTCTTGTCGGTGATGAGGATATAGGGATCATCCAGGACGCACTCCATCTTATCCGCGTCCGTCACCATATAGGGGGTGATATAGCCGCGGTCGAACTGCATGCCTTCCACGATTTCGCTGTAGGTCTCGGCGGTCTTGCTCTCCTCCACGGTGATGACGCCGTTCTGGCCCACCTTCTCCATGGCCTCGGCAATGAGCTTGCCGATGAAGGGATCGCCGGAGGAGATGGTGCCGACCCGGGTGATATCCTCGGTGCCGCTGACATTGTGGGCAGCGCCCTTGATGCTCTCCACCGCCGCGTCCACGGCCTTCTGGATGCCCCGGCGCATGACCATGGGGTTGGCGCCGGCGGCGATGTTCTTCAGGCCTTCCTTGACGATGTTCTGGGCCAGCAGGGTGGCGGAGGTGGTGCCGTCGCCGGCCACATCGTTGGTCTTGGTGGCCACTTCCCGCACCAGGTAGGCGCCCATATTTTCAAAGGGGTCCTCCAGCTCGATCTCCTTGGCGATGGTCACGCCGTCATTGGTGATGAGGGGGGAGCCGTATTTCTTTTCCAGGACCACGTTCCGGCCCTTGGGGCCCAGGGTGATCTTAACGGTATCGGCAAGATGATCTACGCCGCGCTCCAGAGCGCGCCGGGCATCCTCACCGTAAGTCAGCTTTTTCGCCATTGTTCTCTACCTCCTGTTAGTCTTCCACCACGGCCAGAATATCGTTCTGCCGCACGATGGTGTATTCCACGCCGTCTACCTTGACCTGGGTGCCGCTGTACTTGCCGGTGATGACCTTATCGCCGGGCTCCACGGTCATCTCGACCTCGTTGCCGTCCACCAGGCCGCCGGGGCCGACGGCGATGACTTCAAAGATCTGGGGCTTTTCCTGGGCGGCGCTGGTGAGGATGATGCCGGCCTTGGTGGTCTCCTCCGCGTCCACCTGCTTCACGATCACGCGATCAGACAAAGGAATGAGCTTCATGGTATATACCTCCATATGCGTAAGATGCGCTTTAGTTTTGTGGTATTAGCACTCAAGCATCCTGAGTGCTAACGCAATATATAATAACCCAAGTGTACCCATTGTGCAAGCATAAATTAGAGAAAATTCGGAGAAAATTTCAGAAAATCCAAGGAATAGATGCAAATTCCTTGGAAATTCAAGCTGAATGAGAGAATTGCTTCAAATTTCTCCGGATTTCTCCAGTCTTAAATCAGAAATACATATACAGCTGACAGGGGATGGACCCGTTATACAGCTTCCGGCGCTTTGCCGAGCGCCGACCGAAGCTCTTTTCGAAATCCAGGCTGGAGGTGAGGACGTAGAAACGCCAGTCCTTTGCCCCCCGCCAGGCCCGGCCCATACCCCGGTACAGGGCCTCCGCCTGGGCGGCGTCCAGGAGCCGGTCTCCGTAGGGGGGATTGGTCAGCAGGATCCCCGGCCCCTCCGGCAGCGCCCGCTCCAGGGCGTCCGCCTGAGAGAAGACGATATCCTCCGCCACCCCGGCCAGGGCGGCGTTGCGTTTGGCGATCTCCAGGGCGGCGGGGTCGATATCCCCGGCGAGGATCCGGTAGGGGCCGGGATACTCCCGGCTCCGGGCGGCCTCCCGCTCCTCCTCCCAGAGCTTTTCCGGAAGGGAGACCCATTTCTCCGCAATGAAGCTCCGGTTCAGCCCCGGGGCCCTGTTCCGGGCGGCCAGGGCGGCCTCGATGGCAATGGTGCCGGAGCCGCAGAAGGGATCCAGCACCGTTTCCTTCCCCTTGAAGCGGCTGAGCTTCACCATGGCCGCCGCCAGGGTCTCCCGCAGGGGGGCCAGATTGGCGTTCTGCCGCCAGCCCCGCTTGTGGAGGCTGATGCCGCTGGTATCCAGATACAGGGAGGCCCGGTCCTTCAGCAGGGAAAAGCGGATGGGGCAGACGGAGCCGGTTTCCGGCAGCCGTTCCGCCCGGTAGGCGTTTCCCAGCCGGGCAGCCGCCGCCTTTTTCACGATGCGCTGACAGTCTGGAATGGATTTCAGGGCGCTGTCCAGGCTGGAGCCCTTCACCGGGAACTGGGCCCGGTAGTCGATGAGCTTTTCCCATTCCAGGGCCTTTGTTCCTTCAAAGAGGGCGTCGAAGGTGGGGGCGGGGAATTCCCCCAGCAGGACATAGACCCGCTCCCCGGTGCGGAGCCACAGATTTGCCCGCACCAGATCCCGCTCGTCCCCGTCGAAGAGGACCCGCCCCGTTTCGCTGCGCACGTTCCGGCAGCCCATGTATTTCAGTTCGTCCGCCGCCAGCCCCTCCAGGCCGAAGAGGCAGGGGACGCAGAGGGTGAGCTCCATGTTCACCGGCCTCCCTTCGCCGTATAGCTGTGCCAGTTTTCCTCCTGCCGGTGGGCGGTGATGGTGAGTCCGGCGGCCTCCAGGGCGGCCTGAACTTCCTTTTCCCGCCCGTCGATGATGCCGGAGCAGATGAGGCTGCCCCCGGGCTCCAGCCACCGGGCGGCGTCCCGGCTCAGGGCGATGATCACGTCCGCCACGATATTCAGAAAGATGAGGGGATACCGCCGGAGCCCGATGCGGCTGCGCAGGGCATAGTCCGAAAGGGCGTCCCCCGCCAGCACCTCCAGCCGGTCCTCCGTCCCGTTCAGGGCGGCGTTCATCCGGGCGATCTCCGGGGCCTTGGGGTCGATATCGCAGCCCAGGGCGGTCTTCGCCCCCAGCACCAGGGCGGCGATGGAGAGGATGCCGCTGCCGCAGCCCAGGTCCAGCACCGCCTCCGCGGCGGGGGCGAGCGCCTCCGCCGCCTCCAGGCACATGCGGGTGCTGGGGTGGGCGCCGGTGCCGAAGATCAGTCCCGGGTTGAGCCGCAGGGGAAGCCGGCCGCCGGACTCCGGCACCGCCTCCCATTCCGGCACGATCAGGAGCCGCTTTCCCACAGCGATGGGGCGGTAGTACTGCTTCCAGTTGTTCTCCCAGTCCTCGTCCCGCAGGGAGGCGGTGACGGGAGCGGGGTACCCCGCCTTTTCCAGGGCCTCCCGGAGCGCCAGGAGGGTCTTCCGCCCCTCCTCATCCTCGGGCAGATAGAACTTCACCCGGCAGAGCCCCCGGCGGGAGGCCACGAAGTCCTCATCGATATAATCCCAATACTGGGTGTCCTTTTCCATAAATTCCTGCAGGTCCGCCTCGTCCTCCACCACCAGGCCCGAGACCCCCAGATCCTCCAGAAAGGCGCAGAGCTTTTCCGTTCCCCGGGCTCCCGCCTCCACGCAAACCTCCAGCCAGCGCATGGCGAATCTCCCTCCTCAGTCTACCCGATTCCGCCGCTCCCCCCGCAGGAAGGCGGCGATATTCTCCCCGATCTCCCGGATGCACCGCTGCCGGGTCTCCAGTCCGCCCCAGGCCATATGGGGGGTGAAGCACACGTCCTCCCGCTCCCGGATGGCGTAGAAGGGATGGGTTTCCGGGAAGGGCTCAGCGCTGTATACATCGATCCCCAGGCCCCCCAACCGGCCCGCCGTCAGGGCCTCCGCCAGGGCGGCCTCGTCCGCCACCGCCCCCCGGGCCACATTGATGAAGAGACAGCTCGGTTTACATAAGGCGATCAGCTCCCGGCTGAACAGCCCCCGGGTGGCGTCGTTCAGGGGCAGATGCACGGAGAGGATATCCGATTGCCGGCAAAGCTCCTCCAGGGGCACATAGGGATCCTCCGGCTCCGGATGGGCCCGCCAGCAGATCACCCGGCAGCCCAGGACCCGGGCGATCTCCGCCACCCGGCGGCCGATGCGGCCGTAGCCCGCCACGCCCCAGGTCATGCCCCGGAGCTCATGGTACACGGGGGAGAGGATGTTGGCGGTGGTCCCCCGGGAATACCGCCCGGAGCGCACCGCGGCGGTATAGGTCCCCAGATGCTCCGTAAGGTACAGGGCCATGGCGGCGGTGAGCTGGGCGACGGAGTCCGTGGAATACCCCGCCACGTTGCACACCGCGATGCCGTTTTCCCGGCACCAGGCGGTATCGATATTGTCGTACCCCGTGGCGGCGATGCAGATGAGCTTCAGCCTGCCGTTTCCCGCCAGGTTCCGGGGGCCGAGACGCAGCTTGTTCACCAGGGCCACGTCCGCCTCCCTCAGCCGCTCCGGGATCTCCTCCGGGGCGGTGGCGGCGTAATACTCCGTCTCCCCCAGGGACTCCAGGGGGCTCAGGTCCAGCCGGGGACCCAGGGTATCCCCATCCAGGATCACGATGCGCATGGGCGTTCCTCCATTCTCTGCCGCTATTTTTCCATGTCCTACACTATACCATGCTGCGGGGCGGCGCACAAGGCGGGAGTTTTGCCCTCCGGAAAACTTGACGGATGAGTATCCCCATGATAAATTACTGAGATACAGAACACTGGGCCGGATCCGCTCCGGCCTGCGGGGGGCCGAACATGGATAAGACGGAAACCAAGAAAGCGACCATCTGGACACGGGGATATATCTGCGCCTTGCTGGCGAACCTCTTCCTCTGCTTTTCTCAGCACTGCGTGAACAGCCTCATCTCGACCTACGCCACCTTCCTTGGGGCCAGCGCCGTGCTGGTGGGCACCATCTCCGGCCTGTATTTCGGCGTAGCCTGCGCCGCCCGGCCTATTTCCGGCCCCACCATTACCATGGTGAACAAGCGGAAGCTCATGATCTGGGTCTATGCCGCGGGGGTGGTCACCAACCTGATCTACGCCGTGGCGGGGAGCGTGGGCGTGTTCATCCTGGCCCGCATCCTCCATGGGCTCCAGTTCGCCTTCGTGGGCTCCCTGGGTCTCACCATCGCCAGCGACAGCGTCCCCCGGGAAAAGCTGGGCTCCGCCGTGGGCCTCTATGGGGCGGGGGCGGCCCTGGCCATGGCCCTGGGCCCCGGTCTGGGCATCTCCCTGCGGGACTGGGCGGTGAACCGGTGGGATGAGGCGGCGGGCTATACCGCCGTGTTTCTCCTGGCCGCTCTCTTCATGCTCCTGGCCATCATCCCCACCCTCCTCATGCCGGATCCGGGTCGGCCGGAGCGCAGCGCCCTGGGGGCCTGGTACAAGAACATCGTGGCGAAGGAGGCCCTGCTGCCCACGGTGATGATGGGCCTCGTCAGCATGTCCAGCACCATGTATAACGTGTACATGGTGCCCTATGCCAAGACCCTGGGCATCCCCAATATCGCCATTTTCTTCACGGTATACGCCCTCGTCCTCCTGGCGGCCCGCCCCTTCTTCGGGAAGCTGGCGGACCGGGTCTCCATGGAAAAGGTGCTGATCCCCAGTCTGATCATCTTTGCCCTGAGCTATGTGGTCGTGGCTCTGGGGCGGAACCTGGGCACGATGCTCCTGGGGGCGGTGCTGGCCGCCATCGGCTTCGGGGCGGCGAACCCTTCCATCCAGACCCTGTGCATCCGCTCCGTGGAGCCGGAGCGCCGGGGCGTTGCCAGCAATACCCAGTTCTTCGGCATGGACCTGGGCTACTTTATCGGCCCGCTGATCGGCGGCATGATCCTGAACGCCCGGATCGACGATTACTCCGCCATGTACCTCTGTACCGGCGTCATTCCTCAGGTCCTCTGCCTGCTGCTGTTCGCCGTCACCTGGAGCCGCCTGCGGAAGCGGCTGCACTGAGGAGGGCGAAGCCATGCGCATGCGGAAAAAGCCCAACCTGATCCCCCGGATGGAAAAGGCCTCGGCGGTGCTGGAGCCCGAACCGGAGAAGCTCCGGGGCCGCTGGCTGGAGGGTTTCCCTGCCTGCAGCCGCCTGTATCTGGAGCTGGGCTGCGGGAAGGGGAGCTTCACCTGCGCCTCCGCCCAGGCGGAGCCGGAGGCCCTCTTCGCCGCGGTGGAGCGGGTGCCGGACGCCATGGTGGTGGCCATGGAGCGAGCCTGCGAAATGGGGCTGGGGAACGTCCGCTTCCTGGACGCGGACGCCGCCCGTCTGCCGGAGCTCTTCGACGCGGGGGAGGCGGACCGGATCTACATCAACTTCTGCGATCCCTGGCCGAAGAAGAAGCAGTTCAAGCGGCGGCTCACCGCGCCGGGCTTTCTGGCCCTGTACCGGCAGATCCTGAAGCCGGAGGGGGAGATCTGGTTCAAGACGGATAACCGGGACCTTTTCGACTGGTCCGAGGAACAGCTCCTCGCCTGCGGCTGGCAGGTATCGGAGGTCACCCGGGACCTTCATGCAAACGGTCCCGTGGGGATCATGACGGATTACGAAAAGAAATTCTACGGCGAAGGGAAACCCATCTGCCGGCTGACAGCGAGGGTGAAATGAGACTCATCTCCTGGAACGTAAACGGCCTGCGGGCCTGCATGAACAAGGGCTTCATGGATTTCTTCCGGGGGCTGGATCCGGATATCCTCTGCCTGCAGGAGACGAAGCTCCAGGCGGGACAGATCGAAATGGATACCCCCGGCCATCATCAGTACTGGAACTACGCGGTGAAGAAGGGGTACTCCGGCACCGCCGTATTCACCAAGGAGGAACCCCTGTCCGTCCGCCTGGGGATGGATATCCCCCGGCATGACGAGGAGGGGCGGCTCATCACCCTGGAGTTTCCCGGCTTCTTCCTGGTGACGGTGTATACCCCCAATGCCCAGGACGGCCTGCGGCGGCTGGACTACCGCATGGACTGGGAGGACTGTTTCCGAGAATACCTCATGGGACTGGATGCGGAGAAGCCCGTGGTGGTATGCGGGGACCTGAACGTGGCCCATGAGCCCATCGACCTGGCAAATCCCGAGACGAACCGCATGAATCCCGGCTTCTCCGACGAGGAGCGGGGGAAGATGACGAAGCTGCTGGGAAGCGGCTTCACGGATACCTTCCGGGCCCTGCATCCGGAGCTGTCCGGCGCCTATTCCTGGTGGTCCTACCGCACCCGGGCCAGGGAGCGGAACATCGGCTGGCGCATCGACTATTTCCTCGCCTCGGACCGGCTCCGGGAGAATATCGACAAGGCGTACATATGCAGCGAGATCGCCGGCTCCGACCATTGCCCGGTGGGCCTGGACCTGGTATGATGAGCATCGGCGGCCTGCCGGTGCCGGGCAGGCTCATCCTGGCCCCCATGGCGGGGGTGACGGATCTGGCCTTCCGCAGCGTATGCCGGGAGCTGGGCGCCGCCGGGGCGGTGAGCGAGATGGTCTCCGCCCAAGCCCTGGTGTACCAGGATGGGAAGACGAAGGCCCTGCTCCGGCGGGAGCGCGTTCCCGGTCTGTACGGGGTGCAGCTCTTCGGCAAGGACCCGGAGGTGATCGCCCGGGCGGCGCCGAAGGCCCGGGAGCTCAGCGGCTGTGATTACCTGGATCTGAACATGGGCTGCCCCACAGGGAAGATCGTGCGCAACGGGGAGGGCTGCGCCCTTATGCGGGACCTGCCCCTGGCGGGGCGGATCATCGCCGCGGCGGTGAAGGCCGCCGACGTGCCCGTGACCGTGAAGCTCCGCAAGGGGTGGGATAACGGCAGCGTCTGCGCCGTGGAGCTGGCCCGCATCGCCCGGGAGGAGGGGGCCGCCGCCGTGTGCGTGTATGGCCGTACCCGGGCCCAGATGTATTCCGGCCGCGCCGACTGGGACATTATCCGGGAGGTGAAGCGGGCGGTGGATATCCCCGTGATCGCCAACGGGGACGTTTTTGAGCCGGAGGATGCGGCGCATATCCTGAAGTATACCGGAGCGGACCTGGCCATGATCGGGCGGGGAGCCATGGGAAACCCCTGGATCTTTTCCCGGGGAGCAGCCGTTCTCCGGGGGGAGAAAGCGCCGCCCATGCCCGGGGTGAGGGAGCGGATGGCCGTCGCCCGGCGGCAATTCCTCCTGGCCCTGGAGGATAAGGGCGAGAAGATCGCCTGTCTGGAAGCAAGAAAGTATCTCAGCTGGTATCTCCGGGGCGTGCCCTATGCCGGGTATGCCCGGGAGAAGATCAGCCGGGTGACGGTGCCGGCGGATGTGGAGGCGGTGATCGACCTCATCTGCCGGGAGCTATAGAGAGGTTTACCATTGACACGAGAAGAGGAAGCCCGGCTGGTCCGGGAGATTCGCGCAGGCGACGGGGACGCCTTTGAGACCCTGGTCCGGGAGCATCAGACCAGGGTGTACAACCTTGCCCTGCGCATGACCGGCGATCCGGAGGACGCCATGGACGTCTCCCAGGAGACCTTCCTGAAGGCCTGGCGGACCCTGGGGAAATACCGGGGGGACTGCAGCCTGGGGAGCTGGCTCTACCGCATCGCCTCCAACTTGAGCATCGACCTGCTGCGGAAGAACAAGCGGCGGCAGCGGGAGAAGATCGTCTCCCTGGATGATCCGGGGGAGGACGGCCGCCCCCTGGAGGTGCCGGATCTGGGGGTAGAGCCCCAGGCCATCCTGGAGCGGGAGGAGAACCGCCGGGCGGTATGGGCATGTCTGGAAAAGCTGCCGGAGGAGCAGAGGCTCATCCTCGTCCTCCGGGATGTGAACGGCCTGAGCTACGAGGAGATCGGAGCCGCCATGGACCTGGAGCTGGGCACGGTGAAGTCCCGCATCTTCCGGGCCAGAGAAAGGCTCGCAAATCTTTTGCTGGATCAGGGAACATTTGACCCCGTCCCTTCGTCCAACAATCGGAAAAAGGGAAGAAGGGGGTGAGTCAAGTGGCCGAATGCAGCAAATGGATGGAACAGATCAGCGCATCTCTGGACGGGGAGCTCTCCCCGGAGGAGGAAGAAGCGCTGGAGGAGCATCTGGCGGAATGTCAGGATTGTCGGACCGCTATGGCTCTGCTCCGGAGCATGGCTCAGGTCATGCGGGAGGACACGGTCCAGCCGCCGGAACAGCTGGCGGAGGGTACCCGGTTCCTGTTCGAGCGGGAAAAGAAGGAAAAGGGCTTCAGCCTGAAACGCTGGCGCTTCACAGCCATCGCCGCGGTGCTCTGTCTGGCGCTGTTCGGCGTGGTGAAGCTGGTTCCCTGGAGCGGCGGAAACAAATCCGCCGCCGCGCCCATGGCCGTCCGGAGCATGGAGGCCCAGGCCGACGTGAAATCCCCTGCCGGCGCGCCGGCCCAGGAGGAGAAGTATATGTGCGCCCTGTCCGGCGCCGCCGCGTCTACGAAGGAGCCTCTGGTCCAGACCACAGGGGAAGACGCCGAGGCCGAGAGCGGGGAGGAGCCCAACGCCATGGCTGACGCGGCTCCGACGGAAGGGGATTACAGAGGCTTCCCGGGGAAGGCCGCCGGGACGGATGAGGCGAAGGAGGACTGGGCAGGCGGCTCCGGCGCCATTCCCGGCGCCGCGTCCGACGCAGGGGAGAACATGATGCAGAGCAACTCCCTCTACTCCGCCGAGTCTCTCCCCGGATATGCCATCTATACCCAATTGGAGGGGGCGGAATCGTATTACAGCGTCTGCTTCGTCTACGGGAAGGTGCCGGAGACCATCCGCACGAATCGGGAATGTGCGCCCCTGGATGCGCCGGAGGGGCAGGAGCGCTGGCTGGTGCCCCATTCCGTCTGCGTGAACGAGGGGCTCCTGGAGCAGTTCAGCGAGGTCTATTATGGGGATCTCCTTGCCCAGCAGGGACTGGTGATCGGGATCCTGGATATGGAGGAAGATCAATGGCAGCCATAACGGAGGAAGAAGCGAGGTACAGATTGTTCGACCAGGGCTTTGATTGCGCCCAGACCGTGTTCAGCGCCTTTGCGGAGGAGCTGGACCTGGATGAGGAGACGGCCCTGAAGATCGCCGCGGGCTTCGGAGGCGGCATGCACCAGGGGGATATGTGCGGCTGCGTCACCGGCGGTCTCATGGCCCTTGGCCTGAAATACGGCTGGTGCCGGGAAGGGGACGCCGTGGGAAAGGACCTGATGAACCGGAAGGCTCAGGAATATGAGCGGCGCTTCCGGGAGAGACTGGGCGGCCTTCGGTGCCGGGAGCTGCTGGAGGCGGATGTATCCACACCGGAAGGAAAGATGCTCGCCGCCGAGCGTATCCCGGCCCGCTGCCCCGGCTTCGCCGCGGCGGCGACGGAGATCCTGGAGGAGCTGCTGGAGGACTGACGCAATACAAAAGGACGGGGGAACAGCGAACCGCTGTTCCCCCGATCTCTGTTTTCCGTGACTTTACCGCAGCTTCCCCCGGGGAAGGAGGAAGCCGAATTCTCCGCCGCAGAGGCCGCCCAGGATATGGCTCAGCTGGGAGACGTTGTCCTTCCGGAAGAGACCGTTCATCACCTCGCCCCCCAGGTAGATCACCAGAATGACCAGGGTGGTGAGGGGGATCCGCCCCTCCCGCATCCCCGCCATGGAGGAGAGGACGATCATCATGAAGGCGATGCCGCTGGCCCCCAGCACCGCCGTGCCGGGGAAGAGGAGCATCTGGGCGACGCCGGTGACGAAGGCGGTGATGAGGATGCACAGGAGGAGGGACCGGCTGCCGTATTTATCCTCCAGGCCCGGCCCCAGGGCCAGGATCAGGAGCATGTTATTCAGATAATGGCTGTAATTGGCGTGGCCCAGCACATGGAGGAAGAGCCGGGGCAGGGCCAGCAGGTCCCCCAGGCGCAGCGATATACGCTGAACAGGCGGGCGTTTGCCCAGCCTCCGTCCACCCGGCTCAGGATCAGGGCCCCCAGAGAGAGGAGGGCGAAGGTGAGGGTTACCGGGGCGTTATACTGGACGCGCTTCAGCATGCCCGGTCCTCCCCGGCGTCCCGGCGTTCCTCCAGCAGGTCCAGAAGCAGGAGCTGATACTTGCGGATGCTGGGAGGCTGAATCTTTTTCGGCCGGGGGAAGAGCAGCTCATAGGTTTTCCCCCGGGCGGTGAACATCATGGTCTCCCGGCTGCCGAAATGGCAGAGGGAGGGCTCCTGCATATGGTCCAGGGGCAGGAGGACGCCGGCCACCGCCAGCCCCTTCCGGTCCAGGGTGAGCCTGCCCCGGCCAAGAACGCTGATCCGGTGACCTTCCCCCAGCTCCCGGAGCTCCGCAGCCTCGTCGGAGAGGGAGAAATCCGGCCTTTTTCCCAGCTCCCGGAGCTGATCCTGCTGCCAGGCGTCCCACGCCGAAATGGCGGCGAAGGGGATATCCCCCCCGAGATGCCCGTCCTCCCGGTATTCCGCCCGGAGGCCGCAGTCACAGGAGAAAACCCGCTCCCGGCCATGCAGGGCGCCGACCCTCCCGCATTTTGGGCAGAGGAACAGGGCCTCCTCCAGACCGTCCGCCAGGCGTTTGCCGGGATAGGGGAGGGCGTTTTCCCCGCTGTCCACCCAAAGGTCCCGCTCCACCAGGAGGGTGATCTCCTCCGGGCTGAGTCCGGCCAGCTCCTCGGGCTGATAGACCCGCACGACGCCGCCCCGGATGGGGCCCCGGCGGATGCTGCGTCCCCATCGGGGATCCGCCAGATAGCCGCCGGTGATCCGGTAGGTGACCACCGGTACCTTTGCCAGCTTCAGCAGCTTTCCCGTGGCGGGGTGGAGATGCTGGGAGCGTCCGTCCCAGCTCCGGTTCCCCTCGGGAAAAAGGCATACCGGGACGCCCCGGCGCAGGGTACGGAGGATGCTCCGCACGGCGGAGGCGTCGGCGCTGCCCTTCACCCGGGAGATAGGGGCCAGGAGGCTGCGCATGATGAAGCCCACCAGCTTCTGCCGAAAGGCGTGTTCGCTGGCCACAAAGTACATATGCCGCTTCAGGAAGCTCAGGGCCACAAAGAACTGGTCATAGGCGTTGGCATGGTTGGGGAGCACCAGATAGGGCCCCTCCAGGGCCGGGGCGGGCTCCGCAGCATAGTCGCGCCGGTGCCGCAGCCACACCAGGAGCCGGACGGGAAGTCCCAGATGGTTCCAGATCCACCGGTGCCGCCGAAGCTGCCGCTCTTGCTGCCTTTCCGTTTTCGCCGTCTTCTCTTCCATATCAGCCGCCCTCCGACAGGAGTTTTTTCAGGGTGAACAGCAGATTCATGGCCTCCAGGGGGGTGAGGGTGTTCAGGTCCGTATCCCGGAGCTTATCCAGCGCCTTTTCCGCACCCAGGTCCGGCAGGCCCATCTGCTCCGTCTCCTCCTCTGCGCCCTCCGGGATCCCGGAAAGGTCCCGGGCGGCGTTCACGGCGCTGCGCTCCAGCTCCTTCAGCACCACCCGGGCCCGGCGGATCACCTCCGCCGGAACGCCCGCCAGCTTCGCCACCTCGATGCCGTAGCTCCGGTCCGCTCCCCCGGGGACGATGCGCCGGAGGAAGACCACATCCTCCCCCCGCTTTTTCACCGCGGCGGAGAGGTTCACCACCCCGGGCAGGGTCTTCTCCAGCTCCGTGAGCTCATGGTAATGGGTGGCGAACATGGTCCGGGCCCCCAGCTTCCGGGGATCGGCGCAGTATTCCAGCACCGCCCGGGCGATGGCCATGCCGTCATAGGTGGAGGTGCCCCGGCCGATCTCATCCAGGATCAGCAGGCTCCCGGCGGTGGCGTTCTTCAGGATCTGGGAGACCTCCGTCATCTCCACCATGAAGGTGGATTGGCCGGCGGCCAGATCATCCGAGGCGCCGATGCGGGTGAAGATCCGGTCCGTGATGCCGATGCGGGCGCTGCGGGCGGGGACGAAGGAGCCGATCTGGGCCATGAGCACGATGAGGGCGGTCTGCCGCAGGTAGGTGGATTTGCCCGCCATATTGGGGCCCGTGAGGATGAGGGCCCGTTCCTTCGCCGTATCCAGCCGGGTATCGTTGGGAACGAACAGGGCTTCCGTCTGGGTCTGCTCCACCACGGGGTGGCGTCCGTCCCGGATGTCGATCACGCCGGAAACGTCCACCTCCGGCATGCAGTAATCGTTCTTCGCCGCCACCTCTCCCAGGGAGCAGAGGGCGTCCAGGGCGGCCACGTCCTCCGCCGTCTGCCGGATCACGGGCGCCTGGGCGGCCACGGAATCCATCAGCTCCCGGAACAGGCTGTATTCCAGGGCGCAGAGCCGGTCGTGGGCGGTGAGGAGCTGGCTTTCCAGCTCCTTCAGCTCCTGGGTGATGAACCGCTCGCCGTTCACCAGGGTCTGCTTCCGGATATAGTGCTCCGGGACCTCCTCGCTCTGGCTCCGGGGGATCTCAATATAATAGCCGAAGACCTTGTTATACCCGATCTTCAGCTTCCGGATGCCCGTGCGCTCCCGCTCCGCGGCCTCCACCCCGGCCACGGCGGCCTTGGCGTTCTCTGAAAGGCTGCGCAGCCGGTCCACCTCCGGGTCATAACCCGGGCGGATCATGCCCCCCTCCCGCACGGTGAGGGGCAGGTCGTCCCCCAGCATGGCGGAGACCTTCTCCCGCAGCTCCGTCAGGGGGTCCATTCCCCCGATCTTCCGCAGGAGGCTGCATTTCATGGGCTCCAGAAGGGTCTTCAGCTCCGGCAGCAGGGCGGCGGAGGCGGACAGGGCGCTCAGGTCCCGGCTGTTGGCGCTGCCGTACACCACCCGGCCGATGAGCCGCTCCATATCCTCCACCTTCCCCAGGGCCTCCCGCAGCTCCCCCCGGGCGGCTGTATCGTCCACCAGCTCGGACACGGCGTTCAGCCGCCGCTTGATGAGGGCGGGGGAGAGGAGGGGCTTTTCCAGCCAGGAGCGAAGAAGACGGGAGCCCATGCTGGTGCGGGTCTTATCCAGTACCCAAAGGAGGCTGCCCTTCCGCTCCCGGTCCCGGAGGGTCTCCGTCAGCTCCAGGTTCCGGCGGGTCTGCCAGTCCAGCTCCATGAAATGGCCGTCCGTATAGCAGGTGAGCTCGTTGATGTAGCCCAGCTCCGTTTTCTGGGTCCGGTGGAGATAGCTCAGCAGGGCCCCCGCGGCGATGCGCACCCCGGCCCCAACCGGGGTATCCCCGAAATGGGTATTAAACCAGGCGTCGCTCTCCTCCGTGCCGAAGTCGTCCCCGGTCTGGCACATGCACCGGAGGCGCTTGGTGAGCAGCAGGCGCAGCTCCCGGTCCGCCGCGGCGGCTTCGTTCAGCAGCACCTCGGCGGGGGAATAGCGCACCAGCTCGTTCACCAGGTGGGCGGAGGCGTTTTCCCCCCGGAATTCCGCGGCCAGGAATTCCCCGGTGGAGATATCCGCAAAGCAGCATACGCCGCTGTCCTCCGTCAGGTACACGGTGCTCACATAGTTGGCCCGCTTCTCCTCCAGCATGGACTGCTCCATCACCGTGCCCGGGGTGATGATCCGGAGCACATCCCGGTCCACCAGGCCCTTGGCCAGGGCCGGGTCCTCCATCTGCTCGCAGATGGCCACCTTATACCCCTTGCTCAGGAGCTTCGCCACATAGGTCTCATAGGCGTGGTAGGGCACGCCGCACATGGGGGTCTGCTCCTCCGCGGGGCGGGTGCGGTCCCGGGTAGTGAGGGCCAGGTCCAGCTCCTTCGCTGCCGTCACCGCGTCCTCGTTGAACATCTCATAGAAGTCCCCCAGCCGGAAGAAGAGGATGCAGTCCGGCAGACTGTCCTTGATCCGGTGGTACTGCTTCATCATGGGGGTGCCTTCAGCCATGGTTCCACTCTCCCTTCAGGGGCTCCGCCGTCAGGTTCCAGGTGGCGGCGGCGGTGATCCGGGCCTCCTGGAAGGTGCCGATCAGGTCCTCCGGCCCCTCCAGATGGATGAGGCGGTTGTGGATGCTCCGGGCGGTGAGCCGCCCGGGCTTATCCCCCTTTCCGTCCACCAGGATGCGGTAGGCGTTCCCGATGTGGGCGGCCTGGGTCTCCCGGGAGATCCCCTCCTGCAGGGCCAGGAGCGCGTCGAAGCGGGCCTGCTTTTCCCCCTTGCCGAAGGGGTCCGGCATGGCCGCGGCGGGGGTGCCCACCCGGGGGGAATACAAAAAGGTAAAGAGCATGTCGAAGCGAATCTCCTCCACCAGGGCCAGGGTATCCCGGAATTCCTCCTCCGTCTCCCCTGGGAAGCCCACGATCACATCACTGGTAACGGCGATATCCGGCATGAGGGAGCGGGCGTATTCCACCTTCCGCCGGTAGGCCTCGGCGGTATAGCCCCGGTTCATGGCCTTCAGCACCCGGTCGGAGCCCGCCTGGAAGGGAAGGTGGATATGCCGCTCCACCTTGGGGCATTCCGCCATGGTCTCGAATAGCTTCTCCGAGGCGTCCTTGGGGTGGCTGGTCATGAAGCGGAGAACGAAATCCCCCTCCAGGGCGTTCAGCTCCCGCAGGAGATCGGAAAAATCCAGCTCGCTCCCCAGGTCCTTCCCATAGGAATTCACGTTCTGCCCCAGGAGATAGATCTCCCTGAAGCCCTGGGCGATGAGCTCCCGGGCTTCTCGGAGCACCTCCTCCGCCTCCCGGCTCCGCTCCCGGCCCCGGACATAGGGGACGATGCAGTAGGAGCAGAAGTTGTTGCAGCCGTACATGATGGGGAGCCAGGCCCGGACCCCGGGGGTATGGAGCACCGGCAGGCCCTCGTACCGCTCCCCGTCGATCTCCCGGGCCTCGTAGATCCGGCCCCGGTGGGGGGCATAGAGCCTCTGCAGCAGCTCCGGAAGCCGCCAGAGCTCATGGGGGCCGAAGACCAGATCCACATAGGGATAGGAGGCCTTCAGCTTCTCCCGCATATGGGGCTGCTGCACCATGCAGCCGCAGAGGGCGATGCGCTGGCCGGGCTTGGCCCGCTTGGTATGGCTCAGGGCGCCCACGTTCCCCAGGACCCGCAGCTCCGCATGGCCCCGGACGGCGCAGGTATTCAGGAGGATGAGGTCCGCCTCCTCCTCCCGGTCCGTAAAGCCCCAGCCCATATCCCGGAGCATGCCCCGGAGACGTTCGCTGTCCGCCTCGTTCTGCTGACAGCCGTAGGTATCCACAAAGGCCAGGGGCGGCGCGGGCAGGGCGGCGTTATGCTCCGCCGTCTCCGCCATGATCTCCCGCTGCCTCGCCAGCTCCTCCGGCGTCACCGTACGGATATTCGGCACCTTCATCCCCTCCTGAAAAACCGGTTTGAAAACAATATATTATAGCATGGATCCTTCCGCCTGTCCAAGAAAAAACGCTCCGCGGGAGAGCAATTCGCCCTCCCGCGGAGAACACGGAAAACTCATTCATCAAAGGGCATGCCGCAGTATTCGCACGTCGTACCGGCGCCCACGGCGCCGCAATGGGAGCAGATCTTCTGCCGGTTCGCTTCCCGGGCCGCAAGGGCTTCCGCCTGCCGCTGCACCCGGACCTCCGTCTGCTTCTTCCGCAGGAGCTGCCTGATCCGGGGCCAGAACTGCCAGATAAGCAGACCGGCGCCGATGACGAAGCAGGTGAAGAAGGAGCCGTCCCCATCCCCGATGGAGTTGAAGGCGGCCAGGAGGAAGAGAACGCCGAAGACGATGCGGAGACGGGAGCCGGTTTTGCTCCGGGGCTTGCCGTTCTCCTGCGCCGGGGGCGGGGTGAAAACGCTCCGGGACCGGGGCGGTACAGCCTGACCGAGGCACTTAGCACAGGTATAGGTATTGGTGTTCCGGTCATGCAGACAGTGCTCGGCGACGGGATCGAAGACCCGGCCGCATTTAGCGCACTTCACCAGGCTGACGGCCATATCCCGGACCTCCCTTCATGATTTCGACTCATCATAGCACAACGGGGAAGAGGAATCAAATCTTCTCAAATACCGGCATTTCTTCCAGGGGAGCGGGGACGACGACGGTTTTCCCCCCGATATAAGTCTCCCCGGTGGAGAGCAGGGTCCAGGTCCCGGCGGGGAGCCAGACCTCCCGGGAGAAGACGTCCGCCTCCAGAATGGGGGCCACCAGGTACCGGCTGCCGAACATGTACTGATCCTCCGCCTCCCAGCACCGGGGATCCTCCGGAAATTCAAAGAACATGGTCCGCAGCAGTGGCGCGCCGGTCTCCGACGCCTCCCGGTAAAGCTCCCACAGGTAGGGCCGAAGGCTCAGCCGCCGCGCCATCCACCGGCGGAGGATGGCGTAGACTTCCTCTCCGTAGCTCCAGAGCTCGTTGGGCTGCCCCGTGGGGAGGTAGCCGCCGCCCCGGTCCAGCTCATCCATGGGCGGGATATCGTGGGGGCCCCGATCCCCATGCATCCGCAGTACCGGGGAATACACGGCGAACTGGAACCAGCGGATCAGCAGCTGCCGAAACAGGGGATCCTTCACATCGTCCGTCATGAATCCGCCGATATCCGTGGTCCACCAGGGGATGCCCGCCAGGCCCATGTTCAGCCCGGCGGCGAGCTGATCCCGGAAGGCCTCGAAGGTGCTGGGCACGTCCCCTGACCACACCACATTTCCGTATTTCTGGCTCCCGGCCCAGCAGCAGCGGATCAAGTTTACCGTCCCGGGGCCCATGTGCTCGGAAAAGGTCCGGCTGAAGAGCTGCGGGTACATGGCTGAGCAGCTCAGGGCGCTGCCTCTGGCATAGCGGTAATGGTCGAAGTCATATACCCCCAGATCCGGCTCGGCATTGTCCAGCCAGAAGGAATCCACCCCCAGGTCCCGGTAATTCCGCTTGCACGCCGCCCAGAGATACTCCCGTGTATCCTCCCGGAACAGGTCCGCCGTGACGCAGTCCCCCTGGTAGTCGTAGGTCTGGGCGGCGCCCCGCTCCGTGCGCAGGAGAAGCCCCTTTTCCCACATGGGGGCGAAATTCTCGCTCCGCCGGTCCACGCTGGGCCAGACAGAGACCATCACTTTGACGCCCATGGCATGGAGCTCACGGATCATCCCCGCCGGGTCCGGCCAGTATCGGGGGTCGAATTTCCAGTCCCCCTGTACGGTCCAGTGAAAATAGTCGATGATGATCATGTCCAGGGGGATGCCCTCATCCCGGTATTTCCTGGCCACCTCCAGCACCTCCTCCTGGGTGCGGTACCGTAGCTTACACTGCCAGAGGCCGAGAAGATGATCCGGAAAGGCCGGAGCCCGACCGGTGACGGCGGTGTACTTCTCCAGGAGCTCCCGGGGAGTATCCCCGGCGGTGATCCAGTAATCCATCTGCCGGACGGCGGCGGCGGTCCACTCCGTCCGGTTTTTGGCGAACTTCGCCTCTCCCACCGCAGGGTTGTTCCAGAGGAAGCCGTATCCCCGGCTGCTCACCAGGAAGGGGACGGTGATCTGGCTGTTCCGCTGGGCCAGCTCCAGCACACAGCCCTTCAGGTCCAGCCCGGGCTGCTGATACTGGCCCATGCCATAGAGCTTTTCTCCGTCATAGCTCTCGAAGCGCACCGTGAGGCGGTGTTCACTGCCCCCGATGATGCCCTTCCATTCCCGGTTCACCAGTTTGAGACAGCGGCTCTCCCTCGAATAAGTCCCCTCGTAATTCCGGTAAAACTCCCGGAGCAGGAGCTTTTCTTCCCGATAGAAGGAGATGACGCCGGAGGCGTTCACCTCCGCCCGCAGGCTGCCGCAGGCGATGAAAGCCCCGTCTTCGGTGATTCCAACGCGGCTTTCCGCCGCTTCAGGGGTCTCCGTCAAGGCCCAGGACTCCGGATCGAATTCCTCCCCCATGGTCGCCCGTACCCGCAGGGCGTCCCGTCCCCAGGCCTCCAGCCGCAGCGTCTCTCCCAGCCGGCGGCAGATCAGAGCGCTGTCCTCCTGCATGAATTCCATTTTTCCGCGCCTCCCCTCGCCGCCATTGTACCAGAAGGAAGGGCAGTTTGCCTACTCTCATTCCTCTCCCGGCCGGAAAAACCGGAATTTTGCCTGTTGCTTTTTCCAATGGATTCCTGTATTCTACTTAAGGTTATCATCGGAAACAGGCGGCGTCGTCTGCAAACCCAGCGCCGCAAAGAATAAAATAATACAGGAGGAAATGAAATCATGGGTAAGCTCGATGGAAAAGTTGCCATCATCACCGGTTCCACTTCCGGCATGGGCAGAGAGACTGCGTATCTCTTCGCCAAGGAAGGCGCCAAGGTCGTCGTTACCGGCCGCAATGCGGAGCGGGCGCAGGCCGTGGTGGACAAGATCAAGGCCGAGGGCGGCGAGGCCATCTACGTCATCGCCGACGCCAGCGAGAGCTCCTTTGCCCAGACCGTTTTTGACAAGACCATGGAGGCCTACGGTACCGTGGACGTGCTGATGAACAATGCCGGCATGCTTTCCCTGGCCCAGTTCGCCACCATCACCGAGAAGGAATTCATGGACGATATCTATATCAACGTCACCAGCGCGCTGATGCTCAGCCAGAAGGTGGCCCCCGTCATGAAGGCGAAGGGCGACGGCCACATCATCAACGTGGCCTCCATCGTGGGCTGGGCTGCCCACTGGGGCTTCGTGGCCTACGTCACCAGCAAGCACGCCATGGTGGGCCTCACCAAGGCCATGGCCAACGAGCTGGCTCCCGACATCCATGTGAACGGCATCTGCCCGGGCGCCATCAAGACCGCCATGCTGGCCTCCGTGGGCGGCGAGGACGTGTTCCAGCCCATGGTCGACCGGACCTGCCTGCGTCGCCTGGGCGAGGGCAGCGAGATCGCCTCCGTGGCCCTGTTCCTGGCGACTACCGATTCCTCCTTCGTGGACGGCCAGCTGATCCGTGTGGACGGCGGCGTGGACGTGTGATCCGAGCAGGACGATATTCTGGGAAACGACTCCCCGGCGCATATGCGCCGGGGATTTCTGTTCGGCCGCTTCACGCGCCTCTGCGCACAGGAGCACGGAATCCGCGGGCGCCTCTTTCTGCGGAGTCCCGGTTATTACAGCAGCGGACCTTGAAAATAACCAACCAATCAGATAGGGTATTGTGCGCCGACGGGAAAATATGTTATCATCATCCTGTCCGGCATGGTTCCCCCGGGGCGGTTCGTCGCCGGAGGAAGAAAGAGGTCTGCGTTATGCTTTTCACAGAAGGAGCGGCGATGAAGAAGGACATCATTCAGCTGAAGGCCGAGCTGCTGTGCCTCGGCGCGAAGGTAGAAAGGGAAGCGGCGGAGCGGCTTGCGGCGGAGTACCCCCGCTTCTTTGACAAGGGTTACGTCCATGCGGTGAACTTCCGCCTGAGGGACGCCAACATCAACGTCAGCGTATCGGAGGCGTTTGCGGCGGGCTCCCCCTATCAGATCGTCAAGCGGGAGGGGACTTACCGCCTTGTGGGCGGCGGCTGGGATGAACCCATCCGGTTTTACCCCAATCTTCCCCGGACGGGTACCGTCCTGGACGACCTTGCGCAGCTGCACAGCCCCACCTGCATCAATATCTGGCCCAGCACGACCTGCTGCTATGATACCCCGGAGCTGAAATGCCGCTTCTGCTCCCTGCAGCCGGAGGCGGAAAAGCCCGTGAATACCGGGGAGCTGAGCCGGGCCCTGGAGCTGCTGCTGGCCCAGGTGCCGAAGGACTATGCCCTGAATTTCAGCGGCGGGACCTACGGAGACCCGGACCGGATGGTCCGGTACTGGATCGACCTGGCCCGGAAGATCCGGGTCTTCAGCGACGTGAGCATCACCGTGGAATTCGCGCCGCCCTCCGACCTGCGCCTGCTGGGGGAGATGAAGGCGGCCGGGGTCAACGTGGCGATCATGAACCTGGAGGTGGCCGATCCGGAGCTGCGGAAGGAGATCTGCCCGGGGAAGAGCGGCATCTCCTACGCGCATTACCACGCGGCATTCCGGGAGGCCGTGAGGGTGTTCGGCTGGGGCATGGTCTCCAGCGTGCTCATCGGCGGTATCCAGCCCAAGGAGGACATCATGCGGGAGTGCGGACTGATCGCCTCTGAGGGGGTATTTCCCACCGTCATGCCCTTCCGCCCCATGGACGACTGCGTCTATCACGGCCTTGAGCGATGCAGGCCGGAGGACCTGCTGGAGATGGGGGAGCACCTGGGCGGCCTGCTGATGGAATACGGCCTGGATTTCCGAAAACAGCCGGGGTGCACGGAGTGCGGCGGCTGCAGCCTGGAAAATGACTGCCGGCGGCGCAGGGAACGCCTGGCGGCGGCGAAATGAACCGGGCGCTGCCCGGGCCTCTTCCGCGCTTTGCCGAAAGCAAAAACGAATATAGCGGCAGCCTCGGTTTTTCAGCGGGAATGCCGGGGCTGTTCTCAGCATATATGCCCGGAGAAGAGAAAACAGGAATTTGCGCCGCCGTTCTGCTTTTGGGCAATCTGTCGAATATGCCGCCGTTTCTGTGGAAGGATTTAGGGAGGGAATGACAGAAAATCCATGGAGGCTTGACACGGTCATTTGCCTGTATTACAGTCATTAATGATCATAGCTGATCATACGGAAAAGGAGAATCGTCATGGTTCACAAGTATGTATATCTGTTCTCGGAAGGCAACGCGAAGATGCGGGAGCTCCTTGGGGGAAAGGGAGCAAACCTTGCGGAAATGACCAATATCGGCCTGCCGGTGCCCCAGGGGTTCACCATCACCACGGAGGCCTGCACCAGGTACTATGAGGACGGCCGGGAGATCGATCCGGAGATCCGGGCCCAGATCGACGAGTATATCCTCAAGCTGGAGGAGATCACCGGGAAAAAGTTCGGGGACGTTCGGAATCCGCTGCTGGTTTCCGTTCGCTCCGGCGCCAGAGCCTCCATGCCGGGCATGATGGATACCATCCTGAATCTCGGCCTGAATGAGGAAGTGGTGGCCGCCATCTCCCGGATGTCCGGGAACCCCCGCTGGGCCTGGGACTGCTACCGGAGATTCATCCAGATGTATTCCGACGTGGTCATGGAGGTGGGCAAGAAGCATTTCGAGCAGCTCATCGACAAGATGAAGGCGGAAAAGGGCGTTACCCACGATATCGAGCTGGATGCGGGGGACCTGAAGAAGCTCGCCGAGCAGTTCAAGGAGGAGTACCGGGCGAAGCTGGGGGAGGAGTTTCCCTCCGACCCCAAGGAGCAGCTCTACGGCGCCATCAAGGCGGTGTTCCGGAGCTGGGATAACCCCCGGGCCAACGTGTACCGGCGGGATAACGACATCCCCTATTCCTGGGGCACCGCGGTGAACGTCCAATCCATGGCCTTCGGCAATATGGGGGACGACTGCGGCACCGGCGTGGCCTTCACCCGGGATCCCGCCACCGGAAACAAGGGCCTCTTCGGAGAATTCCTCACCAATGCCCAGGGAGAGGACGTTGTGGCCGGCGTGCGCACCCCCATGAAGATCACCGAGATGGAGCAGAAATTCCCTCAGGCTTTCAAGCAGTTCAAGGAGGTCTGCGCCATCCTGGAAGCCCATTACCGGGATATGCAGGATATGGAATTCACCGTGGAGCACGGAAGGCTCTATATGCTCCAGACCAGAAACGGCAAGCGCACCGCCCAGGCTGCCCTGAAGATCGCCTGCGACCTGGTGGACGAGGGTATGATCGATGAGAAGCAGGCCGTCAGCATGATCGACCCCCGCAACCTGGACGCCCTGCTCCATCCCACCTTCGACGCCGCCGCCCTGAAGGCCGCGACGCCCATCGGCAAGGGGCTCGGCGCCTCCCCCGGCGCCGCCTGCGGACAGATCGTTTTCACCGCGGCGGACGCGAAGGAGGCCGTAAAGAAGGACAAGAAGGCCAGGGTGATCCTCGTCCGCCTGGAGACCTCCCCGGACGACATCGAGGGCATGAAGGCCGCCCAGGGCATCCTCACCGTGCGGGGCGGTATGACCTCCCATGCCGCGGTGGTGGCCAGGGGCATGGGGGAATGCTGCGTATCCGGCTGCGGAGACATCAGAATGCATGAAGAATCCAAGACCTTCGAGCTGGGCGGCAAGCTCTTCAGGGAAGGGGACTGGATCTCCCTGGACGGATCCACCGGAAGCATTTACGACGGCGTCATCCCCACCGTGGACGCCACCATCGCCGGCGAGTTCGGCCGCATCATGGCCTGGGCCGACAAATACAGAAGGCTGCAGGTGCGCACCAACGCCGACACCCCGAAGGACGCCGCCAAAGCGAGGGAGCTGGGCGCCCAGGGCATCGGCCTTACCCGGACGGAGCACATGTTCTTTGAGGCGGACCGGATCGAGGCCTTCCGGGAGATGATCTGCGCGGACACGGTGGAGGAGCGCAGGGCCGCCCTGGCCAAGATCGAGCCGATGCAGCAGAGCGACTTCGAGGGCATCTATGAGGCGATGCAGGGATACCCCGTCACCATCCGTTTCCTGGATCCTCCCCTGCATGAGTTCGTTCCCACAGAGGAAAAGGATATTGAGGAGCTGGCGAAGGCCCAGGGCAAGACCGTTCAGCAGATCAAGGACATCATCGCCTCCCTGCATGAGTTCAACCCCATGATGGGGCACCGGGGCTGCCGTCTTGCGGTGACCTTCCCGGAGATCGCGGAAATGCAGACGGAAGCCGTGATCAAGGCCGCGATCCGTGTCAACGGCAGGCACCCCGACTGGACCCTGGTGCCGGAGATCATGATCCCGCTGGTGGGGGAGGTAAAGGAGCTCAAGTATGTCAAGGACGTGGTGACGGCGACGGCGGACCGGCTCATTGCAGAAGCCGGCGTGTCCATGAAGTACAAGGTGGGGACGATGATCGAGATCCCCAGAGCGGCCCTCACCGCGGACGAAATTGCCAAGGAAGCGGAGTTCTTCTCCTTCGGCACCAACGATCTGACCCAGATGACCTTCGGCTTCTCCCGGGACGATGCGGGCAAATTCCTGGGCGCGTATTACGACAAAAAGATCTATGAGAACGATCCCTTCGCCAAGGTGGATCAGACCGGCGTGGGCAAACTGATCAAAATGGCCGCTCAGCTGGGACGCGCCGCCCGCCCGGATATCCACTTGGGCGTATGCGGCGAGCATGGGGGAGATCCATCCTCCGTGGAGTTTTTCCACAAGGCGGGCCTGGACTATGTATCCTGCAGCCCCTTCCGCGTGCCCATTGCCAGACTCGCCGCGGCCCAGGCTGCGATCCGGGAGGATAGCGAAAGCTGAGGCGGGGAGCCGAAGAAGTCTGCGCCGGGCAGAATGGAGGACGCCTTCAGGGCGCTTCATCCGGAATCTGCTTCGAGAACGCAGATTTCAGCTCAATGAACAGGGAACGGGAGCGGCCGCTGTCAGGCCTCCCCTCATAAGAAAGTATCATCGTTTTCGGAAATGGCATGATCTTCGGGTCATGCCATTTCCTGTTCCATCGGTTCACTCGGCGGGATGAACCCGATCAGATCATAGCAGATACGGATGCTCTTCCCAGTCAATCTTCCTTTTTGTGATTGCCCTGATTGCTTATCGGAAGGTTTTCGTCTTATGGATATATTTCGAGATGTTGAAAAAACATACTTTTCATGGTAAACTGGCTTTGCCGCTTTTTGGATAATCTTGGAGGATGACCATGGACTTATTGACTGTAAAAGAAGCAGGTGAGCTGTGGGGAATCACGGCGCGTATGGTAACCATATACTGCGAAACCGGAAGGATCCCCGGCGCATTCAAGAAGGGAAATCTCTGGCTTATCCCGGGGAATGCAGTCAAACCCGCTGACCGCAGAAAAAAGCCCAAAACGAAAATGGTTCTGCCGGAACCCACGACAGAATACAGCCGCCAGATTCAGGCATATCGAAAAGAGTTTCTCGACTGTGGTGATTCCATGGATGGAACAGATGGCTTGAGACGTATCGAAGATCCGGAGGAATGGATCGAACACAGCTGCTTATCTAAGGATCCGGAGTATGTTCCGGAAGACATATGTACAGGAGCACCGGGATTGGAGACAGTAAAGATGGAAATAGAAGAGATGAACAGCACGAATTGGAGCCAGTCGGTGGCAGGGGTTTGCTTGAAGGACGGCAAGGTATTGCTTGCAAGACATACCTACGGGAGCGGAAAAGGAAAGCTGATCATTCCCGGCGGATATGTCAGATTCGGAGAACTGCCGGAAGAGACCTTGGTACGGGAATATCTGGAGGAGACCGGAGTAAAAGTCAGAGCAGGCAGACTGCTTGGTATCCGGTTTAATGAAAAGGATTGGTACGTCATCTTTGCCGCTGAGTATATTGAGGGAGCGGCAAGATCGGACGGCGATGAAAACAGTGAGGTCGTCTGGATGGATATTGATGATGCACTGCGCGATGATGCTGTTCCCGGACTTACAAAAGCGTTGGTCAAGTGTGCACTGAAGGGATCCGGATTTTCCTTGACACCTTATCAGACAAATAAGATCAGGAATCAATTGTATGCGTAAAACGATAACTTTTCCATAGGAAAATCCTCCTGTATAATGTCTTTGTTGATCTGTTCGCACATGTGTCGCAGGCTCCCGATTGCCATGCCTTGTTGTATTCCGTTATATGTTTTTCTGCCCTTGCTTTTTGCCCTTTTGAGCGGCGAGGCCTTGTTGAAACGGTGTAGCATTGGATCAAGGGGCTCAGTGAGCAGATTGCGGGAAATCCTTTGTTTGGGGCGGTTTCAGAGGATTTCATTAAAGTCCAATAATCAGCGGCAAGCGCCTATGATTTCGGGGATTTCAAATTCCCGTTTATCGGAACGATGGAAGAAACGCATAAATCGCAGCTTGTGAAGGAGAATGCATGACGAGCCTAAAATTGATAATGCGTCTGCGCTTCTTCGGGTTAAAAGGCTGTGAAAGCCTTGGAGCGTTTTGCGAAAACAACGGTATCGATTATTCCTTCATCAGTTGGGTGTAAAGCAGGGAGGCAACCTATGATTGAACTGATACGATTTGATTTACAGAAAAAAGATGAATGGGATGATTTCTACGGTTTGTTCAGTTCATATCTGAGCGAAGTATGCGACGAAGAAGAATATCAAGAAAACATTGATGATCTTCACAATGATGAACTGAACGCACATTTGATTGATCAGACACTTCAAGAACATAATCCGTATTTTGTTATGCGGATTGTAAAAAATAAAGTTTGCATTGGTTTAATTACCTATTCGTTCCACGAAGAATGTAACAAAGGCTTTATTAACAACTTCTATGTATGTGCAGAGTGTAGAAACTCCGGCGTTGGTTCTGCCGCATATCGAATGGTCGAAAAACATCTTCAATCATTGGGAGCAAAGTATATAGAGCTTGTTCCTGTTAGAAAGGCTGAAGGCTTTTATATCCGTAATGGGTTTGAATTTTCTCGTACATCTTCAGACGGAGAACAAGTTTTTTGCAAGGAGATATAATGAACATACAACAGTTTTGGCCTGACGTTCTCGCACAGAGAGCAGACAATGGCAAAGCTTCTGCTTGGCGGCAAGATATGAACATCGGGAGGAAAATAAGATGAACATAGAAACTCCACGAATCACCATTCAGTCGAAGAACTTGAAACAAACGTATGACTGACAAATTCCCCTTTGTCAGGATATTGATCAATCGGCAGCAGCGGAGGTAGTGTATGGAATTCAGAAAGATATTTGATACCATTCCGGAACAGTTTGACCGGTTCAGACCCAGATACAGCCAGGAATTGTTTCAGTACCTTATTAACTATGCCGGGATTTGTCCCGGGAAAAAAGTTCTGGAAATCGGGCCTGGAACAGGACAAGCCACTGACCCCATTTTGCAGACCGGATGTGACTATAACGCCATAGAGCTTGGAGAGCATTTATATGCAAAAATGAAAGAAAAATACAGCTCGTTCTCCAACTTCCACATCGTGAATGATGATTTCATTACATACGACTTTGGAACACAGAGATTTGATATGATTTATTCTGCGGCGACCATTCAGTGGATTCCGGAGGATATCGCATTTTCAAAAACCTATGAATTGCTTAAACCGGGCGGAGTTCTGGCGATGATGCTGACCCAGTCAGATTACAAAACATCAAATGAAGAACTCTACGCGAAAATCCAGAAGTTATATGATCAATATTATCGACCGGAAATTCCTTATACCCATGGCGGCTTCAAATATCATAACGCGGCATGCTACGGATATATAGACTTCCAGCGGCATGATTTCTGCGGGAGACGCGAAATGAATCCGGATGAATATGTTTCTTACTGCGGTACCCATTGCGATCATATTGTTATACCGGAGCCGTATAAGACGGCTTTTTTTGAAGGGCTCAGGAAAACCGTTGCAGAAAATGGCGGTAGAGTTGTATTTGAAGACACCTATGTCCTTTATCTGACCAAAAAGCCCATGAACGCATAAACGCAGATGGGGATAAAGCGGGATTTGTTTGGAAAAGGAACCCCGGTCTGGCGGGGACTTTACTCTTCGTCGATCCTCTTTCCGCAGTGAGGGCAGAAATCCCCCTTTTCATGCATGGCTTTTCCGCAATGGGGGCATTTTCTGCCGAAGGCTTGAATCAGGATACAGAGAAACAGAATCGCGAAGCAGGCCGCTCCGATGTATGCCTCGGTGATGAAGTCATAATTTTCATCCAGAAGCTTGATCCCGATGATTCCCTGAACGATTATGCTTATGCCAATGGTTATCCAAAGAACCCATTTCGCTATCCTTTTCATTGGCCATTCCTCCTCTGCAGATTCCCGCTCGCTGAAGAAATTATACACGGTTTGGCTATCGCTTTCAAATCACCGCCCCGGAAAAACGGAAGGGTCCTCTTCCGGAGCCTGCAAAAAAACGCCGCCGCGGACGATACGCAGTCCGCGGCGGCATTGGAGCTGGATGTCGGACTTGAACCGACGACCTCATGATTACGAATCAGGTGCTCTACCAACTGAGCTAATCCAGCGGGAAACATCAGCCTTTGCATTATACCATGCCATTTCCGTTTGTCAATGCCGGAAACGTGGTTTTCTGCATCCCGGGGAAATTACATTTTGTAATCATTCTTGTCATACTCTGGGGAAAAAGGAAGATCCCGGGAATCCCGTTGGGAGGAGGAAATTCCGAAGGGACGGGACCATGGGAAAATTCTCTGATTTTTTGTTTAATCTTCTTGATTTTTCTGAGGCATTTCCGGGGCTCCGGGGGCCTTTCCCGGAAAGAACCGGTTTACGTAATCATTCCTTGGAAGAGGCAATACAGTAAGTTATCCACATTGTCCACATAGTTATCCACATTTAAAAAGCCCGGTAAACCGGCAATGGACCGGGAAATCCGGGGAAAAAACGAGGCAAAATCCGGGGTTTTCCCCGGATTTTGCGGAAACACAAATTAACATAATCCCGAAACCGGGGCACTCACCAGCGGATGAGGGCGGAGTCCGGGGACATGGTGGCATAGGCGTTCAGGCTGCTGTCGGCCCGGGCGCCGGCCAGGTATTCATAGTAGCCCTGGCAGCCGATCATGGCGGCGTTGTCCCCGCAGAGGGAGAGGGGCGCGCAGTAGGCCCTGAGCCCGGACCGGGCGCAGGCGGCCTCCAGGTCTGCCCGCAGGAGGGTGTTGGCGGAAACGCCCCCGGCGATGGCCAGCTTCCCGTAGCCCTTTTCCTCCGCCGCCAGGAGGGCCCGGGAGAGAAGGGTATCGCTCACCGCCCGGCAGATGGCCGCCGCCAGGCTGGGAAGGTCCAGCTCCTCCCCCCGCTGCTTCGCCGTATGGGCCAGGTTCACCACGGCGGTCTTGAGACCGGAAAAGGACATATCATAGGGATTGCCGTTCACATGGGCCTGGGGGAGCTTGTACTTCTCCGGATCGCCGCTGCGGCTGAGGCTGTCGATCTGGGCCCCGCCGGGGTAGCCGATGCCCAGGACCCGGGCGGCCTTATCGAAGCATTCTCCGGCGGCGTCATCCCGGGTGGAGCCCAGAACGGTCATGCGGGTATAGTCCTGTACGTCCACGATCATGCTGGTGCCCCCGGAGGCCACCAGGCACACGAAGGGGGGCTCCAGGTCCGGGTGGGCGATATAGTTGGCGGCGATATGCCCCCGGATATGGTGGACGGGAATAAGCGGCACGCCCAGGGAGAGGGCGGCGCCCTTGGCGAAGCTCACCCCCACCAGCACCGCGCCGATGAGGCCCGGGGCATAGGTGACGGCCACGGCGTCGATCTCCTTCCGGGAGAGGCCCGCCTCCTCCAGAGCCAGCGCCGCCAGGCGGGATACCGCCTGGATATGGCTGCGGGAGGCCAGCTCCGGCACCACGCCGCCATAGAGGGTATGGATATCCACCTGGGAATGGATGATGCTGGAAAGCACCCGCCGCCCGTCCTGGGTGAGGGCGGCGGCGGTTTCATCGCAGGAGGATTCGATGGAGAGGATGATCATACCGCGTTATCTCCTTCCGGATAATCATAGGTCATGAGCAGGGCGTCCTCCCGGGGCTTCTCGTAGTAGCCGGGACGCAGACCCACCGCCCGGAAGCCCGCCCGTTCATAGAGCCGCCGGGCCTCCCGGTTTCCCACCCGGACCTCCAGGGTGAGGAAGCGGAGCTGCCGGTTTTCCCCTTCCCGCTGCAGCGCCTGCACCAGGGCCATGCCGACGCCCTGCCTCCGCAGAGCGGGGGAGACGGCGATATTGGAGATATAGCCCTCGTCCAGCACCGTCCGCATCCCGGCATAGCCGGCCACCTCCCCCTCCGCCAGGGCGGCCAGCCAGCAGCAGGCGGGATCCGTCAGCTCCGGCAGGAAGGCGTCCCGGCTCCAAGGCAGGCTGAAGCAGAGCTTCTCCAGCTCCAGCACCCGGGGCAGCATGGCCTCCGTCAGGGTGACCAGCGCAAGGGGGCCCGTCATTTCGCGTCGTACCAGCTGGCGCCGATATGGGCCTCCGCCAGGAGAGGCACATCCAGCACCGCGGCGGCGGACATCTCCGCCTCCAGCAGCCGGGCGGCCTTCTCCGCCAGCTCCGGGGGACATTCGGCGATGAGCTCATCGTGCACCTGGAGCAGGAGCCGGGCCTGGGGCAGCTCCTCCCGGAAACGGCGATAGACCCGCACCATGGCCAGCTTGATGATATCCGCGGCGGTGCCCTGCACCGGCATATTCAGGGCCACCCGCTCCCCGAAGGAGCGGAGGTTATAGTTGGAGGAGCTGAGCTCCGGCAGGTACCGGCGGCGGCCGAACATCGTGACGGCGTATCCATCCCGCTTCGCCCGCTCCACCGTCTCCTTCATATAGGCCCGCACCCCGCTGAACCGTTCCAGGTAGCTGTCCATATAGGCCCGGGCCTCCCCCCGGGTGATATGGAGATCCTGTGCCAGGGAAAAGTCGGAGATGCCGTAGACGATGCCGAAATTCACCGCCTTGGCCCGGCTGCGCATGAGGCTCGTGACCTGGGCAGGCTCCACGCCGAAAACCTGGGCGGCGGTGGCCCGGTGGATATCCTCCCCCTCCCGGAAGGCCTGCTGCATCACCCTGTCCCCGGAGAGGTGGGAGAGGATGCGCAGCTCGATCTGGGAATAGTCCGCGTCCACCAGCACGCAGCCGGGGGAGGCCACGAACATCTTCCGCACCTCGCCCCCCAGCTCCGTCCGCACGGGGATATTCTGGAGATTGGGGTCGGAGGAGGAGAGGCGGCCCGTGGCGGTGGCGGTCATGTGGAACCGGGTGCGGATGCGCCCGTCGGGGGAGATGACCTTCACCAGCCCGTCGGCATAGGTGGATTTCAGCTTGCTCAGCTGGCGGTACCGGATGATCTCCTCCACCACCGGATGCCTGCTCCGGAGCTTTTCCAGCACCTCGATATTGGTGGAATACCCGCTCTTGGTCTTTCCCAGGGGAGGCAGTCCCAGCTGATCGAAGAGGAAGGCGCCCAGCTGCTTGGTGGAATTCAGGTTGAAGGCGCCCCCCGCCTGGGCGTAGATGCTGTTCTGCAGCTGCTCGATCCCTTCCCCCAGGGCCTCCCCGAAGCGGGTGAGGGCATCCCGGTCCACGGTGAAGCCGGCATGCTCCATCTCCGCCAGCACGGGACAGAGGGGGAGCTCCGCCTGCCGGAAGAGGTCCAGCAGCCCCTGCTCCTCCAGCAGGGGAAGGATATGGGTCTCCAGCTCCCGGAGGGCTTCCCCATGGAGCTTCAGCGCCTCCAGGGCAGCGGAGGAGTCCGATCCGGACCATACGCCGGGGGTATCGTATACCGCCTCGGGCAGGCTCCGGTCCAGGAGCTTTTTGGCGATCCGGGGGAGGGCGTAATTCCCGTCCGTGGGGTCCAGGAGCCAGGCGCAGAGCCCGGCGTCGAAGGTGAAGCCGCCGAAGGGGATCTCCCGCTCCAGCAGGACAGTCATCAGATCCTTCAGCCCGTCCCCGGCCTTGGGCAGGTCCGGGGCGAAGAAGGCCCGGAGAAAGGCGGGGTCCGGCTCCCGCAGGAGAAAAGCCCCGTTTCCCGCCAGCACGGCAAAGGCAGACAGATCCCGGGCGCAGACGAAATACGCCTTGCCCGCCTCCCGGCAGGCGGAAAGGACCTCCTCCGGCGCAGCCTCCCGCCAGTCCGCCCCGGCGGAGGGGATCTCCCCGGAGGGAGGAGGAGCGGCGAGGCCGTAGGTCTCCATGAGGCGGGTGAACTCCAGCCGGGTGAAGAGGGTATACAGGGTCTCCCGGTCAGGCTCCCTCCGAAGAAGGCTGTCCAGAGAAGCCAGCTCCACCGGAGCCTCCCGGGAAATGGTCGCCAGCTTGTACGAGAGCAGGGCGCTTTCCCTTCCCGCCTCCAGCTTTTTCGCCGCAGCGGGCTTCAGCTCCGCCAAATGGGCGTAAACCGCCTCCAGGGAGCCGTAGGTCCGCAGCAGGTCCGAGGCGGTCTTGCTCCCCACCCCGGGGACCCCGGGGATATTGTCCGAGCTGTCCCCCATCAGGGCCTTCAGATCCACCAGACGGGGAGGAGGGAAGCCGTATTCCTCCGTGAACAGCTCCTCATTGTATAATGTACTGTCGCTCCGCCCGGGCTTGGAGGTGATGAGCCGTACCCGGGTGGATGGGGAGATGAGCTGGAGACTGTCCCGATCCCCGGTGACCAGGATGCTCTCCCAGCCCTCCCGGGCGCAGCGGTCCGCCAGAGTGCCCAGCAGGTCGTCCGCCTCCCAGCCGTCCATCTCGAAGCGGGGAACGCCCAGGGCGTCCAGCACCTGCTTCAGCCAGGGCAGCTGCTCCGCCAGCTCCTGGGGCATGGGCTTGCGGGTGCCCTTGTATGCGTCATACAGGGCATGGCGGAAGGTGGGGGCCTTCCGGTCGAAGGCGCAGCAGAGGGCATCGGGCTCATCCTCCCGCAGGAGCTTGTTCAGGATCATGAGGAAGCCGTACACCGCATGGGTGTGCAGCCCGTCCCCCGTGGTGAGGGGACGGACCCCGTAAAAGGCCCGGTTGATCAGACTGTTGCCGTCCAGGATCATCAGTTTCATCATTCATCACCGGGAAAATCATACCCCATCTGCCGTGGGATTACAACAGTTTTGTCCTGATGCTGCGGCCGAGGCGCAGGAAGCTCAGCAGGAAATTGAAGCATTCGCTGCCATACAGAATGGCGATGTAGGCGGGGACGCCGAAGCGGGGAAGCAGGAACCATACCGCCAGCAGGGTGAGACAGGCGTCCCCCAGATTGATGAGCATGGAGTCCAGCTGGAGCCCCAGTCCCTTCAGCATTCCGTCCACCACCGTATCCAGATACATGACGATCACCAGGGGCGCCAGGGCCCGGATCAGCTCCCCCGTCTCTCCGCTGCGGTAAAGCCACCGACCCAGGGCGGGGCCCAGGAGCCAGAGGCACAGGGCCACCCCGGAGGAGAGCAGGAGGCAGAGGCGCAGGCTTCCCCCCGCCGTACTCTCCAGCCCGGACCGGTCCCGGCGCACCTGGGCCCGGGTCAGGGCGGGGATCAGCTGCTCCGCCAGGGCGAGAAAAAAGACGGAGGCGAAGGTGAGCACCGGCATCACCATGCCCCCCACCACGCCGTAGATCTCCAGGGCCCTGGCCGCCCCCACGCCGCTGCGCCGCAGGGCCTTGGGCACCAGCATGCTCCGCAGGGTGCTCAGGGCGGTGCGGGCATAGCTGCTGAGGGCCAGAGGCAGGGACAGGCGCAGGAGGCGGCCCGCCAGGGGGAAGGGAGGGCAGGGCCGGTCCGCCCCCGGCACCCGCCTCAGGTCCCGGAGGTACAGGACCAGCGCCAGGAGCAGGGAGGCCAGATCCCCCGCGGCCACGGCAGCGGCCACGGCGGCGCAGCTGCCCGCGGTCCCCCGGCCGGGGAGGGAGAGCAGGAGCAGGATGAGGGCGGTGCCGCAAAGCTGCTCAAACAACTGCACCGCCGTCCCCTTCCAGGGACGGTCCACGGCGGTGAAGTATCCCCCCAGGACGCCGTTCAGGCTGAGAAAGGGGAGTCCCAGGCTCAGGAGCCGCAGCGCCGGGGCGATGCGCAGATCCCCGGCGAAGCGGGCGAGGGCATCCGCCAGCAGGAGGGACCCGGCCATGGCCGGGAGGCTGAAGCACAGGGCGTACAGGGCGCAGGAGCGGGTCACCCGCCGCACCCGTTCCCCCCGTCCCCGGCCCAGCTCCTGGGCGATGAGACGGGTGGCGCTGTAGCGGATGCCGGACATGGCCAGGGTCACCGCCAGCGCCTGCACCGACATGGCCAGCTGCAGCAGACCCAGCCCCTCCGCCCCCAGGCTCTCCGCCAGGCGGGACTGGGTGAAGATGGAGGCCAGGCGCAGGAGCAGGGACAGCAGGGTCACCGTTCCGGCGGAACGCAGGATCCCGGACATTCGGAAGCATCCCTCCCGTCAGGTTTTTCTCTTCATGTATACAGGCCCGAGCGCGTAAGATATGCCGAAGCATACGGCGGCGGGGATAGGGCAAAAGGCACAAACCCGGGGAATTTGCGCATTTTCCCCCTTGCCGGGAGGGCTGGGAGGGGGGATTCACAGCATTTTGCTCAAAAAGTTCTGAGAAAACTAGAAATTTTGACTTGTATTTTTGTGATAGTGTGCTATAATCGACCTAACCAAGACTGGATTTATGTGAAAGTGCATAAAGCGTTCTGTCCTTGAATTCAGTGGAAAAGGAGAAGCGGTATGAACAAAAAGACCATTCAAAAAGACTGGATACACAATCGAGCCGTGTATCTGATGGCGATTCCCATCATCTTGTATTTCCTCATCTGGAACTACCTGCCCATGGTCGGTATCGCCCTTGCTTTTGAGGATTACTCCGCCCGCGGCGGCTTCCTCTTCAGTAAGTGGATCGGTCTGAAGAACTTCGTGGATTTCTTCAAGAGCTACTATCTGGTCCGCCTGCTGCGCAATACGCTGATCCTCAGCGTCGGCAACCTGATCATCAACTTCCCTGCCCCCATCATCCTGGCTCTTTTGCTGAACGAGTTGGAGAATCAGCTCTTCAAGAAGGTCATCCAGACCATCAGCTATATGCCGTTCTTCATCTCCGTGGTGGTCATCTGCGGCATTATCGTGGACTTCTTCTCCTACAACGGCGCCTTCACCATCCTGCTCACCAAGCTGGGCCTGGCGGAGAACAAGGACCTGATGAGCGTGAGAAGCTACTTCCGCCCCATCTACATACTATCCAATACCTGGCAGGGCGTCGGCTATGGCTCCATCATCTACCTGGCCGCCCTCTCCGGCGTGGATCAGGAGCTGTATGAGGCGGCCAAGATCGACGGCGCCAACCGGTGGCAGCAGACTCTGCACGTCACCATTCCCGGCATCGCCCCCACCATCATCATCATGCTCATCCTCCAGATCGGCAGCCTCCTCTCCACCGCGATGGAGAAGATCCTGCTCCTGTACCGGCCCCTCACCTATGAAGTGGCCGATACCATCACCACCTTCGTTTACCGGCGCGGTCTGATCGACGGCGACTTCGGCTACTCCACCTCCGTCGGTCTGTTCAACTCTTTCGTCAACCTGCTGCTCCTCTTCATCGCCAACAGCGTGAGCCGCAAGTACTCCGAGACGAGCCTGTTCTAAGTGCAAGAAGGAGGGTAAAGCACAATGAAAATCAAGGAATCCCCGGCGCGGATCATTTTCCGTGTCATCAATGTTCTGATCATGCTTTTGCTGGCGTTTGCCTGCCTGGCGCCTCTGCTGCACGTCCTGTTCGCCTCCATCAGCGATCCCGACCTGCTGACCCAGTTCTCCGGCGGCATCATCCTGTGGCCTCTGTACGATGAGACCCATCCCGCCACCCTGAAGGGCTACACCTTCGTCCTGCGGAACAATGCCCTGATCATGGGCTACGCCAACACCTTCTTCTACGTGATCAGCGGTACCATCCTGAGCGTGATCTTCTGCTCCCTGGGCGGCTACTGCCTGTCCCGCCGGGGCACGATCTGGATGAAGTACCTCATCCTCATCATCACCTTCACCATGTTCTTCCATGGCGGCCTGATCCCGACCTACATGGTCAACAAGTACCTGGGCATCGTGAACACCCGTTGGGTAATTGTCTTGATGGGCCTGGTGAGCGTCTTCAACATCATCATCGTTCGAACCGCCTTCCAAGCCATACCGGCCAGCTTGGAGGAATCCGCCCAGCTGGATGGCGCAGGCCATATGACCATCCTCTTCCGGATCACCTTCCCCCTGGCCAAGGCGACCATCGCCGTTATCGCCCTGTTCTACGCGGTGGGCAAGTGGAATGAATACCTGAACGCAGCCATCTACCTGACCAACCGTAAGCTGTATCCTCTGCAGATCATCCTGCGTGAGATCCTCATCGAGTCCTCCGGTACCCAGGACTTCGACCTGGCGACCGAGGCCGGCAACTTCTCCAAGTATAAGAAGCTGCTCCAGTACTCCACCATCATCTTCGCCACCCTGCCGATCCTCTGCGTATACCCCTTCGTGCAGAAGTACTTCGTCAAGGGCGTCATGATCGGCTCCATCAAGGGCTGATTCCAACCAAAGCAGACAGGGCTCCGGAGCGCGTCTCCGGAGCCTTTTTCTTATGGAGGTGCAAAGCATGGATGCAGATCGGATCCTGGAGATCCTTTCCCTGGTGGAGGAGATCCCGCCCGGCAAAGTGGCTTCCTATGGGCAGCTGGCCCGGCTGGCGGGACAGGAGGGGCAGGCGCGATGGGTGGGCTGGGTCCTGCATCATTCGGGGCAGTATGGGGATTACCCCTGCCACCGTGTGGTTTCCGCTTCCGGAAGAACGGTCCCCGGCTGGCCGGAGCAGCGCTTCCTGCTGGAGGAGGAGGGGGTTTCCTTCCTGCCCGGCGGGCGGGTGGACATGAAGAAATGCCGCTGGGACTGCTGCATATGAAAAGGGCGGCGCACAGGAAAAAGGCGGGAGGCTGCTTCCTCCCGCCTCAGACTGTAGACAAAGTACCAGACCATCGAAAATGGTCATTGCGAAACCGGTGACCGACGTCACCGGTTGTGGCAATCCGTAACTCCCGTCCTTATATTTTTAACATGACCAAGGGGACGAGAGAACGAACCGCCACGTCGCTTCGCTCCATTCCGCGCGCGAGGGCCCCTCGCAGGGACGTGCGCGTACTCCTTGCGATGACATAACGGGGTTTGTCGACACGCTCAGACGGGAGGCTGCGGCCTCCCGCCTTTTCGAGGACCCCATATTCCGGTTTCCTATTCCTTCCCAGCGAGCTTCTTCTGCAGCCAGTCCTTTCCGTCCACGAAACGGGAAACGATGTAGCTTGCCACATAGTCTCCGGCGGCATTCACCATCGTCGCGGGGGGATCCACCAGGTCCCCGATGGCCAGGGCGATGGGGAAGGCCACCGCCAGCTGATCCGGGAAGAAGAGGGTGCAGAGCACCAGCTCTCCGGTGCCGCCGCCCCCCGGGATGCCGGACATGGCTACAGAGGAGAACACGGCAATGACGATGGCCAGGATGGCTTCGCCCGTGCCGAAATCCTTGCCGAACATGCCGAAAAGGAAGGCCACCTTGATGATGGCGCTCATGGCGCTGCCGTCCATATGCATGGTGGCGCCCATGGGAAGCACAATATCGCTGACCTCCTTGGAGATGCCTGTCTCCTCCGCCACCTCCATATTGGTGGGGATGGTGGCGACGCTGGAGCAGGTGCCGAAGGAGACCGCCGCGGGACGGAACAGATGCCGGAACATCACCTTCGCGCCTCCCTTGCCGCCGCCAAAGCGGGCGTAGAGGGGGAAGAAGACGAACATATAGGCGAAAGCGACCACATAGTAGACGATGATGGCCCGGGCATAGTTGGTGACGAAGTCCTTCCCATGGACCGCCACCAGGCTGGCGAAGAAGCCGAAAAAGCCGATGGGGGCGTAGTAGGTGATCAGCTTCACCGTCTTCATGATGCAGTTCGTGAGATCCGCCAGAAGCTTTGCCGTCCGGGTTTCCGCGCCGCCGGAGAGCTGCACGCCGAAGCCGAAGAGAATGGCCGCCACGATCAGCGGCAGGATGGCCCGGCGGCTGAACAGGTCGGTGAAATCCGGCTTGGTGAAGAAGTTCACGATCATGGCCGCAGCGCCGATGGTGCCGGCCTCGCCGGGCTCATACTCCGGCTCCAGGGTGAAGATGGGGAGGAAGCGGACGATGACGTACATGATGATCGCCGCGATGGCCGCAGTCACCAGAAAGGTGACGACCGTGGTGCCCAGGAGCCTGCCCGCCCGCCCGGGGCTCTGCATATTGGCGATGGCGGAGGCAATGGAGCAGAAAACCATAGGGACCACCACACAGAACATGGCGTTGATGAAGAGGGTGCCCAGAGGCTCCAGGGCCGTGGCTCCCGGCCAAATCGCGCCGACGATGCAGCCAGCCGCGATGCCGATGAGCATACAGATGATGAACCAGTAGCTTTTGAAGAAACCGCGTCCTGTTTTCATACAAACCTTCCTTTCCAGATGGTATACTTCATTATAGCGCTGAACCTCTTGCAATAAATACGCATATTATGCTATAATCTGAGCAAAAATTGCGGAGAGGGATATGGAAGACATTCAGATCCGCGGGTATCTGCGGGAAAAATTCCGCCTGTTCCACCTCAGCGACCGGACGGACCTGGGGGAGATCGAGTTCCATTACCACAGCTTCCACAAGGTCCTGCTGTTCCTGGGGGGACGGGTGCAGTATATCATCGAGGGCCGCCGCTATCCGCTGGAGGCGGGGGATCTGGTGCTGGTGCCCCGGGGCAGCGTGCATCGGCCGGAGTCCGCAGGCCAGTCCCCCTACAGTCGATATGTGCTGTATCTGGATCCGGATGAGCTGCGGCAGCCGGAGGCTTCCCCCCTGGACCGGTGCTTCGACCTGGCCTCTGAGGGCAGCTTCGTGCTCCGTCTTCCCCCGGAGCAGGGCATGGGCGTCCTGGAGCGGTTCCGGGCGCTGGAGGCCGCGATGGGGGAACGGTCTGGCTACGGAGCGGCATTCCTGGCGGAGCTGGAGCTGAAGCGGCTGATGCTGGAGCTTTGCCGTCTCTCCCTGGGGCAGCGGGAGCGGCCGGCCGCCCAGTATGACGGGGAGATCCAGCGGGTGCTGGAGGTGATCGCCGGGGAGCTGACGGAGGAGCTGAGCGCGGAGGCCCTGGCGGAGCGGTTCTACATGAGCAAGTACCACCTGATGCGCCGCTTCCGGGAGGAAACGGGATACCCCCTGCACCGGTATATCACCGGCAAGCGGCTGCTTCTGGCCCGGGATATGCTGGCCCGGGGCGTCAGCCCGACGGAGGCCTGCTTCGGCTGCGGCTACCGGGATTATTCCGCCTTTGCCCGGGCCTTCCGGAAGCAGTTCGGCGTTTCTCCGCGAAAGGGGATACCCGGCCCTTGACAAATCCCGCTTATGGGGTATAATGGGAACGTCTTCAGGGCGGGGTGCGATTCCCCACCGGCAGTGAACCGGCCGTGAAACGGGCGGAAAGTCTGCGAGCCTCTGCGGAGGCCGAATCGGTGCAAATCCGATACCGACGGTATAGTCCGGATGAAAGAAGATGGGTTTTTCGCTGATCGGCGGTCTTCCGCCATGAATCGGAATACCTGCGCCTGAGGCACATGCCCCGGGCGTTTGCCTTTTCGGGGCGATACAGAAAAGGAGGTATTCCCATGAACGAAGTCAGAAAGACCAACACCCTACCCGCGCAGTACGTCACCCGCATCGGCGTGCTCACCGCGCTTTCGGCAGTGCTGTTCCTGCTGCTGGAGATCCCCGTGGTCGCCTTCTACAAGCTGGATTTCAGCAATCTTCCCGTCCTGCTGGGGGCGTTTTCCATGGGTCCGGTGCCCGCCCTGATCATCCTGCTGCTGAAGAACGTGATCCATGTCCTGTTCAAGGGCATCGGCTCCACCATGGGCATCGGCAATGTGGCGGATATCATCATGGGCGCCGCGTATATCCTGCCTGCGGCGCTGCTGTACAGGCGCAACAAGACCCGGCGCACCGCCCTTGCCGGCATGGGCCTGGGCACCCTGTGCATGATCGTGGCGGGGGTGCTGGTGAACTGGCTGATCCTGATCCCGGTATACATGTCCGCCTTCCATATGGACCTGTCCGGTATCATCGGCATGGCGACGAAGACCCTGCCCTTTGTGGATACGGAATGGAAGCTGCTGCTGTTCGTCACCGCCCCCTTCAATCTGCTGAAGGGCTTCGTGATCGCGCTGATCACCTGGCTGATCTACAAGCCGCTTTCTCCGATCCTGCATGTGAAGAAATAAGACGGCATAAGCGGAGCGTCCCGGCGGGACGCCCGAGCCTGGGGAGGACAGATGAATGGGAATGGAGGAACTGAGGGCAATCTTTGCCGCGAATCTGATTTCCCTGCGTCAAAAGGCGAATCTCACCCAGGCTGAGCTGGCAGAACGGATCCATTACTCGGATAAGTCGGTCTCCAAGTGGGAACGGACGGAGGCCCTGCCGGACGCGGCCGTGCTGAAAAGCCTTTCCCAGATCTTCGGCGTGAGCGTGGACTGGCTGCTGGAGTCCCATGATAAATGGGAGTCGGAAGAGACCCGGCGGAAAAACAGCGTCGTCATCGACAAGAATGCCGTGGCGGGGGTGGCCTTCCTGGGGGTCTGGACCCTGGCGGCCCTGCTCTTCGTGATCTTCTGGATCCTGGGGAAGATCTACTGGGTCATCCTCCTCATGGGGGTGCCGATCTCCCTCATCGCATTGCTGGTGATGAATACCCTCTTCAACGGCCGGAAGTTCAACAAATGGATCGTCGCCGCCCTGGTGCTGGCGGGCTTCCTGGTGCTGGCCTTTTTCCTCCGGGCCTATCGGCCCTGGCAGCTTTTTGTGGTGCTGGTGCCGGCGGAGCTGCTGGTCCTGCTGGGCTACCGGATCCGGAGGCGGGCTTCGGAGGAGAAAAACGGAAATAGATAGGCGCATCCGGGCTTTCTACGGTCCGTAGAGACGCTTTCCGGGAGAGTAGATTGCTCTCTCCCGGGCATATGGGTATGCTTAGGGCGAAGGGGAGAGATCCTCTTCGCCCTTGTATATTTGGAAAGGAGCGTACCCATGGCGGATTACATTCTCAGCTGCTGCACCTGCGCGGACCTGACCGCGCAGCGCTTCCGGGATCTGGATATCGAGACCATCGGCTTTCACTATACCGTGAACGGGGTGGAGCGGGAGGACGACTGCTGGGAAAGCCTCAGCGCGGAGGAATTCTACCGCATTCTGCGGGAGGGGGCGGAGACCAGCACCGCCCAGGTGAATATTGCGGAATACCTGAGCTACTTCGGCAGGTTTTTGAGCCAGGGGAAGGATATCGTGCATGTCTGCCTCTCCTCCGGCATTTCCGGCACCTATAACGCGGCGAAGAACGCCGCCAACATTGCCGGGGAGCAATACCCGGAACGGCATGTTTATGTGGTGGACTCCCTCTGTGCCTCCTCCGGCTTCGGCTTCTTCATGGACGCCCTGGCGGGGAAGCGGGACGAGGGCCTGAGCGCGAAGGAATTGGCGGACTGGGCCGAGGCCAACAAGAAGAAGGTCCAGCACTGGTTCTTCTCCACGGACCTGAGCTATTATGTCCGGGGCGGCAGGGTCTCCAAGGCCGCGGGGATCTTCGGCGGTGTTTTCCATATCTGCCCCCTGCTCCATGTGGACGAGGGGGGACATCTGAAGCCCCAGAGCAAGGTCCGGGGCAAGGAGCGTGTGATCCGGGAGATGGTGAAGCGCATGCAGAAATATGCCCGGGACGGGGCGGACTACGACGGCAAGTGCTTCCTGTGTCAGTCCGCCTGCATGGAGGACGCCCGGGCGGTGGCGGACCTGATCACCGCCGCCTTCCCCCGTCTGGACGGCAGGCCGGAAATCTTCAATATCGGCGCCACCATCGGCAGCCATACCGGGCCGGATACCGTGGCCCTCTTCTTCTGGGGAGAGGAGCGGACGGCTGACTGACCGGCTCGGCGGGAACCCGGGCGCCGATCCCGCGCATCCCCGGAAGGGGCCTTCCGGCGGGAAGGCCCGGCTCCGCCGGAAAAAGACAATCCCTCTATGCGGCGTATCGCCGCATAGAGGGATTCCTGCATCCTTCGTTTATTCCGTGTACTCGCTGTGGATCAGGGCGCTGAGCTTCATCTCCCCCTCATAGGGCTCGAAGACGATGCGCAGGGTGCTCCAGCCGCTGCCGTCCGTCGCGCCGGGGAAGCAGAAGTCCACAAACTTTCCCTCGGGAAAGACGGAGGTGACGTTCTCCAGGGCATTGCCGGATTTCACAATATGGTTCACCCCGATCAGGGGGGCGCGGACATAATCCCGGTTGTACACATAGCCGTAGAAATACTGGGCTGTGGTGAGCTGGATGGGCTCGTCCGTCCCGTACCTGGTGCCCCAGACGTAGATGGTGCTGTCCTCCGCCGTATAGGCCACCCGGTTGGGAGTGAAGCATTGATTCGAGGCAAGATTGATGGTAGAATTGGGGGCGAAGACCAGGCCGTATACCGGGTGGATATAGGTGGAAAGGGTGCGGTAATCCCCCTCCCGGATCAGTCCGGCGACGGTATAGGCCAGGGCGGTAAGCTCACTGTCCTGCAGGCCGGACTCCCGGGGGAGGTTGGGACTCTCCGGCGGCAGCTGCCCCCGGCCGGAGGATTCCCCCGCCACCAGGACGATGAGACAGCCGCAGACCCCTATGGCAATGCCCAGGATCAGACAGAGCACGCTCACAAGATGTTTCTTCATAATGACCTCATAGATCCTTTCCGGCGGATCCGGAAAGGGGATGGATAACATAAATATTATAGCCGCTTTCCTGTATAAAAGCAAGTGGGACGGACGGGAGGGGAGATGTCATGTTCATCAACGGAAAACAGTATCATTTGAACTGCGGTCCCGGAGAGGTGGGGGAATACTGCCTCCTTCCGGGGGATCCGGCCCGGTGCGACAGCATCGCCCGGTATTTTCGGGAGCCCCGGCTGATCGGCCAGAACCGGGAGTTCCGCATCATCACCGGCTGGGTGGGGGAGAAGCGGGTCTCCGCCGTTTCCACCGGCATCGGCGGCCCCAGCGCGGTCATCGCCCTGGAGGAGCTGGCGGAGCTGGGGGCCCATACCTTTATCCGGGTGGGGACCTGCGGCGGCATCCGCCTGGATGTGCAGCCCGGGGACGCGGTGATCGCCGCCGCCGCCGTTCGCTCTGAGGGGACCAGCCGGGAATATGCCCCTCTGGCCTATCCCGCCGCTGCGGATTACTACGTTACCCGGGCCCTGGAGGAGGCTGCCGCCCGCCTGGGCCTCCGGTATGAGATCGGCGTGGTGCAGTGCAAGGATTCCTTCTATGGCCAGCACCGGCCTGAGGTCATGCCTGTGGCGGAGGAGCTGCAGGAAAACTGGGCGGCCTGGAAGCGGCTGGGGGTCCTGGCCAGCGAGATGGAAAGCGCCGCCCTCTTTGTGGCCTCCGCCCACCTGGGCGTTCGCTGCGGCGCGGTGCACCATGTGGTATGGAACCAGGAGCGGGCCGCCGCAGGGATCCGGGAGGACAGCTCCATGGATACGGAGGGGGCGGTGCGCATCGACGTGGAGGCGCTTTCCTCCCTTTAGTCCGGATGACATCAAAAACCGGTCCCGCCCGGACCGGTTTTTGTCCATAATGCACACATTATTTTGCAATTTTTGCCGATTCATGTGGACGAATGCAGAGCTCCTGTGCTATAATCAGATATTAAGATTCCGCAGGCGATTCTGAAAAGATCGGAGGTGTTTCGCCATGAAGCACGGCTTTTTCGGCGGTATACACCCGGATGACGGCAAGCGGTATTCCGCCGCCTCACCCATTACGCCTCTGCCCCCGCCGCCCCAGGTGGTGATCCCCGTGAGCATGCATATCGGCGCTCCCTGCAAGCCCGTGGTGCAGAAGGGGGACACAGTGAAAATGGGCCAGCTCATCGCCGAAACCACCGGTTTTGTGGCGGCGCCCATCCATTCCAGCGTCTCCGGCACCGTGGCGGCGGTGGAGCCCAGGCTGCACCCCAACGGACAGAGGGTCATGAGCATCGTCATCGATAACGACGGGCTGGATACGCCGGACGAAAGCATCAGGTCCCACCGGGAGGAGCTGGAGAAGGACCCCCACGCCCTGCTGGAGCTGGTGAAGAACGGCGGCATCGTAGGCATGGGCGGCGCCACCTTCCCCACCCATGTCAAGATCTCCAGCGGCCTGGGCAAGGTGGACACCATGATCGTGAACGCCGCAGAGTGCGAGCCGTATATCACGGCGGACCAGCGGATCCTGACGGAGCAGCCGGAGCAGGTGATCGGCGGCATCCGGTACCTGATGCGGATGCTGGACCTGCCGGAGGCCGTCCTGGCGGTGGAGGGGAACAAGCCCGAGGCCATCGCCGGCCTGAAGAAGCTGCTGGATCCCGGATGCGGCATCCGGCTCCATGTTCTGCGCACCCGCTACCCCCAGGGAGCGGAGAAGCAGCTCATCCAGAGCGTCACCGGGCGGCAGGTACCCCCCGGAGGACTGCCGGCGGACGTGGCCTGCATCGTCTTCAATGCCTTTACCTGCTGGTGCGTCAACTGCCTGGCGGAGGAGGGTCTGCCCTCCATCCAGCGGGTGGTCACCGTTTCCGGCCCCGGCATCGCCGCCCCCAGCAACTTCCTGTGCCGGGTGGGGACCCCGGTCTCCGCGCTGGTGGAAGCCGCGGGGGGACTGAAGGAGGATGTGGACAAGGTCCTGCTGGGCGGGCCGATGATGGGCAACGCCGTCTTCGACCTCTCTGTCCCCGTGATCAAGGGCACCAACGCCGTTCTGGGCCTGATGCCTGCCCAGAACCGGGCGAAGGAGGACGCCGTCTGCATCCGCTGCGGCCGCTGCGTGGCCGCCTGTCCCATGCATCTGCAGCCTCTGTACCTCTATGCCGCGGAGCGGAAGGGGGAGACGGCTGAGCTGGAACGGCTGCATATCACGGACTGCATCGAGTGCGGCTGCTGCGCCTATGCCTGCCCCGGACGCCTGCAGCTGGTGCAGGCCTTCAAGGACGGCAAGGTGCAGGTAAAGAACAAGAAATAGGGAGGTGGCAGACATGGATCAGGAAAAGGCGAAGCAGCGCCTGCTCTCTATCTCGGTATCCCCCCATATCCGCAGCGACGAGGACACCCGCTCCATCATGCTGGATGTGCTCATCGCCCTGGTTCCCGCCCTGGGCGTGGCGGCCTATATGTTCGGCTTCCGGGCCATCCTGGCGACCCTGGTGAGCTGCGCCGCCTGCGTCTTCTTCGAGTGGGCCTACCGGAAGCTGCTGAAGAAGCCCCAAAGCATCGGGGACCTGTCCGCGCTGGTCACAGGCACCCTGCTGGCCTTCTGCCTGCCGGCGACCATCCCCCTGTGGATCCTCATCATCGGAGACTTTTTCGCCATCGTGGTGGTGAAGGAGCTGTTCGGCGGCCTGGGGAAAAACTTCATGAATCCCGCCCTGGCGGGCCGGGTATTCCTTTTCTCCTGGCCGGTGGCCATGACGACCTGGATGGAGCCCCTGAGCTATACGGGCTTCTTCCAGCTCTCCGCCGCTGACGCCGTCACCCGGGCCACGCCCCTGGCGGACATGGCCGGCGGCAGGCTGCCGGAGGGAGTCACCCTGCTCCAGAGCTTTCTGGGCCAGGTGGGGGGATCCCTGGGGGAGATCAGCACCTTCGCCCTGCTGCTGGGCGCCGTCTATCTGCTCATCCGCCGGGTCATCACCCTGCGCATCCCCCTGAGCTTCCTCCTCACCGTCGCGGTGATCAGTTTTCTCTTCCCTCAGGGGAATCCCCGGCTGCTGTGGACGGGGTGGCAGCTCTGCTCCGGCGGCGTGATCCTGGGCGCCTTCTTCATGGCGACGGATTACGTCACCAGTCCCGTTAATCCCCGGGCCCAGATCGTCTACGGCGTGGGCTGCGGTCTGCTCACCCTCTTCATCCGCCGCTTCGGCGCCTATGCGGAGGGGGTCAGCTATGCCATCCTCATCATGAACGCCGCGGTATGGCTGCTGGATAAAGCCCTGCCGCCCAAGCGCTTCGGCGCGGTGAAGGAGAAGAAGGGGAAGGAGGCGGCGAAATGAAAGAAGAGACCCGCCGCTCCGGTCCCGGCATGCTCCGGACCCTGCTCACCCTCCTCCTCTTCGGCGCCGCCGTCGCCTTCCTGCTGGGGCTGGTGAACAAGGTGACCGCCGATCCTATCGAAGAACATAAGTCCCGGAAGATCGAGGCCGCCATGAAGGCGGTGCTGCCGTCCAACGAGTACAGCCAGGTCCTGTATGAGGGCGAGCCTCTGGTCAAGACGGTGTTCAAGGCCGGGGACGAAGGCTGGGTCATCGAGGTGACCCCCTCCGGCTTCGGCGGGACCATCGATATGCTGGTGGGCGTGGATACCTCCGGGAAGGTCACCGGCGTGAGCATCGTTACCATGTCCGAAACCTCCGGCCTAGGGGCCAACGCCGCCCGGGAGAGCTTCCGCAGCCAGTATGTCGGCAGGAGCGGAAGCGTCAGGCTCCGGAAGCAGGGGGGCGAGATCGACGCCCTCACCGGCGCCACCGTCACCTCCACCGCCGTGACGAACGGGGTGAACGCGGCCCTGGCCGCGGCGGGGGAACTGATCAAGGAAGGGGGGCAGTAAGGCATGAACGTGAAAAAGCAATTCCGGGAGGGTCTCCTGACCAATAACCCCGTGCTGGTGCAGCTCCTGGGCATGTGCTCCACCATGGCCATCACCACTACCCTGTTCAACGGTATCGGCATGGGGGTGAGCGTCATCGTGATCCTCACCTGCTCCAATATCGTGATCTCTCTGCTGCGGAGGATCATCCCCAGCACCATCCGCATCGCCTGCTATATCGTGGTGGTGGCGGGCTTCGTCACCATCGTGGACCTGCTGATGCAGGCCTTTCTGCCCAGTCTTTCCGAGAGCCTGGGGGTGTTCATCCCCCTGATCGTCGTGAACTGCATCATACTGGCCCGGGCGGAGGCCTTCGCCTCCAAAAACGGCGTCGCCGCTTCCGCGCTGGATGGGATCTTCCAGGGCGTCGGCTATACCCTGGTGCTCATCGTCATGTGCGTCATCCGGGAATTCCTGGGCAGCGGCACCTTCGGCGGCGGGCTCCTGGGGCCGGAGGGAGCGGGGATCCGCATCCTGCCGGAGGGCACGGCGGCCACCTTCCTGGTGCTGCCCGTGGGCGGCTTCCTCACCCTTGGCTGCCTCATCGCCCTGATGCAGTATCTCCTGCGGAAGAGCGAGGAAAGGAAGAAGGGAGGGGAGGATCGATGAGCCTGACCGGTCTGGTATCCATCGCCCTGGGGGCGATCCTCATCGAAAACTTCATCTTTTCCCAGTTTTTAGGCATTTGCCCCTTCCTGGGAGTTTCCCGGAAGACGGAAACCGCCCTGGGCATGGGCCTGGCGGTGACCTTCGTCATGGCCCTGGCCAGCGTCTTCTGCTGGCTGGTGAACACCCTTCTCCTGATTCCCCTGGGCCTCGCCTATATGCAGACCGTGGCCTATATCCTGGTGATCGCGGCCCTGGTGCAGTTTGTGGAGATGTTCCTGAAGAAGAGCCTGCCCGGCCTGTACCAGGCCCTGGGCATCTACCTGCCCCTCATCACCACCAACTGCGCGGTGCTGGGGGTGGTGCTGCTGAACACCCAGAAGAATTATGATTTTCTCTCCAGCCTGGTATACGGCGTCACCGGCGGCGTCGGCTTTCTGGTGGCCATCGTCCTCTTCGCCTCCGTGCGGGAGCGGCTGGATCTCACGTCGGATTGTCCCAAGAGCTTTGAGGGCTTCCCCATCGCCCTGATCTCCGCGGGCCTGCTGGCCCTGGCCTTCATGGGCTTCTCCGGCCTGAAGGTCTTCTGAGAGGAGGATAGAGCATGACGAATGTTTGGATCGCCGTGGCGGTGCTGGGCGGGCTGGGCGCCTTCTTCGGCCTGCTGCTGGCCATCTCCTCCCGGGTCTTCTATGTGAAGACGGATGAGCGGGAGGAAAAGGTCGCCGCCTGTCTCAACGGCGCCAACTGCGGAGGCTGCGGGTATGCGGGCTGCGCAGCCTATGCCGCCGCCATCGTGCGGGACGGCGCGCCCATCGATCGATGCGTCCCCGCCGGACAGGAGGGGGTCAGGCAGATCGCCGGGATCATGGGCGTGGAAGCGGTGGAGATGGCGCATACGGTGGCCTTCGTCCGCTGCAGCGGCGGCGACAAGGCCCAGGTGAAGTACGCATACAATGGGCTGCAGGACTGCACCGTGGCCGCCCAGGCCATCGGCGGCGGGCAGCGCGCCTGCGCCTACGGCTGCCTGGGCTTCGGCAGCTGCGTGAAGGCCTGCCGCTTCGGCGCGCTGCATATCGTGGACGGGGTGGCGAAGGTGGACCCGGAGCAGTGCCGGGGCTGCATGGCCTGCGCCGAGGTCTGCCCCAAGCACCTGATCGTCTCCGTGCCCTTTGGCTTCGAGGGAGCGGTCCCCTGCGCCAATACGGATAAGGGCGGCATCACCCGCAAGGTATGCGAGAGCGGATGTCTGGGCTGCCACCTCTGCGAGAAAAACTGTCCGCATAACGCCATCCACGTGGTGGACAACGTCTCCGTCAAGGATTATTCCAAGTGTCAGAACTGCGGCATCTGCGCGGAAAAGTGTCCCCGGAAGCTGATCTATATGCCCCATCCGGATCTGACCAAGCGCCCCGGGGCCTGATCTCGATCTTCGTTTGCCAGGGGAGGGGGATCCCTCCCCTGGAATCACTTTGCAGGAGTAGGAAATATGGTATACGACAATATTCTGGAGGCTATCGGCCATACCCCCATGATCCGGCTCCGGCGGCTGCCGGACCCGGAGGGAGCGGAGATCCTGGTGAAATATGAGGGGCTCAACGTGGGCGGCTCCATCAAGACCCGCACGGCCTATAACATGATCCTGGCCGCGGAGCAGGCGGGTCAGATCGGACCGGACACGGTGATCGTGGAGCCCACCAGCGGGAATCAGGGCGTCGGCCTGGCGCTGGTGGGCGCCGTGCGGGGTTACCGCACCGTCATCATCATGCCGGACTCCGTCTCCGCCGAGCGGCGGCTCCTGGTGGAGCATTACGGGGCGGAGGTGGTGCTGGTGCATGACGCCGGGAATATCGGGGACTGCATCGCGGAGTGCATCCGCCGGGCGAACGAAATGGGGGAAAAGGATCCCAAGGTCTGGATCCCCCAGCAGTTCTCCAACCCCAACAATCCCCTGGTGCACAAGTACCATACGGCCCAGGAGATCCTGGAGCAGGTGGCGGGCCCCATCCATGGCTTCTGCTCCGGGGTAGGCACCGGCGGCACCCTCTCCGGCATCGGGGAGACCCTGAAGGCCCTGAATCCGGATATCACCATCTGGGCCGTGGAGCCGGAGAACGCCGCCATCCTGGCGGGGGGCAACGTAGGGTCTCATCTGCAGATGGGCATCGGGGACGGCCTCATCCCGGATAATCTGGATCGGGAGATCTATGAGGAGGTTTATGTGGTCTCCGATGACGAGGCGCTCAGCACCGCCAAGGCCCTGGCCCGGGAGGAGGGGCTCCTGTGCGGCATCTCCGCGGGCACCAATGTGGCCGCGGCCCTGGCCCTGGCGAAGCGCCTGGGGAAGGGGAAACGGGTGGTCACTGTCCTGCCGGATACGGGGGAACGGTATTTCTCCACCCCCCTGTTTCAGTAAAGGAGCGGAAAAATGAACCGGGAAAAGCATGAGAAACGGAATTTCTGGCTGCTCCTGGTCCTGGCGGTCCTGGCGGGCTTGGGCTTCCTCATCTGGGGGCAGTACAACACCGCCTCCACCATCTTCGACCTGGGCTTCCTCCGGCGGAACGCCGCCGAGCTCATGAGCTCCGCCGAAGGGGTGAAGCTGGAGGGAGAGACGCAGGAGCGGTACGACGCCCTTCTCCGGGAGGGGGAGGAATGGACCCAGGGCAAGGCCCTGAAGCAGGGGAGCTGGAAGACCGAGAGCATCGTTCCCTGGTTCGGGGAAGCCGCCGGGATCACCCTGAGCTATGACTTGTATACCCAGGCGTCAGACCGCACCGTCATCCTTCTCCACGGCTTCCAGGAGGGGGCGGGGGACGTGCGGTATTGGGCCTCCTTCTGGTGGGATCAGGGCTGGGATGTGCTGATCCCCCAGCTCCGGAGCTACGGCGCCGGGGATGAGGGGCGGATCCCCTGCACCTACGGCGTATATGAGCAGTTCGACCTGTATGACCTGATCCTTGCCCTGGGGTTGGACCGGAAGACCCTGGTCATCCAGGGGCGGGGGACCGGAGCCGCCGCCGCGGTTTTCCTGGCGGCGAACCCGGAGCTCGCCGGGGCCGGCGTAGACGGGATCGTTGCCGAGAGCCTGTATGCCAATATGGGGACGGACGCCGGGACCATGGTGAAGAAGCTCTTCGGCCTGGGAAACCCCCTCCTCCTTCGCTTCCTGGACGCCCAGATCCGGCAGAAGCTGGGCTTCCTGCCGGAGAGCGTGGATCTCCCCGCCGCCGCGGCCAACTGCCGTATCCCCGCTCTGCTGGTATGGGGGGAGGACGACGGCTTCCTGGATCCCCAGCTCACCCGGCAGGTGAGGGACGCCTGGGGCGGGGAGCGGGACGGCGTCGGGCTGAAGGGCGGCCATCGTCTCCTGTGGGCGGAGTCCGGGGAGGACTATCGGGCAGCCCTGGCGAAATTCCTGGAAATGGTGGCTTGATCCCGGTTGTCATATCCCCGGGGATATGGTATACTGCATCCTGTGTTCTGCATAAATAATCACCCCGCGGTCAGCGGGCGATCCTGGAGTGAATGGATACATGAAGATCAAGATCACGGCGGACAGCACCTGTGACCTGGAGCAGGAGCAGATCCTGCAGCACCATATCACCGTCACCCCCCTGCATATCGGACGGAATAACGGACAGGATTTCATCGACGGAGTGGATATCACACCGACGGAGCTCTTCCGGTATGCGGACGAGGACGGAACCCTCTGTCATACCGCGGCCGTCAGCGTGGGAGAGTATGAGGCAGCCTTCCGGAAGGCCCGGGAGGAGGCGGACGCGGTGATCCATGTGAACATCGGCTCCGGCTTTTCCGCCTGCCATCAGAATGCGAAGATCGCCGCCGCCGAGGTGGACAACGTCTTTGTGCTGGATTCCGAAAACCTGTCCAGCGGCATGGGCCATTTGGTGATGGACGCCGCGGAGCTGGCGGAGGCCGGGGAACGGCCGGAGGAGATCCTGCGTATCCTGGAGGAGCGGCGGAGCAAGGTGGAGACCAGCTTCGTCCTCAGCACCCTGCGGTATATGCGCATGGGAGGCCGGTGCAGCGCCGTGGCCGCCCTGGGCGCCAACCTGCTGAAGCTCTCCCCCTGCATCGAGCTGCGCAGCGGCGCCATGGGGGTGGGGAAGAAGTACCGGGGCAGCTTTGATAAGGTCCTGACCCAGTATGTGCATGACCGGCTGGACGGGCGGACGGATATCGACTACCGCCGCATCTTCATCACCGACTGCATGGCCGGGGAGGAGCGGCGGATGGCCGTGCGGGAGCTGGTGCAGGAGCTGGCCCCCTTCGAGACGGTGCTGAGCACCCGGGCGGGCTGTACGGTCTCCAACCACTGCGGCCCCGGCTGCCTGGGGATCCTGTTCTTCAGGAAATGAACGCGATATCGCACCCCGGCGGAAACCTTGTTTTCCGCCGGGGTGCTTTTTTCTGTATTTCCGATGAAAATAACGGTTTTTTCAGAAAACCACGAATACCCTGTCCGATTTTCCCCCTCTCGCGGAACATAAAGAATAGAGGGGCTACGGAAGGAAGTGAGGGCCTTGTTCAACCCGGAGGACGCGGCGGAGGACCAGAACAGATCAAAGCGGCAGGAGCTGGAAAGCGCGGAGCGGAGGTATATCCAGGAGCTGTATCTGAACCATTATCCTGCGCTGCAGAGGGCAGCCTGGAATCTGGGCTTTCGCGGCGAAGCGGTGGAGGACTGGCTCCAGGAGACCTTCCTCATCGCCATCCGGCGCATAGACGCCCTCAAAGCCTGCAGCAGCCCCGGGGCTTATCTGATGCAGATCCTGCGAAATGTGATCGGCCATCATCTGCGAAGAAAAAAGCAGGCTGTCCTGGTCATGGAAAAGCTGCAGGTAGCGGGAACGGCAGATCGGGAGAATTATCAGGATGAGGAGGATCCGGCAACGCTGTATCGCGGGCTGGTGAGCGATGAAGAGCTTCGCCTTCTGATCCGCTTTTATCTGGAGGGCTGGTCCCAGAAGGACCTGGCCCGGGAGCTGGGAATCGATATGGAGGCATGCAGCAAGCGGATCCAGCGCGCGAAAGCGCATCTGAAGGCCGCGATGGAGCGGGATGGGCTGCTTTGAGCGGGAGGAAGAAAATGAAAGCGAATAAGAACCGGGAACAGGAATACGCGAAGATGACGGCGGAGGAGCTGGAGCAGCGGTACCGGGAAGCCTTCTTCTATACGGATGAGATCGACGAAACGGTGTATATGGAGCTGGAGCGGCTCGGGGAAGCCCTGGGGGAGAAGCGGCCTGCGGAGTTTGCCCATACGGCTGAGGAATCCTGGAAGCGGTTCTCCCGGGTCCATGAGGAGGAGATCGCCCAGTGCTGCGCGCAGGCGGCGAGGAAGAAGGCCGCCGCAAAAGCCGGAAGATACCGCGCCGCGGCAAGAAGCGTCCTCATCGCCGCGGTGGCGGTGGTCCTCCTGGCAGGGGCCGCCCTTGCGGCGGACTCCCTGGGGCTGGTGGCCTGGGTGCCCTGGTGGAACGCTGCGACAGAGCGGTATGAACCCGCGGCAATGGAGGTTTCTGGGGAAGGACCCATCTTGAAAACACTGGCGGAGCTGGGGATCACGGAGCCGGTCTATCCCGGGAAGCTGCCGGAGGGCTTCGTCATCACGGAGTCCCGCGTCAGCGAAGACCCCCTGGTCCTGATGGAGCAGTATGCCCGGAACGACCAGCGGCTCAGCATCACCGTCACCCCCATCGAAGGCTTCAAAACCGCAGTGTACCAGGCGGAGGGGAGCGCGGCGGCACAATACCCTTCCGGCGGCGGGGTGCACTACATGTTCAAGAACGCCGGAACCATCACCGTCGTCTGGTACACAAAGAATTACGCTACCTCCGTCAGCGGAGATATCACCATGGCGGAGCTCAAGCAGATCATCAACTCCCCGGATGGGGCTTTTGACTGAGCAGAACGGCGAAGGGAGGCCAGAACAGGAAGGCCTGCCTGCAAAGCCTGTACCGCAGCCCGCCGAAAGCGGCGATCACCCATATGGGGATCGAACGGCAGCAGATCCGGGATACCCAGGAGGGAAAGCATTTCACCCTGGGCCGCTATGAGCAGGACAACAAACCGGGGAACGGACCGGAGCCGATCCAATGGATGGTCCTGGCCCGGGATGGGGACCGGGTCCTGGTCATCAGCCGCTATATCCTGGACTGCGTCCGCTATGACGAGGAATACCGGCGGGTCACCTGGGAGACCTGCACCCTCCGGGCCTGGCTCAACGGGGAATTCCTGGATTCCGCCTTTGATGCGGACGAACAGCTTCTCATCCCGACGACCCATGTCACGGCGGACCCGAATCCCGATTTTACCATGGACCCGGGGGAGGATACGGAGGATAAGCTCTTTCTGCTGAGCATCCCGGAGGCGGAAGCGTATTTCCATCCGGATCCGTATGTGATCCCCCTTGCCAACACTGGAGACTTTAAGTTAGTGGAAAAAGTATTGGCAAAGTATGAAGCAAATCCTTCCACCCTGTATTGCAAACCCACAGCCTATGCGGCTGCCCGGGGCAACATTCCGCGTGGGGGCGCCTTCAAAGGCGCCGCAGACTGGTGGCTTCGCGCCCCCGGCATGCGGGCGTCCAGCGCGGCCACGGCCGACCCCTACGGCTTGTTCGATACCTGGGGCCATTTGGTCAACTGCGACGGCGGGACACGGTTACCGGGCGTCCGTCCCGCGATGTGGATCGACCTGGGAACTTGACGGAAGAAAGAAGGGTATACCATGAAACATATCCGATCCTTGTACCGAAGCCCGCTGAAAACGACGCTCACTCTGCTGCTCCTGGCGGCGGCGGCGTTCCTCTTTCTCTATAACCTCTCGGAGTACAGCATCTCCGACCGGGAGTACCGGGAGGCCCGGGACAGGTACGAGGGGGTGCTCACGGTGGAGGTGGGCTCCGTGCCCGACAACAACACCATTTACGACCTCTTCCTCCTGACGGATGAGACCGGCAGGACCGAGTCCTACGGCAACGTGGAGTTCGGTGACGTGGAGTTGACCTATGAATCCAACCACCAGCGGAGCCTGGGGGAGGATCTCATGGAGAAACTGGCCTCACTGCCCCACGTCTCCCGGGTGGAAAAGCGATATCTCACCGCCGGGGTCTCACCGGAATACTACCGCCTGGATACAGACAATCACTATTATCCCTTTGCAGGCCGGGCCGTCATCGCGGCTACGGTGAAGAATCGCTATCAGTCCTCCCTTATGCTGGACGACGGACGCTGGGTACATGAGTATAACGAAGAGATCGAAAACATAGAATACCTGACTCTGGAGGACGTGGAGCTCCTGGCGGGGGATCCGGCCTGGCTCTATGACATCGCAAGCAAAAAGAATTATGCGGAGCACATCCTGCGCCTCAGCACCTACGCGGCCCATTGCCGGGAAGACGTACAGTCGGATTATACCACCGTACGGTGGAATATGCTTAATCTGGACAATTTCGTGTATTCCGGGGAAGCGGACTTCGTCCAGCCGGGGGGGCGCTATGTCTTTGTGGTGCGGAACTGCATCGAGCAGCCCGTCGCTCCTCTGCAGGAATATATAGATAAATATCCCAGCGGTTATCGCCACACCTTCGACGTGGGGGACGACAGCCTGAAGGGCTGGTGGCCCTACTTCACGGACGTCACCGACGCCCCGGAGAACTGGCTGGAGGGAGAGGAATACGCGGACCTGCGGGAGCTGATCCGGGTCACCAACGACGACGTGCATACCTTCGACGTGGTGTACGGGGACGACATGGCCGCCCAGCGCCGGGCGGCAGAGGGGCGCATGGTCTGCGAGGAGGGGCGTTTCATCGGCCCGGCAGATGCAGGGCAGCCCGTGTGCGTGGTGAACGTGGACTTCCTGGAGGCAAACGGCCTCAGCGTGGGAGATACCGTTACCCTGGACCTGGGAAACTACCTCAGCGAGCAGTACGCCCCCCTGGGGGCGGTGGCGGTGACCCGGGGCAGGCAGAATACGGAGTATAAAACCCAGGAGTTCACCATTATCGGCTCCTGGCGGGATCTGAACGAGGGGAACCACGTGTACCGGGACCGGTTCTGGTGCTGGTCAAACAACGCCATCTTCGTCCCCTCCGCCTTTCTGCCGGAGTGCGTGAACGCCCAGGGCCACGAGTTCAAGCCCGGGGAAGTGAGCTTCGTGGTGGGGAACGCCGAGGAAATTTCCGCTTTCGTGGAGGAATGCCTGCCGCTGGTGGAGGAGCTGGGGGTGAACTACCAGTTCAGCGACGGGGGCTGGCTCCAGATCGGGGAGAACCTGATGCAGAGCCGGAAGATCGCCCTGGTCAAGCTCCTGATCTTCTCCGGGGCGGCCCTCTTCGCCCTGGTGCTTACGGTGTGGCTCTTCATCGGACGGAAGAAGCAGGAGTACGGTATCCTCCGGGCTCTGGGCATGAATAAAAAAGAGGCCGGTGCTCGCTTGTATGTTCCCTTTGTGCTATTGGGGATCCTGTCCACCCTTCTGGGCTTTGCCGCCGCCCGGATCGTCACGGCCCGGCAGCTGGCGGCGGAGGCCGCCCATGTCCCGGCGCCCCTGTCGGTGTTCCTCCTGGGAGCCTTGGGCTTCCTGGCGCTGCTGGCGGTCCTGGCCTTCCTGGGCCTGCTCCTGGTCCGCCGCCGGAGCATCCTGGAGCTGGTGCAGGGGAAGCAGAAATGAACTGGTCGATCCGTTACCTCCGCCGTTTGCTGGGCCGGAACCCGGGACGGAGCCTCCTGAGCCTGGGGCTGGCGGCCCTGCTGGCCCTGGCCTTCGGCCTAGTGACAGTGCTCCGGGGGATGTACGCGGAGCTGTACCAAAACGTGGAGGTCCGGCCTGTGTTCACCGGCATCCCCTATGCCCGCGCCATGAAGGCGGAAAAATCCGGTTACCTGAGGGACCCCTTTTATGAGTATACGGCCCAGGGAGTCATGGTGGAGCTGAACGACCAGGAATATGCCGTGGTCCTCTTCACGAACCGCCTGGACCGGTCCGTCCGGGAGAAGGTGCAGTGGGCCGAGGGCTGGGATGAGGAGAGCTTTTTCCAGGCCCAGAGGGCGGTCTGCGTGATGAATGCCCGGTACGCCGAAAGCCTGGGAAAGCGCCTGGGGGACCGGGTGCGGGTGAACGAAGCAGACTGGCTGGCGAACGTGAGCCCGGGCGGCGAAAGCCCCTTTCGCCCCGGGGAGACCGTCACGGAGCTCCGGGACCGGAAACGCCCCTTTCTCACCGTGGTGGGGCTGGTGTACGGGGAGCTGGAGGACCACATCCTCTTTTACCCCGCCGGGGCCAACCAGTTTCTGAAATGCTTCTATGCCGGGGACTTCAACCTGGAAATCGCGGAGTACACCCTGAACGACTACCTGCAGGCGGCGGAGTTCCGGAACTATGCCCGGGGCCTCCTGGACGGGGTGAAGGGGGATGCAGTCTTCACCATGGACACGGGCAATGCGGACCGCATATACGAGATGCACCGGCTCCTGGAGACCCTGTACCCCCTCACCATCGCGGCGGCCCTCCTGCTGGGGGGCGTGCTTCCCGGCCTCATGGTGCTCCATGCCTCCCGGGAAATCAGCATCCTCCGGGCCCTGGGGGTGAAGGTCAGAAGCTGCGTGGGGGTGTACACCGCTGCCCAGGTCCTGTGTGCGGGGCTCGGGCTGTTGCTGGGCCTGGCCCTGGTATTCGTCATTCGGCGGCCGGAATGGTCTGCCGCGGCCCGGCCTTTCGGGCTCTACCTGGCGGCCCATCTGGCGGCCAGCGCCCTGGGGAGCGGGGTCTTTGCCTGGCTCAGCGCCAGGCGGCATGTGCTGGAATTGCTGCAGTCGAAGGAATAGGAGGAAAGTCATGAGTTGGTCCCTGCGCTTTCTCCGCCGTCTTTTGGGGCGAAACCCGGGGCGGAGCCTGCTGAGTCTGCTGCTGGCGGCCCTCCTGGCCTTTGCCTTCGGCCTGGTTACGGTGCTCCGGGGAGTGTACGCGGAGCTGTACAAAAACGTGGAGGTCAAAGCGGCCTTCTCCGGCGGCCTAAGCTACGATCGGGCGCAGAAGATCGCCGGGAGCGGCTACGTCCGGGATCCCTACTATGAGCTATACACCCCGGACGGGCAGGTGGAAATGGAGAACGCCGCATTCATCTTCACCAACCGCCTGGATCGGCAGGTGACGGACCCGGTGGACTGGCTCCCGGGCTGGGACGCGGAGACCGCCATGAATACGGAGGAAAAGATCCTGGTGATGTACGCCTCTCACGCGGAACATCTGGGCGTCGGCCTGGGAGATATGGTGCGGGTGAACGAAAAGGATTGGTGGGCAAAACTCACGGCCTTCGACCCCAACAACCTGAGGGCAGGGGAAACGCCCATGGACCTGCGGGACAGGCATCGGCCCTTTTTCAAGGTGGTGGGCGTCATCCGGTCGGAGGTGGAGATGAGCACTGTGTACGTCCCCACGGCGGCCCGGAATTCGGTCATGTTTCTGGTGCCGAAGATGGAGCTGGATATCGCGGAATTCACCCTTGTGGATTACCATCAGGCGGCAGCATTCTCCGCCTATGCCAAGGGGGAACTGGATAAAAGCCAGAAGGAGATCCGCCTGACCATGGACACCTCCTACGCGGACCGGATCTATGAGATGCACCGGCTCCTGGAGACCCTGTATCCGCTGACCATTGCGGCGGCCCTGCTCCTGGGAGGCGTGCTGCCGGGGCTCACGGTCTTGCATGGGTCGAATCAGATCAGTGTCCTCCGTGCCCTCGGCGCAAAAATCCGAAAGTGCGTCAGTATTTACACCCTGGCCCAGGTGCTGTGCGCCTTGTTCGGGCTTGCGCTGGGCTTTGTGCTGGTGACGGTCATTCGGAGGCCGGAGCTTTCCGCGGTTCTGCGGCCTTTTGGTATCTACCTGGCCGCCCACCTGGCCGCCTGCGCCTTGGGGTCGGGCGTCTTTGCCTGGCTGTGCGCGAGAAAGCATGTTTTAGCCCAATTGCAGGCAAAGGAATAGCGAAGCGGTTTTCGAGCGGCCGCTGCGCTGACGTACCAATCCTTTCTCTGACTATACTCGTTTCTTTGCCTCCGGCGGCCCGGTTTCTCTCACGCGAGAGAAACCGGGGAAAGAGCACGGCGGGGCTCCGCCCCTGCACCCCGGTGCGGCGGGCGCTGAAGCGAAGGGGGCAAAGGCGCGGCGGGGAACAAGCGGGTGCTGAACGTCAGCTTGCCGACTTTGAATCTGCTTGGCAATAGTCGTTTGCTTTTCAGGGTGCCCTTCGCCGCACCGGCGCAGGGATTCGATCAATCCAGCCCGCAGGCGGCCGCATCCCTGCACATGTCACCTTGTCCCGTTGTTCCGTGCAGAACTCCCGTCCCCCCCTCCCTTCCCCGGGAAGGAGGATCCAATGGGGGAAACCGCCGCGCGGTTTCTCCCTTGGCCGTCGGGGAAGGATTCCAAAGGAAACCGCCTCGGAATAGGTTTCCTTTGGCGGCTTTCTTTTCCGCAAAAGAAAGCTGGCCGCCGGAGGCATCCCCCCGGCAGGGTCCCCGCCGGCGAAGTGCCCCCGCCCAAAACGAAAAGCAAGGAGGATTCATCATGAACGCATTGACTCTGGAAAACGTCAGCTACACTTACCCCGGCGGCGCTGCCCCGGTGGTGAAAAACGCGAGCTATGAATTTGAAGCCGGGAAACTGTACGCCGTGGTGGGTCCTAGCGGCAGCGGGAAAAGCACCCTGCTGAGCATGCTGGCGGGACTGGATGCCCCCGGGGAGGGGGATGTGGTCCTGGGGGAAGACAACCTGAGATCCCTGGACCTGGACAAGTACCGCCGGGAGGGGGTCAGCATCATTTTTCAAGCATTCTGTTTGCTGCCCCTGCTCACGGTGCGGGAGAACGTCTGCCTCCCCATGGAGATGCAGGGCATCCCGGAGAACCAGGCCCGTGTGAAGGCTTCGGAAGCCCTGGTGAAGGTAGGTATCGAGGAGAGCAAGCACAAGCGTTTTCCCTCCGCCCTCTCCGGTGGCGAGCAGCAGCGTGTAGCCATCGCCCGGAGCCTGTGCTCCGGCGCTCCCGTTCTCCTGGCAGACGAGCCCACGGGAAACCTGGACGGAGAGAACACGAGGATCGTCATGGAGATCCTCCGCCGTCTGGCCCATGAGGAAGGCCGCTGCGTCATCGTGGTCACCCATGACCCGGAGGTGGCGGATACCGCGGACCTGGTCCTGCGCATGAAGGACGGCGTGCTGACGGCGGCGTGAATCACGACAAAAAAGAGCTGTGGTCGATCGAACCGCAGCTCTTTTGCGCGGAAAAGCAGGAAATCTCAGAAAAACTTGAAAAAACCCTTGACATTGACGCGACGTCAAATTGTACGCTGAAGGTGCGGAAAGCGGCTTAACGCGAAAAAGGAGGTATTCCCACAGTGAAAAGGAAGATCGCTGCGTGCCTGATGTGCGTCTGCCTGCTGGCTTCTGTCTTTGCCGGCTGCGCGTCATCGAAGAATGGAAAACCCAGCAAAGAGCGGGCGAATCTGGAAGCTCTGCTGAAGGATATGTACGGCAGCAGCGCCATTGTCAGTCAGCCGGAGCTGGATCAGATTTTCCTCCTCCGTCCCAGTGAAGCGTTCCATGTGGATCACATCCTGACAGCCGTTCAGCTGAACGTTACCCAGAGCGACGGAGAATTCTACACCGGAAACCTGTATTCCTGTGTCCCCGAAAAAGAGACATATGCGCCGGGTGAGGATATCCGGATCACGGTGACCAGTCATAACCAAAACTTTACCACCGGCGGCGAACCGTTCCGGATGGATATGCTGGCCGACGGGAAATGGTATGCCGTCAACCGGGGGTCATCCTGGGGACTGGTGCTGTACGAATGGTCGGAAGGCAGTGAGAAGCAGTACGGGATCAATTGGTATCTGTGCCATTTCAACCCGATCGGCATCGATCCGGATACCGGTCTGATCGTGATCCTTCCGGAAAGGGATAATACGCCCCCGCTGCTTCCGGAGGGGACCTATCGCTTCAGCACCTGGGTAACCGATACGGTTGAGGGTGAAGAATACCAGCTCATGTGTGAGTTCCAGGTCAAGGCAAAATGACGCGGCATTTAGGCTGAGCCGCTGCGTCTTTGTGGTGACCCACGACCTGGAGGCGGCGGATACCGCCGACCTGGTGCTGCGGATGAAGGACGGGGTGCTGACGTCGGAGTGAGGCAAATACATGCTCATTCAGATAGGAGGTGGTTCAGTTGAATAAGCGTCTGTTCACCTTTGTTATGGTTGTACTATTCGTATTCATCTTATTCGGATGCGCAAAAACAGGTTCGAAAACTGCATCTTCTCTGAATCCCGACGGGACTGTTGGTAAAGTTGAGTGGGGT
>JAFWOX010000015.1 GCA_017545325.1 Oscillospiraceae bacterium | reverse complement strand
GCCGCTGCGCGCCTCGGTCGTACACTTCGACACTTGCGGCGATAGCAGTATTTTGGGGCAAAAATGAATTTCGCCCCAAAATGAATCTCATCTCATTCGCGCCTGCGGGCGCGAACTCTGCGAGGCTTTTGTCCCTTTGTCAACAGTCTGATGGGGAGCCCTTCGGCTCCCCATTATTCTATCAGGCCGGCTGGCTGGTTTCAACCGAAATCGGCGTCGCCGCCGTCAGGACCGGCGTCTTTCTTTCGCCGGGTTCCGCCAGGCGCGTTTCCCCCTCCGTATGGAGGACGAGACCCCGTTCCGTCAGCCAGGCGTTGGTGCGCCGGGAGGCGACCAGGGGATGGGTGAAGAAATCGGCGGAGCGGCGATAGTCGGGGCGATAGCCGGATTTGCTGTTCTGGTTCTCCTCATAGCAGGAGATGGAGATCATGGCGGAGTACACCTGGGCATAGTAGTCTCCGTCGGAGATCAGCCAGACCCGGCCCAGGAGTCCATCCCGGATATCCGGCAGGATGCAGTCCCGGTATAGAGCCTCCGCCTCCGCTTCCGTCAGGCTGAGGGAGTAGGAGATGTATACCCTGTCCAGATCCCGGGGCCCTTGGTAGGTATCTTCATAGATCCAGCCGGCCTCGGCATAACTATTGAGCACCTCTTCGATGCGCTCCCGGCGCTTCTCCGGCTCCAGCCTGCCTGCCTCTCCCGGCGCATAGCCCGCGAAGGCGCTCAGCAGGTAATCCTCCGGGTCGGCAAAGCCGGCGGCCCTGGCGCACTCCGTAACGGTCATGAGGGCGGATACATTGGCATAGATGATGTTCTCCCGGGTGACGGGGACCTCCATCTGCTTCCTGGCGGCGGTGGCCTCGGGGGTGTTCAGCAGGTCCTGGACCATGCCCACCTCGCCCCGCTCGGGGAGGTCATACCAGTAGGCCAGCTGATAGTACCGGTCCATATGGAGGCCGCTTTTCAGCTCATAGGTCAGGCGGAAGCTCATCCGGGGATTGTTGGGGTCCTGGTTCAGGGCTTTATCCGCCAGAATGATCCGGTGGAGCCCGATGGCCCGGCTGATATTCTCCGGCTCCGTGAGGACGGCGGATTCGCCGTTGCAGGAGAGGGAGACCGCCTTCACCTGGTCCGCCTTGGGGACGCGCTTCTCATAGCCGAAGAGGTCGAAGCGCATGCCCAGCATCAGGACCAGGATCACGGCGCAGCAGATGCCGAAGCCCGCCCAGGTCCGCTTCCCGAAGACCCGGAAGGTCTTCTTCATGAGCATCTCCCCCGCAAACCAGCCGATGAACGCCCCCAGGAGGAAGAAGAACAGCAGGGAGGGGAAGGAGGAGCCGGAATCCTGGCTCCAGTAGAGGATGGCCTGCATGATGCAGGAGAGGCACAGGCCGCAGCCCAGGGCCATGCACCAGCGGAACACCGGGCGCAGGAAGTCCACCGCCACCACGTCCCCGGCGGATTCCATCTTCCGGCGGCGGAACAGGAGCAGGGCGGCGGCGACGCACAGAAGCCCCACCGCGGCGTAGATGAGCAGCAGCTCCCAGCCCTGGAAATACACCCGCTGCAGCACGGTGGAAGCCCTGGCGGCGTACCAGGGAATACTCTCGTAGGCAGTGACGACGTGCGTCTGGGTCAGTATCCCCACGGCGGGGGAGAGGTAGCGGGCCAGGTCGCTCACCGTGGGCTCACGGTACATCCCGTAAACGAAGTAGCCCAGCACCAGATGCAGGAGGAAATCCACCGCCACGGCCACGAAGTTCAGGATCCCGTACACCGCAGGAAGGATCAGGATATGTCCCGTGAGCTGGGCGCAGAGGGTGGCAAAGCCGTAGAAAAACAGGAGCATCAGCACCGTAATGCAGAAATACTCCAGCAGGGCAACGGGGCTGAGGCCCGCCATCAGGCACACGGGCAGGGTGAGGAGAGCGGCGATCCCGTTTCCCGCCGCCAGGGGCAGGAAGCCCGCCAGAAGGGCGGCGAAAAACTGTCCCTCCCGCCGCACGGGGAGGCAGGCCGTTCCGCTGGCGCTGCGGCTGGAATACAGGAAGCTCCATACCGCCATGGCGGAGAAGACGGCGAAGATCGCGCCCATGCTCTCTCCCCCGATGCGGGCCAGGTTCAGCACCCACTGGCGCAGCTCCAGGGGGGTGATATTGAAATACCGGTAGTTCCGCATGAGGGGCAGGGGCATGATGAGGATCCAGATGAAAAGGTATCCGGCCCAGAGCGGCCAGAAGCGCTTCATGCCGCTGCGCAGCAGGGAGCCGTTAAAGCAGGATGTCTTTGACCGCATAGTCGTTCCCTCCCAGTTCGTAGATGAAGATCTCCTCCAGGCTCAGGGGCAGGGCGTCCATGTACAGGGGCTCCAGCTCCTGGAGCCTGGTCAGGATCTCCCGGGTGTCCCCCCGGAGGATCAGGGTATGGAGCCTGCCGCTGACGGATTCATGCACCAGGTTCAGGCCTGCGGGCAGGGGCTTCTCCTCCCTCAGGGCCAGCTGCACCTTGGTGATGTTCTCCTGCAGCTCGCTGAGACTCCGCTCCAGCAGGAGCCTGCCGTGGTCCAGGATGCCCACATGGTCGCATACGTCCTCCAGCTCCCGGAGGTTGTGGCTGGAGACCAGCACCGTGATCCCCCGTTCCGCCGCGTCCGCCATGAGCAGGCTCCAGATCTGACGCCGCATCACCGGGTCCAGTCCGTCCACCGGTTCATCCAGCACCAGGATCTCCGGGCGCATGCACAGGCTCAGCCAGAAAGCCGCCTGCTTCTGCATGCCCTTGGACATGCGGCGGATGGGCATCCGGTCGTCCAGGGGGAAGATCTCCTTCAGCTTTTCGTATCGGTTCAGATCAAAGGCGGGGTAGACGCCCCGGTAGAAGTCCCGCATATCCCGGATGCCTGCGGAATTGAAGTAGAAGATCTCGTCCGGGATATAGGCCATTTTGCCCTTGATTTCCGGATTCTCGTAGATGGGCTGCCCGTCCGAAAGGATCTCCCCGGAATCCGGCCGGTAGATGCCCATGATATGGCGAATGATGGTGCTCTTCCCGCTCCCGTTGGGACCCACCAGGCCGTATACCGCCCCCGTGGGGACGGTCATGCTCAGCTCATCCAGGGCCTTGAAGCCCCCAAAGGTCTTGGTGACGCTTTTGACTTCGATCATGTCTTCTCTCCTCCTTCGCGCAGACAGGCCAGGAGTTCCTCTTCTCCGGCCCCCAGGCTTCGCAGCTCCGCGGCCGTCTCCCGCAGCCGGGTCATCAGCTCCCCCTTCCGCAGGGCGGCCGCCTCCCGGGCCTGGGCGGCAAAGTTGCCCTTGCCGGGTACGGAGTCGATATATCCCTCCTGCTCCAGCTCCCGGTAAGCCCGCTGTATGGTGTTGGGGTTGATAGCCAGCTCCTGGGCCAGCTCCCGCACGCTGGGCAGCTTTTCTCCCGGGGCCAGTATCCCGGTGAGGATCAGCTTCCGCAGCTCATCCCGGATCTGTTCGTATATCGGCCTGGGATCCCGGTAATTGATGGAGATCAATACCCTCACCTCGCTTACGACGGTACGGCTCCCCTGGGGATCTGTACCGTGACTGTATTAGCTGTATTAGTACAGTTATGATATATCGGCAGAACGGCTTTGTCAAGGGCCTTTTTTCGCCTTCTGAAATTGGGGAAATGGTCCAAAAAAACGCCGGAGCACTTGACACCCGCCGCCGGAAGTTGTTGAATACAGTTGTGTCTCATCTGATATACCGGATCAGTTATAAAGGAAAGAAAGATGGAGAAAGCGCTGCGTACCTACCGGGCCGGCATCGACGTGGGTTCCACCACGGTGAAGCTGGCTGTTCTGAATGAGGAAGGAAAGGCGATATTCGGAGAATACCGCCGGCATCATGCCCAGACCCAGGAGACCCTGGGAGAGCTGCTCGCCCTGGCGGCGGAGCGGCTGGGTCCCTGCGCCCTGCGGCTGTGTATCACCGGCTCCGGCTCCATGGGCCTGAGCAAGGCCCTGGGGATCCCCTTCGTTCAGGAGGTGGTGGCGGTGGCGGACGCCCTCCGGGCCTCCTGGCCCCAGACGGACGTGGCCATTGAGCTGGGGGGAGAGGACGCCAAGATCATCTACTTCCGGGGCGGCCTGGATGAGCGGATGAACGGCGTCTGCGCCGGGGGCACCGGCTCCTTCATCGACCAGATGGCTTCCCTGCTGCAGATGGACGCGGCGGGGCTGAACGAGGCCGCGAAGGATTATAAGGAGATCTATACCATCGCCGCCCGCTGCGGCGTGTTTGCCAAGACGGATATCCAGCCCCTCATCAATGACGGGGCCTCCCGGGCGGATCTGGCCGCCTCGATCTTCCAGTCCGTAGTGAACCAAACCATTTCCGGCCTGGCCTGCGGCAAGCCCATCCGGGGCTGCGTGGCCTTCCTGGGGGGACCGCTGCATTTCCTCACGGAGCTGAAGGCCGCCTTCATCCGCACCCTCAGGCTCACGCCGGAGAATATCGTGGATCCATCGGATTCCCACCTCTTTGCCGCCATGGGGGCGGCCATGCAGGAGGGCGGCGCGGTCTTCGAGCCCGCGTCGCTCCGGGAGAAGCTGGTCCGGGGGGTGGAGACGGAGCAGGCCACCAAGCGGCTTGAGCCCCTCTTCGCGGACCGGGCGGAGTATGAAGCCTTCGCCGCCCGCCATGCCCGGGCGAAGGTCCGCAGGCGGGAGCTGAAGGACTATTCCGGCCCCTGCTATCTGGGGATCGACGCGGGTTCCACCACCACCAAGCTGGCCCTCATCTCCCGGGAAGGGGAGCTGCTCTATTCCACCTATGCGGGAAACCGGGGCAATCCCATCGAGACCGCCCGGACTGCCCTGGGGGAGATCTCCGCCGCCATGCCGGAGGGGGCGTATATCGCCCGCTCCTGCTCCACGGGGTACGGAGAAGCCCTGCTGAAGGCCGCCTTCCGCCTGGACGAGGGGGAGGTGGAGACCGTGGCCCACAGCACCGCCGCCGCCTTCTTCGACCCGGAGGTGGACTGCGTGCTGGATATCGGCGGCCAGGATATGAAATGCATCCGCCTGAAGGACGGCGTGGTGGATACGGTGATGCTCAACGAGGCCTGCTCCTCCGGCTGCGGCTCCTTTATCGAGAATTTCGCCTCCTCCCTGGGGTATACGGCGGAGGCCTTCGCCCGGGAGGCCCTGTTCGCCGCCTCCCCCATCGACCTGGGCACCCGCTGCACCGTATTCATGAACTCCAATGTGAAGCAGGCCCAGAAGGAGGGCGCGCCGGTATCGGATATCTCCGCGGGCCTGGCCTACAGCGTCATCAAGAACGCCCTGTATAAGGTCATCAAGCTTGCGGACGCCAGTGATCTGGGGAAGCATATCGTGGTCCAGGGGGGCACCTTCTTCAACCAGGCGGTGCTCCGGGCCTTTGAGCGCATCGCCGGGACGGAGGCGGTCTGCCCGGATATCGCCGGGATCATGGGCGCCTTCGGGGCCGCCCTCATCGCCCGGTCCCGGGACAGGGGAGAGAAAACCGGTATGCTTACCCTGCCGGAGATCCGGGATCTGAAGTATACCGCCCGGGCCGCCCGCTGCGGCGGCTGCGAAAACAACTGCATGCTCACCGTCAACTCCTTCGAAGGGGTGGGGAGGTACATCAGCGGAAACCGCTGCGAAAAGAAGATCCCCTCCCATACCGACGTCCGCCGGGGGGAGGATCTGGCGGCCTGGAAGCTGAAACGCATTTTCGATTACGAGCCTCTCCCGGAGGGGGAGGCCCGCCGGGGCGTCCTGGGTCTGCCCAGGGTGCTGAATATGTACGAGAACTACCCCTACTGGGCGGTGTTTTTCCGGGAGCTGGGCTTCCGCACCGTCCTGTCCCCCCTGTCCAGCCGGAGCATTTTCGAGCTGGGGATGGAGTCCATTCCCAGCGAATCCGAGTGCTACCCCGCCAAGCTGGCCCACGGCCATGTGCAGTGGCTCTGCGACCGGGGGATCAAAACCATCTTCCATCCCTGCGTCTTTTATGAGTACCAGGAGACGCCGGACGCCCAGAACCACTTCAACTGCCCCATGGTGGTCTCCTACCCGGAAAACCTGAAGAACAATGTGGAGGCGGTGACCTCCGGGGAGGTGGAGTACATCCGCCCCTTCCTGGCCTTTACGGAGGAAAAGACGGCGGCGGACCGGCTGGTGCAGGTCTGCCGGGAGCACTGGGGCATCCCCGCCCGGGAGGTCCGGGCCGCCGCGGCCAAGGCCTGGGCGGAGCAGCGGAGGGTGAAGGCGGAGCTCCGGGCGAAGGGCGCGGAGGTCCTGGCCAGAATGGAGGCGGAGGGCAGGAAGGGCATCGTCCTGGCGGGACGGCCCTACCATATGGACCCGGAGATCCACCACGGCATCCCGGAGCTCATCGCCTCCTATGGGCTGGATGTGTTCACCGAGGATACCCTGCCTCTGGACTACCGCCCCCAGCGTCCCCTGCGGGTGGTGGACCAGTGGGTCTTCCACTCCCGCCTGTATCAGGCGGCGGAGTTCGTGGGGAAGCACCCGGATCTGGAGCTGGTGCAGCTGTTCTCCTTCGGCTGCGGCCTGGACGCCGTCACCACGGACCAGGTGCAGGAGATTCTGGAGAAATACGGAAAGCTCTACACCCTGCTGAAGATCGACGAGGTAAATAACCTGGGCGCCGCCCGGATCCGGATCCGAAGCCTGCTGGCCGCCGTGGCCATGCGGGAGAGGCGCGCCCTTCCCGAGCCGCCGGAGTCCATCCGGTATGCCCGGCGGGAGTTCACGAAGCAGATGTACGACGAGGGCTGGACCATTCTGGCCCCGGATATGAGCCCCATCCATTTCAGCCTGCTGACGCCGGTGTTCCAGCGGGCGGGCTACCGCATCGTCATGCTCCGGGGAGAATCCCGCAGGGCGGTGGATATGGGCCTGAAGTATGTGAACAACGACGCATGCTATCCCTCCATCGTGGTGACGGGGCAGATGCTGGAGGCGGTGAAGTCCGGCAAGTACGACGTAAACCGGCTGGCGCTGATCATGAGCCAGACCGGGGGCTGCTGCCGGGCCAGCAACTATGTGAGCTTCATCCGCCGGGCCCTGGATAAGGCGGGCTATCCCCAGATCCCCGTCATCAGCCTGAATTTCAACGGCATGGAGAAGAACGAGGGCTTCCGAATCTCTGCCGGCACCCTGATGGAGGCCCTGCGGGCGCTGGTGCTGGGGGATCTGCTCATGCGGTGTCTGTACCGCACCCGGCCCTATGAGCTGGTGCCCGGCTCCGCCAACGCCCTCCATGACCGGCTGAACAGGCGCTGCCTGGATTACCTCCGGGGAGAGAAGGGGGCGCCCGGGTACCGGCAGCTCTGCCGGGAGATCGTGGAGGCGTTCGACGCCCTGCCCATCCGGGAGGGACGGATGAAGCCCCGGGTGGGCATCGTGGGAGAGATCCTGGTGAAGTATATGCCCCTGGCCAACAACCACCTGGTGGACCTGCTGGAGCGGGAGGGGGCGGAGGCCGTGGTGCCGGAGCTGCTGGATTTCTTCAGCATGATCCTCTATAATCAGGAATATAAGCATAAGTATCTGGGTACGGGTTTCTGGCCCGCCCTCCTGTCCCGCATCGGGATAGAGGGGATCGAGGCCGTGCGCCGGCCGGCGGTGGAGGCCCTGGAGAAGAGCGGCCGATTCGGCGCGCCTCAGCATATCCGGAAGGTGGCGGAGCCCACCAAGCCCTTCCTCTCCATCGGCAACCAATACGGGGAGGGCTGGTTCCTCTGCGGCGAGATGGTGGAGCTGCTGGAGGAGGGGGTCAACAACATCGTCTGCATTCAGCCCTTCGCCTGTCTGCCCAACCATGTCATGGGCAAGGGGGTCATCAAGGCGCTGAAGAAGGCCTACCCCAAGGCCAATATCGCCGCTGTGGACTATGATCCCGGCGCCAGCGAGGTGAATCAGCTGAACCGCCTGAAGCTCATGCTCACCGCCGCCCGGCGGGAGCTGGCGGAGGAGAAAAGGGACGCATGAAGGACCTGAAGCATCTGGACGACAAGCCAATCTCCCCCCTGTACCGGTTCATCCGCTGGGCGGTGTGGAAGCTGTCCCCCGCCTATACCCTTGTGGGGACGGAGAACCTGCCGGAGGGGGCCTGCATCATCGTGGGGAATCACAGCCAGATGTACGGTCCCATCGCCGGGGAGCTGTATATCCCCGGGAAGCACAGCACCTGGTGCGCCGGGGAGATGATGCACCGCCGGGAGGTGGCGGAGTATGCCTACCGGGATTTCTGGTCCGGCAAGCCGAAGGCCGTGCGGTGGCTCTACCGCCTGTTCAGCCTTCTGATCCCGCTCCTGAGCCAGCTGGTGTTCACCAACGCCCACACCATACCGGTCTACCACGATACCCGCCTCATGACCACCCTTCGGGAGTCCCTGGCCCGGCTGCAGGAGGGGGAGAAGCTGGTGATCTTCCCGGAGCGGGCCCAGCGGTACAGCAATATCCTCTATGCCTTTCAGGATAAGTTCATCGACGTTGCCCGCCTGTATCGAAAAAAGACGGGGCGGGAGCTGGATTTCGTCCCCTTATACCTGGCTCCGGCCCTGAAAACCATGACCTTCGGCCCTCCTGTCCGGTTCCGGGGGGAGGAGCCCATGGCGGCGGAGCGGAGCCGGATCTGCCGGACGCTCATGGAGGAGATCACCCGTATGGCCCTGGCCCAGCCGGAGCACCGGGTGGTGCCCTACGCCAACCTGCCCAAGCGCCTGTACCCCAAAAGCCATCCCCTGGAGGTTTATGATGAAGAAGCCCGTTGACTACAGCGGCTTTTCCCTGCGGAAGCTGGGGCAGCCCCGGTTTCGCCATATTCTGCTCAGCCTGGGCTGGATCGGGTATTTCCTGATGTATGTCCTGACGGAAAACCTGATCCCCGCGGAAAAATGTCATCCCATCCATATTTTCCTGGATGATCTGATCCCCTTCAACGAGTACTTCGCCGTCTTCTATGTGGCCTGGTATGCGCTGATCTTCTTCTCCCTGCTGTTTTCCCTGCTCTATGACGTGGAGAAGTTCAAGCATATGCAGAAGTTCATCATCGTCACCCAGGTGGTGGCCATGGCCTGCTACATTCTGTGGCCCAGCCGTCAGGATCTGCGGCCGGAGCAGTTTCCCCGGGAGAATGTTTTCACCTGGCTCATGGGGTTCATCTACAGCGTGGATACCCCCACCGGGGTCTGCCCCTCCCTCCATGTGGCCTATTCCCTGGGCGTTCTCTCTGCGGACCTGAAGGACCGGGAAATGGGGCGCCTGTGGAAGGCGCTGCTGACCCTGCTGGTGGTGATGATCTCCGTCTCCGTGTGCTTCGTGAAGCAGCATTCCGCCCTGGATGTGCTGACGGCCCTGCCCCTGGGCCTCCTGGCGGAGCTCCTGGTCTACGGGAAGGACTGGTGGCTGCCCCGGCTCCGGGGAGAAGGGAGGAAGCCTCATGGGGGGAAATAGAAGGAAGGAATTCATCCGGGCGGTGAAATTCGCCCTGTTTTCCGTCAGCGCCGGGCTCATCGAAATGGGAGTCTTCGCTCTGCTGAACGAGGTCACCCCCTGGTCCTACTGGCCCTGCTACCTCATAGCCCTGGTGCTGTCCGTGCTGTGGAATTTCACCCTGAACCGGGAGTTCACCTTTCATTCCGCCGCCAATATCCCCGTGGCTATGCTGAAGGTGGCCCTGTACTATGCTGTGTTCACGCCTCTGAGCACCATCCTGGGAAACTACCTGGCGGAGGATCTGGGGTGGAACGAATACCTGGTGACCGCCCTGAACATGATCGTGAACTTTGTGACGGAGTTCCTCTACCAGCGCTTCTTCGTCTTCGGAAAGAGCATCGATACGAAGAAAAAGTCCTCATAACAGACGAAAACCTGGGGATTTCCGGCCGCCGGATCGGAGATCCCCTTTTTTGCTCTTATAATCATATTAACATATAAAAAATATAGGAATATACTTGACAAGACGGGGAAAACGTTGTATCCTTCCGTTAATTTCCTGCGGCAGAAAGAAGGGAGAATATGAAAAAAGCAGATCAGGCTACCAGGCGGATCGCCATCGCGGCCATATTTATGGCGATGAATATCGTTCTCAGCTCCTTCAGTATTCCCGTGCCCGGCGGGCATCTGTATCTCTGCGATATCCCCATCTGTCTGGCGGCGATCCTGCTGGATCCTTTCTCCGCCTTCGTGGTGGGGGGCGTGGGCTCCTTCATCGGGGATATGCTCTTTTACCCCGCTCCTATGTTTGTCTCCCTGGTGACCCATGGGATCCAGGGGATCGTGATCTCCCTGATCGCCCACCGGCTGCTGAAAAGTCGGCCGAAGCTGACCTCCGGCATTGCGGTGAGCGTGGGCGTGGTGATCCTGGTGGCGGGCTATACCTTAGGCCGCGCCTATGTGTACAGCACCCCGGAATACGCCGTCATCAAGCTGCCCTTTGAGTTCCTGCAGGGGATCGTGGGGGCGGTGGTCGGCATGATCCTCTGCTGGCGCTGCGGCATCCGGAAGCTGTATTTGAAGATGGTGGGGGAATAAACGAACGGAAAAATCCCGCGGGACCGGACGGTCCCGCGGGATCCTCATTTATGGGGAAAAGGCTTACTTGTTCAGCTTCTTGCTGGGATCGATCCAGTCCAGATCGTCCCGGGCCTTGCCGAAGGGCTCGGAGTCCTCGGCGGTGGGCCAGGCGAAGGAGGGCATTTCCTTGCCGCTCTTCTTGGCTTCTTCCATGGCCTTCATCATTTCCTCCCGGCGCTTGGCGGCGATCTCGTCCCGCTGGGCCCGGGTGAGGGTGTAGTTCTCGATGGTCTCGTTCAGGCCCCGCAGCTGAGCGGCCCGGCCGTCGGGATTATGGTCGGGCAGGCAGATGACCCGCTGGTTCTCGATGGCTTCCTTCAGGATCTCCCCCAGCTCCACGGGGTCGATGCCCACGGCATGGATGGCCCGGAGGGACTTCATGGTCTTCTCGTTCACCCGATAACCGGTGTTCTTCAGGTTGGCGGGACGGAACTTCTCCGCGTTGCCGATGTTGGAGTTGATGTTGCCCGGGCAGAGGACGGTGGCGCCGGAGCCGTAGGGCCGCAGAGCCTCGTCATAGGAGTACATCAGGTTGTTCACGGCGGCCTTGGCGGCGCTGTAGGGGCCGGTGCCGGAGCCCGCCATGAAGGCACCCATGGAGGAGGTGGTGGCAACATGGAACTCGGTCTTGTGGGCATAGGCCTTGATCATCCGGGGAACAAAGATCAGCAGGCCGTTGACCACATGGTTCAGGCAGACGCCCATGACCCAGTCAAAGTCGTCGAAGGTGGAGGCTTCGATGGGGCCGAAGGAGTTGACACCGGCGGTCTGGATGAGCAGGTGGGGAGGACCGCCGAAGACCGCCTCGATCTTGTCCGCGCAGGCGGTATAATCTTTACGGTCAGTGAGGTCTACCTTGATGGCCAGGATGTCCTTCTCGGGGATGCCGAAGGCGATGAGCTCCTTCACGGCATTATCCAGCGCGTCCTGCCGGACGTCGCCGATGGCGACCTTCATGCCTTCCCGGCCGAAGACCTTGGCCTGGCCGAGACCGGCGCCGGAAGCGCCGCCGGATACGAATACGATCTTGTCCTTAAAATCTCTCATGATCATTCCTCCTGTAAGCAGGCGGACCCGCCGCAGCGAGTCCGCCCGATATGATGTTTTAGATGTGGATGCAGGCCTGGAACGCCTGGTTGACGGCCTCGGAGATGGTGCCGGCCTTGTTGTTGCAGTCTCCCACGATGACCACGTTGCTCTCAGGGGCGCTGTGCCGCAGGGAATCCACCACGTCGAAACGCGGCTTGATGCCCATGGCCAGAAGGACGGTGTCGGCCTTGATCTCGCTGAGCTCGCCGGTCTTGGTGTCCTTCACCACGACGCAGTCGTCCTTGACTTCCGCCAGAGCGGTCTCGTACTTGATCTCCACGTCATAGTCCTTCAGGGCCTTCATCAGATCCATGCTGCCCCGGCTCCGACGCATGGAGGCCATGGGAGCCAGCATTTCGATGACGGTGATCTTCCGCTTGGTGCCGGAGGTGCAGGGAGCAGTGAGGGGGCTGCCGAAGGCGATGGTATCCTTGGGATCCCGTGCCGGAACCTTGCCGGGCTCCTCGCCGTCATGGGCGAAGTCCAGAGCGGCTTCAAGGCCCACCTGGCCGGCGCCGACGATGACGATATCCTTGCCGCCCTTGGACAGATCCTCCTCGGCGTCGGGAGCCCACTGGACATGGGGCTTGTTGATGCCGGGGATGCTCTTGGGAATGACAGGCTCCGCGCCCACGGCCAGAACGACGGCGTCGTAATTGCCGAGATCCAGCATCTCCTTGGTGGCCTCGGTGTTCAGGAGGATCTTGGCGCCCCGCTTCGTGCACTGCTGGGCGGTGTGCCGCATCCACTTGAGGTAATCCCGAACGTCGATCTTGAAGTAGGGCACGGCAGCGCCGACTACATTGCCGCCCAGGCGATCGGACTTTTCATACAGGGTGACGTCGTGGCCGCGATCCAGCAGGGTCTGCATGGCCTGGATGCCGCCGGGGCCGCCGCCTACGATGGCGACTTTCTTCTTCTTGGCGGCTTTATGCACGATGCCGTCCTTGATCTCGCCGGTCATGGCGGAGATGGGGTTGATGGCGCAGAAAATGGGCTTGGGGATCATCAGGTGGTTCATGCAGGTATTGCAGCGCAGGCAGGGACGGCGGTCCTCAGGCCGGTTCTCGGCATACTTGTTGGGCATATCCGGGTCGGCCATGAGAGGACGGCACATGGAGACGAAGTCCGCCCAGCCGTTGGCGATGATCTCCTCGGCGTAGTCCAGGCTCATGATGGAGCCGACGGTGTTCACCAGCAGATCGGGGTAGGCCTTTTTGATATCCCGGGCGTAGTGGACGTTGAAACCGTGGTCCATCAGATAGTTCTGGCACCAGTTGTTGAAATAGGCCATGTTGAAGTCGCTGTGGAGACCGGCGGAAACATGGAGGATATCGATATGATCCTTCAGATAGCCGATGAGCTCCAGGGTCTCGTCAAAGTGCATGCCCTCGGGAGCGATCTCGTCCGCGGAGATGCGGAACTCGATGACGAAGTCCTCGCCGCAGTGCTTGCGGATGGAGTCGCAGACTTCGATGGCGAAGCGGGCGCGGCCCTTGGTATCCCCGCCGTATTCGTCGGTACGCTTGTTGTACAGGGGGCTGGTGAACTGGCTGATGAGGTTGCCATGTCCGCCGTGGACCAGGACGATGTCCATGCCGGCTCTCTTCATCTGTCCTGCAGCCGCGCCGTACTTCTCGATGGTCTCATGGATCTTGTCGATGCTCATCTCGATGCAGGGATGAGGCTCACGGTTGTTCATCTCGGCGGCCCGGCGCTCGTTGTCGGAGATGCGGGCGGAGGAGGAGTAGGGCCAGTGACCCACGGTCTCATACCGGGTGTTCTCGCCGTTGTGGTTGATCTCAAAGGAGGCGTGGCAGGCGTACTGCTTGCACATGTCCGCATACCAGGTCATGGGGAGGACGCCGTTGGGATTGGCGAGATTCAGCTGAAAGGCTTCGTCCTTGCACTCAGTGATGTCGATGGAGCAGTTGCCCACGTACAGGGTGCAGACGCCGCCCCGGGCAAACATGCGGAACCAGTCCACAAAGTCATGGGTGACAAGACCGTCTGCGCTGGCGAGGTTGGGAGACGGAGGAGCCAGGGTGATGCGGTTTTTGAAATCGATCCCCCGGATGCGGATGGGTGAGAATACGTGCGTGTACCTGGAGCCCATGGTAATCATCCTTTCCTTTTGTTTGTTTTGCCTATTATCCTTATTTTATCAGACTGATGTATAGCACATATTGTACTATATTTGCGCGGAAAGTACAAGCATTTATTCTTCCTCGCCGGGAAGCAGGGGGATATCCCCCAGATTCACGGATTTTTCCAGGCGGATCCGGTCGAAGCGCTTATATTCCCGGCCGGAGGCGTGGATCACCAGATCGTATATGCCCATGGGGAGATCCCGGAACCAGAAATCCCCGAATTCATCGCTGAGGGCCTCCCAGGTCTTTCCCCCGTTGGTGAGGAGGCAGCGGGCGCCGATGACGACCTCCTTTTCCGCCGGATCATACAGGGTCCCGCCGAGGAAGCGGCCGGGGATATTGCGGTAATAAACCCTGGGCTTGCAGCCCGTCTCGGGCTGCAGGACCTCCGCCCCCAGAAGCTCGTCCTTCAGGTCTTCCTCCTCCCCGAAGCGGATGGCCTCCGTAGGGCAGGCCTCCACGCACCTGGGAAGCTTTGCGCCATGATCCAGGAGATGGGCGCAGCCGGTGCACTTCTGGGCGATGTTCAGCTCGGCGTTCATGAAGATGGCCCCATAGGGGCAGGCGTCCCGGCAGGCGCCGCAGCCGGTGCAGCCCTCGGGATCGATGAGCACCAGCCCGTCCTCCCGCTGCCGGATGGCCTCCGTGGGGCAGGCCTTCAGACAGGCGGCCGAGAGGCAATGATTGCAGAGCTGGGGGGTATAGTGGATCTTCACCTTGGGGAGGGTGCCCTCCACCTCCTCCTTCACCCGGATCCAGAACTGGCCGATCCGGGGCTGGGGCGCGGCATAGGGCCTCCAGTCGTTCCCCACATGCTCGTCCTTGCAGGCCAGCTGGCAGTTATAGCAGCCGCTGCACTTGGATAGATCGATCACAAAGGCCTTTGCCATTTTCCCTTTCCTCCCCCGTCCCGGCAGGGACAGTCTGTTTTTCTATTATACACCGGATCCCCCGGCTATGCAAGGAAAGAGGATAGGGAAAACAGGTCCTCCAGCAGGAAATATCCGGGCATCAGGTCCGCCGCCGGAGCCGGCGAGAGAGGCCAGCGTTCCTGCTGCGGAAACTCGTCCGTCGGCAGGGTGGGGGTGCGCGCCGAGTCCATGATGGAACGGAACCCATCCTCCGGGAGCTGGAGCAGGACCAGCTCGTCCATGGCCGTGCGGTACAGGAGGATGCGCTCCCCCCGGGGAAAGGTCATGACCAGGCCCAGGTCCGCCATGGGTATGCCGCCCTCCGGCAGCGCCTCCGCCTGGGCCTCGGGCAGCGCCGTCCCCTCGACGGGATGAGCGGAACGGGAACTGAAGAGGTAGACCGGACGCCAGGCCTCCGGCTCCGTTCCGGTCCAGCCCAGATCGGAGAGGGATACCGGGCGGCCGTCCAACTGAAACCCGCCGGGCACCGGAACCAGCCTCCCGGCGCGGAACAGCTCCCGCAGGGTCTCCAGGGCGGTCTGATATTTCCGCTGACCCGCCGCCAGCTGCTCCAGCGCCGCACTTCGCCGGGCGGCGACCTCCCCGGGATCCGGCAGGAGGCCCTCCGGAATATTTCCGGTGAATTCCTCCAGCAGCCGGATCGCCTCCTCTTCCCCCAGGGCCAGGTAGGAGGTGAGGAGCTCCCGGGCTCCTCCCTCCGCGATGGCTGCCCGGAAGGCTTCCGCAAAGCCGGGGCCCCCGGCCGCCGCGGCGGCGGAAGGCAGAGCCTCCGTTCCGTACAGGGCGAGTACCCGTGAGATGCGCAGGACGTTCAGATCCAGCAGATCGGGGAGCATGGGGGGCACCGGCAGGCTCAGCCGGATCTCGTCCTCCCCGGCCCGCAGGGTGACGCCCGCCGCCCCATAGTCCGCGGGGCTGAGAAGATAGGACCGGACCAGGTCCGGCCGCTCCAGCCGCTGGGCGAGGGTTTCTGCGGAGACGTGCAGCAGAGGGCCGATGAATACCGTCTCCGGCCTGAGCCGCAGCCCGTCTCCCTCCTCCTCCAGCGCGCACCGCAGCTGCAGAGGCAGATGCAGGAAGCCCAGGGCCCGCAGACGCATGTTCACCCGGGCTTCCTCCGGATTCAGGGAGAAGCCCAGCTCCTCCAGCTCCAGCCGCACCATGCCGGTAAGGGAAGCCCGGGCCAGAAGCTCCTCCGGAGGATAGTATTCCAGCAGCAGAGCGTACAGGTCCGCCTTGTCCAGGCGCACCGTCAGCACTCCCTCCCGGGAGAAATCCGCATAGTCGAAGGGGTATTCGTTCTCCGCCGCCATGGTTCTGTAGTCGTCCCAGGGGAAGGCGGAAAACTGGAGATAGAGCCAGGGCAGGGCCAGGATCAGAAGGATCAGCAGGACGAGAAATAGGGCGAGAAGGGGATGCCCGCCCCGTTTGGGTCTGGACATGGCAAGTACCTCAGAAGAGAATCCCGGCGCGCCGCACCGAAAGGAGGCAGCGCGCCGGTAAGTCGGTCGATGGGATGGAAACGGGGCCCGGCTGCCGCAGAAGGCGCATTGCCCGGGAGCCCGCAGGGGGAGCGATTCAATAATCGAAGCTGTGGGCTTCCTTCAGCAGCTGGTCCTTCACCTTCATGAGGCGGGTGGTGGTGCTGCGCTCGTTTTCCTCCAGCTTCATGGTGATGTAGCGGATGGTCTCCTGCATCTGGGGGATCATCACATACTCCAGGGCGTTGACTCGTCTCCTGGTGCGCTCGATCTCCGCGGCCATGAGCTGCATGCTCTTCTCCGCCCGGGCCAGCTCCAGCATATCCTGGAATACCCGGCTCAGCCGGTCGATGGCCTCGTCCAGCTCCCCGGAGGTCTGGGCGTAGCCGTAGGGGTAGATGTCCGCCGCGGCTCCGGTACGGGTGCGGAAGGAATACTGGGGGATGTACACGCTCATGACGTTTTTCCGGGTCAGGTCCACCTCCACCCCCTGCTTGGGGAACAGGAGGCTCTGCTCCAGGATCTCGGGACTCATGAGGGCGGAAGCCTTGGCCATGGCGCCCATGGCCTCCTCCAGCCCGGATTCCACCCGCTGCCGGAGAGCCTTGTTTTCCCGGACCACCAGCATGAACTGACGCATGAGCTCATCCCGCTTGTCCTTCAGCAGCTTGTGCCCCCGGACGGCGGTCTGGAGCCGGTTCTTGGTCCGCTTCAGCTCCATGCGGGTCGGCTTGATATCCGACGAAATGGCCATGCCTTAACCCTCCTGCTTGGGCAGATACTTGTCGATGTACTCCAGCTTGATGCGCTTCAGCTCGCTCTTGGGCAGGATGGAAAGCAGCTTCCAGCCGATATCCAGGGTCTCCTGGATGCTCCGGTCGGTGCTCTGGCCCTGGCCCACGTATTCCTTCTCAAAGGCGTCGGCGAACTTGGCATAGAGTTTATCCGTATCGGAAAGGGCAGCCTCGCCCAGGATGGTCATGAGCTCGCTGGCGTCCTTGCCCGCGCTGTAGGCGGCAAAGAGCTGGTTCATGGTGCCGGAGTGGTCCTCCCGGGTCTTGCCCTCGCCGATGCCCTTGTCCTTCAGACGGCTCAGGCTGGGGAGCACGTCGATGGGGGGCAGGATGTTCTTCAGGTACAGGTCCCGGGAGAGAATGATCTGTCCCTCGGTGATGTAGCCCGTCAGGTCCGGGATGGGGTGGGTGATATCGTCCTCCGGCATGGTGAGGATGGGGATCATGGTGATGCTCCCCTTCTTCCCCTTCCGGCGGCCCGCCCGCTCATAGATGGAGGCGAAGTCCGTATACAGGTAGCCGGGATAGCCCCGGCGGCCGGGGACCTCCTTCCGGGCGGCGGAGACCTCCCGGAGGGCTTCGGCATAGTTGGTGATATCCGTGAGGATGACCAGCACGTGCATATCCTGCTGGAAGGCCAGGTATTCCGCCGCGGTCAGGGCCATGCGGGGGGTGCTGATGCGTTCCACCGCGGGATCGTTGGCCAGGTTGGAGAAGAGCACGGTGCGGTCCAGGGCGCCGGTGCGCCGGAACTCGTTCACGAAGTACTCCGATTCCTCAAAGGTGATGCCGATGGCGGCGAAGACCACGGCGAACTGCTCCCCGGAGCCCAGCACCTTGGCCTGCCGGGCGATCTGCGCCGCCAGGCTGGCATGGGGCAGACCGGAGCCGGAGAAGATGGGCAGCTTCTGTCCCCGGACCAGGGTGTTCAGGCCGTCGATGGCGGAAATGCCGGTCTGGATGAACTCGGAGGGATAGTCCCGGGCGGCGGGGTTCATGGGGAGGCCGTTGATATCCAGGTATTCCTCCGCCAGGATCTCCGGCCCCCCGTCGATGGGGCGGCCCATGCCGTCGAAGACCCGGCCCAGCATATCCGGGCTGACGCCCAGCTGCATGCCGTGACCCAGGAAGCGGACCTTGCTCTCCGCCAGGTTGATGCCGGTGGAGCTCTCAAAGAGCTGGACTACGGCCCGGTCCCCGTCCACCTCCAGCACCTTGCAGCGGCGGGTCTCCCCATTGGGGAGCTCGATCTCCGCCAGCTCGTCGTAGGTGACGCCCTCCACATTCTTGACCACCATCAGAGGGCCGGAGATCTCGCGTATGGTGCGGTATTCCTTAATCATGCTGCGCCGCCTCCTTGATCTGTTCAGCCATGTCCGCGGCGATGGCGGAGTAGGCGGTGGGGTATTCCTCTTCCGGCACGGACTTGGCGCGGCCGATCCGGTCCCGGACCTCGATGGAGATCAGCTTTCCCAGGTCCGCCCCGCCGGCAATGGCCCGGCGGCACTGGGCGTCATACTGGAGGATGATGTCCAGAAGGATAGACTGGCGGTCGTAAGAGGAGTAGTTGTCGATGTCCACAAAAGCGTTCTGCTGGAGGTAGTCCTCCCGGATCATCTTGGCGGTCTCCATAGTGAGCCGGTCCGCGGGGGAGAGGGAATCCTGTCCCACCAGCTTGACGATCTCCTGGAGCTCGCTTTCCTGCTGGAGAATGGCCACAGCCTTGGCCCGGTTCTCCAGGAAGCTCCGGCCCAGGTTCTTCTCGAACCAGCCCCGAAGGTTATCCATATACAGGGAATAACTGTTCAGCCAGTTGATGGCGGGGAAATGCCGGGCATGGGCCAGGCCGGAATCCAGGCCCCAGAACACCTTAACGATGCGCAGGGTGGCCTGGCTGACGGGCTCAGAGGTATCGCCGCCGGGAGGGGAAACGGCCCCGATGGCGGTGAGGCTGCCCCGGCGCACCTCGCTGGAGAGGCACTGCACGCAGCCCGCCCGCTCGTAGAACTGGGCCAGACGAGAAGCCAGGTAGGCGGGGTAGCCCTCTTCGCCGGGCATCTCCTCCAGACGGCCGGACATTTCCCGAAGGGCCTCGGCCCAGCGGGAGGTGGAGTCCGCGATGACCGCCACGTCATATCCCATGTCCCGGAAGTATTCCGCGATGGTGATGCCGGTGTAGATGGAGGCCTCCCGGGCCGCCACGGGCATATCCGAGGTGTTGGCGATAAGCACCGTGCGCTTCATCAGGGGCTCCCCGGTCCGGGGATCCTGGAGCTCGGGGAACTCCATGAGCACGTCCGTCATTTCGTTGCCCCGTTCGCCGCAGCCGATGTAGACCACCACGTCCACATCGGACCATTTGGCCAGAGCGTGCTGCACCACGGTTTTGCCGCTGCCGAAGGGGCCGGGCACCGCGGCGGTGCCGCCCTTGGCGATGGGGAAGAGGGTGTCGATGACCCGCTGGCCGCTCTGCATCGGCGTGTCCGGCAGGAATTTCTGCTGATAGGGGCGGCCGATCCGCACCGGCCAGGTCTGCATCATGGTAAGGGCCCGTTCGCCCCCCTGCTCCAGCTCGGCCACCGCCACGGTATCCGTTACGGTGAAATCCCCTTCGGTGATGCTCTTCAGAGTGCCCACCACCCCGTGGGGCACCATGATCCGATGGGTCAGGGCGCTGGTCTCCTCCACGGTGCCGATGATATCGCCGCCGGTGATCCGCTCTCCGGCCTTCCTGACGGGGACGAAATGCCATTTTTTCTCCCGGTTCAGGGCGGGGATGTCGATGCCCCGGGCGATGGTCTCTCCCGCGAGGGCCCTGATCTCCGTCAGGGGGCGCTGGATGCCGTCATAGATGTTCTCCAGCATTCCGGGGCCCAGCTCCACGCTCAGGGGAGCGCCGGTGGTATATACCTCCGCTCCGGGGCCCAGGCCTGCGGTCTCCTCATAGACCTGAATGGATGCCGTGTCGCCGGTCATGGTCAGGATCTCGCCTTTCAGACCCTGGGCGCCGACCTTGACCACGTCGGCCATGCCGGCGTCGGCCAGACCGTCCGCCACCACCAGCGGCCCGGATACCTTGATGATTTTTCCCATATTCAAACTCCGTTCATTCCGAATTCCGCCGGCTCACCGGCGGGAGTATTCGTCGACAGGATCTGAGCCGGAGCTCAGAGGATATTTGCGCCGACGGCCCGCTCCACGGCGGAGGTGAGGGCGTCCATGCCCAGCCCCAGGCTGCCGTTTTTGGAGGGGATGGGGATAATGGCGGGGGTCATGGATCCTTGGCGGCGTTGATCTGCTCCCGGAGGGGGGCGATCAGCTCCTCGGTGATGTAGATGATGGCATAGGGCTGGCCATCCCCCTTCGTGGCGGCGTCGAACACCGCCGCGGCCGTCTCCGGCTCCGCGGGGAACACATCCAGACCCAGAGCCCGGAAGCCCATGACGCTCTCCCGGTCCCCCAGTACTGCGACCTTATATGCGCTCATGCTTCCTTCGCCTCCAGTCGATAGAGGTAGCGGATCAGCACGTCCTCCCCGAAGGGGGTATACCGGGCCCGATCCATCCAGCCCGCCAGAAGACTCCGGCAGCTCTGCTCAAAGGCGGAGAAGCCGCCGCCCCGGGCCGCTCTTTCCGCCTCTGGCAGAAGGGGAGCAAGGCCGGTGCTCCGGTACAGGGCCAGGGTGGCCGCGATATCCGGATAGGCGGCGCTGAGCGCCTTCAGGGAAACGGTGCCGCAGTCTGTCAGCACCTGGCTCAGCTGCTCCGGCTCCACGCCGCTTTTCAGCATCCGCACCAGGGCCCGAAGGTTCAGGGCGTCAGCGTTCAGCGCGGCGTAGCGGATGAGGAGCTCCGCCTTCGAGGCGTCCGCCGTGGTCTTCAGCTCCTGCACATAGGCCTTGTCCAGCAGGAAATCCGCCAGCCGGGGGTCCTTGGTGCGGGAAAGGATCTCATCCGCCTGGAGAAAGGCCTTGCTGAAGGTGGGGGAGAGCTTTTCCGTCTTCCCGTCCCGGTAAGCCAGCATGAGCTCCTCCCGGGTCACCCGCCCCAGGGGGGAGTAGAGCCGGGAATTATCCGTATTGGCGGCGATGCTTTTCAGAAAGACCTTGGCGTTATGGTAATCGTATTTCACCCGGAAGAAATCCACGATGGACCGGTCCGGGGCGAGGCCTTCCAGGTCCCGGAAGATGGCGGCCTTGTCCGCCGGGGACCCGGTCTCTCCCGCCCGGGCTTCCCGGGCATGGAGGTAGGAGGAGAGAAAGAGGTAATCCGTATCCTTATGCTTTCTCACGGCGGCTCCTTATCCGAACAGCAGCGCGGAGGCCTTGCCCGCCAGCTCATTCCGGCGCAGGGCGGCCAAAGTATCCAGCGCGCAGTTCACCTCGATCTTCCCCTGGGAGAGGATCAGCCCCCCCACGATGGGGCGGCATTCCTCCGCCAGCGTCAGGCTGCCGGAGCAGAGGCGGTTGGCCTCCTCCACCACCCGGGCGCCGACGCGGGCCCTGTCCCGCTCGTTTAGGATGATCTTTTCCTGCTTCGTTTCGGCGGCGGAGGCGGCGAGCCTGGCCAGGAGCTTCGCATAGGGCTCGTCCTCCAGGGCGCACAGCTGTTCCACCGCCCGTCGGAAGGCCCGGGCCACCAGCTCCTGCTTGGCGGTCAGGAGCTGCTTCCGGTTTTCCGTCTCCTCGGCGGCCAGGAGCAGGTCGTACTGCCGCGCGGCCTCGGCCTCCCCCTCCTTCCGGAGGGCCTCCCGCAGCGCCCCGGCTTCCCGGTCTGCGGCGGCCTTGGCCTCGGCGGCCCGCTGTTCCGCCTGGGTCAGGAGCTCCTTCGCCTCCTGCTGCGCCTCCTCCCGGATGCGCAGCGCGATGTTTTCGATCCCCTTCATCTTACTTCACGTTGAGGATCATCAGGATGGAGGCGATCAGGGAGAGGATCGCATAGAACTCCACGATGACGCAGAGAATGATGCCCTTGGACCAGTCGTCGGGCTTCTTGGCGGCAATATTGATGCTGGCGGCGGCGACGCGGCCCTGATACTTGGCGGAGATGAGACCGCCCAGCATCATGGGGATGCAGGCGACCAGGTAGCCCAGGCCCTGCTGAATGGTGAGGGTCTGGACGCCGGAGCCGCCGAAGATGCCGATCTGCAGCAGCACGAAGAACCAGATAACGAAGCCGTACAGACCCTGGGTGCCGGGGATGACCTGCAGGATCAGGCACTTGGTGAACTGCTCGGGATCCTCGCTCACCAGACCGGCGGCAGCTTCACCGGTCATGCCGGTGCCCCTGGCGGAACCGATGCAGGAAAGGACGGCGGCGAGACCGCCTCCCAGAAACGCCAGCGCGAGACCGCCGAATGCATTGATGAACTCAGCCATGGATGGATTCCTCCTTAATGATTTCAAAATACTTGGTTTTCCGGTCCAATGGACGGAAGGGCTTGCCCCCGTCCACATAGAACTTGCCGAAGAATTCAAGGTACTGCAGCCGCGCTGCGTGGACATATGTGCCGATCACGTTGATGCCGATGTTGAACACATGACCGATAACAAAGATAGGGATGAAGAGGATCACGCTGCCGAAGAGGGAGCCCAGCACGTTCACGATGCTGGCCACGATCCCGCCGGCCAGCATGAGGGCCATCAGGCGGGAGTAGGACAGGATATCGCTGAAATAGCTGGTGATGTCGTAGAGGCTGGCAATGCCGCCTACGATCTTGCCGGGGATGGTGGGCTTGGCCCTCCCCTGGGTCAGCACCAGGGCGGCAATGCCGGCGACGGCGATCCACCAGAAGCCCCGGAGGGCGCCTACGGCGATCCCGGCGAAGAGGAGCCACCAGCTGCCCACGTCGAAGAGGGCGTCCAGAGGCTTTCCGTCCCGGATGAGGATGTAGGCCTTGACTCCCATGCCGAAGAGGATCTGGATGACGCCCAGGACGAGGGAGAGGATCAGCACGGTCATGGGATCCGCCAGGGGGTTCAGCAGGGAGGGAATGGTCACTTCCTTCCCCAGCAGCTTCGCCACCACGGGGATGGCGTCCCCGAAGAAGCTGCCGGTGATGATGCCGAAAATGGCGGTGGTAACGCCGCATTCCAGCACCAGACGGATCATGTTCTTCGTACCGCCGGTGAGGCGGAACTTCTTCTGCACGATGAGGGAGAGGATGATGAAAACCAGGCCGTAGCCCAGATCGTTGAACATCATGCCGAAGAAGATGCAGAAGAAGGGGGCGATGAGGGGATTGGGGTCCACGTTCCGGTAATCCGGCAGGCTGTACATCTCCGTGACCATGTTCAGGGGCTCTGTGAGGGCGTTGTTCCGGAGCTTGATGGGAACCGTATCGTTCTCCTCCGGATCGGAGAGCTCCCAGGCGCAGCAGTATTTCCCCAGCAGCTCCTCCAGCGCGGGCACGCTGGGCTCGTCCACCCAGCCCGTCAGGGCGAAGGCGGCGGAGGTGTGGAGCAGCGCCCCGTCCGCCGCCGCGGCGTCCAGCTCCAGGGTGAGCCGGTCGGAGTACAGGCGGATCAGGCGGCGATACTGGCCGCATTCCTTCAGGTAGGCCCTGGCCTCGTCCATGTCCCGCCGGGCGTTCTCCTCCGCCCTCCGGGCGGCGGCGATGTTTTCCCCGGCGCTGCCGGTGCGCCCGCCGGTGGGGGCGCGCTCGAAGCTGAAGGCCCGGAGCACGGGCTCCACGGCGGATTCCAGCTCCCGGGCATAGACCACCATGACCCCCGCCCGGTCCCGGTCGCTCCCGGCTGGGACGACGCCGATCTCTCCGCCCGCCTCCGCCAGGGCGGCCTCCAGCGCCTCCGTTCCCCGGCTCAGGGGAATGGCGCCCAGGCGGATGCGGGTGCGGCGGGTCTCCGTCATCTCCAGAGGCAGGCCGAGGGGCTCCCAGAGGGCCAGAGAATCCGCCAGGGAGCGCTGAGCATAGATCTCCCCCTGAAGCTGGTCCAGGGTGGCGGCGGCCTCCAGGATGCTCCCGCAGGCCCGCTGGGCTTCATCCCGGATATCCGCAAAAAAGTCCGCCTCCGGGATCCGGTCCCGGGCGGGGAAGAGGCCCGTTTTCTCATAGGCATACTGCTTCAGGAGCTTCAGGGCCGCTTCCGCCCTGCGCTTCTGCTCCTGCAGCTCCCCGATGCGCTTGTCCCGGTCCCCGCCGGAATCCGGGGAGAGGTACCCCTCCGGCGCCTCGCAGGGGCGCAGCTCCACGCAGCCCAGGCGCTGGAGCTCGTACATCAGATCCGACTGCTGGCTCCCCAGGGCGGCGAGCCGCAGCTTTTTCATCTTTACGATCGCCATATCAGACCTCGGAAAGCGCCTGGGCGATCCAGGCGGCGGCTTTCTCCATGTTTTCCTCCGCCCTGGCCCGGAGCTCGCTGTTTTTCACGTCCGCAACGGCCCTCAGCTCTTCCCGCCTTGCGGCGGCCCTTTCCTCCCCGGCCTTCACCAGGGCGGCGGCCTCCTCCTCGCCCTCCCGGCGGGCTGTTTCCAGGGCGCGGATGCGGTATCCTTCGGCGGAGCCCTCTGCGGCGGCGGCAGCCTCCTTCGCCTCCCGCAGGATGCGCTCGGCCTCCTTTTCCGCCTTCAGGATCTCGTCGATTCCGTCCATGTTTCCTATCGCCTCCCGTATTCTCGGAGTATTTGAGATGATTCTTTTCTATAATAAGTCCAGTCTATAAATTATATCTTATTTCTACAGGGATTGCAATAATTTTCCGGTAATTCTGCACAAAAAACCGTCCGTGCCCGGCAGGACCGGACACGGACAAAGACGGGATCCGATGTTTATTCGCTGTACAGCCTTCTGGAATAGGTGTAGACCTCCTCCAGGAAGACCGGGGTGTTGGCCCAGGAGCCGTAGTGGCCCAGGATGGCGGGTTTGCCGGGCTGGTTGAACTGCTTGACGAAGGCCCGGGCGGCCTCCCGCTGCTCCTCCTCGCCGGCGTGCTCGGGATCAAATTTATCCGGCCAGACGCCGAAGACGATCTTATCCCCATAATGGTCGTACAGGGCGTGGATATCGTTCATGACCTGGGGATCCCACTCGTCAAAGCCGCCGTCGATAAAGCACTGGACCCGGTCCTCTCCGTGGCCGCAGGAATGGAGGGTGGCGTAGCGGCCCCATTTGTGGATGTGGCCGGTGAGCTGCCGCATGAAGGGCACGAAGTAGGTATAGGCGATCTCGTCGGAGAAGAAGGGGGCCTTCTGGGAGCCCCAGTCATCGTGGATATTGAAGCCGTCCAGCATGGGGTAGTTTTCGCAGAGCTTGTCGATGACCTTGCAGGCGAAATCCGTGGTGGCCTGGAACAGCTCCAGGATCGCCTCCTGCTGATCCTCGTCCACCAGAGCCATGGCGGCGGGAGCAAAGTCCATGAAGCTGATGAGCCGCTCGAACCAGAAGCCGTTCACCAGGGAAATCTGGTAGGGAAAACGGCCGTCCAGCTTCACCTTTTCCGCTTCGCCGGCCCAGTCCCAGGCGTCGATATCCGGAAAATGGATGACTTCCTTCCAGTCGTTCACGTCCTTCAGCAGGGGCTCGCCCGGGCGCACGATGGAGCCGCCCACGGTGGCGATGTATTCCCACTCGATGCCGAAGCTGTCCTTGTTGTCGTGGCCCATGCCCCGGCCCAGATTATCGCTGTACAGGGCGGAGCCGATCATCTTGCCCTCGTTGGAAACGGGCATCCAGAAGGGATGCTTCTCGTAATACAGGGCCATCATGTTTTCTCTGGGAGTTACGGGGAAATTCCTGAGGGGGGTGGCGGGGCGGCCGAACATACCGGGCAGCTCGTCTACGACCTTGAGCTCGGCGGGGACATACGGGATCTTGCGGAACATAGCGGTATCTCCTTTCCTCTTGCACGATTCTCTATTTTTTCATTATTCCTTTGCTCAGATCAGGGCCAGGAGCCGGGCCAGTACCCCATAGCTTCGCCTGAAGCTGGCCAGATCCATCCGCTCCCGGCGGGTGTGGCAGTCCTCCTCGATGGGGCCGTAGGTGATGATATCCATCTCCGGGCAGAGGCTGCTGAAGATCCCCGCCTCCAGGCCCACGTGGAGGGAGAGCTCCTTCAGGGTCTTGCCCTCCTCCGCCAATACCCGGCGCAGGGCTTCCCGCAGGGGGGAGTCCGCCCGGTACGGCCAGCCGGGATAATCCGATTCCAGGGTGAGGAAGCCGCCGAAGATGGAGCTGACCGCTTCCACCTGCCGGGAGACCTCATCCCGCTGCCCCTGGAGGGGGCTGCGGATGCTCATGCGGAACTGCACTTCCGCTTCCGTCTGCTCCAGAACGCCCAGGTTCAGGGAGACCAGGGGGATATCCAGCTTCGGAGAGGGGACCTGGAGGCCGGTGGGGAGGAGATAGCCCATGCTGATGAGGGCGCCGCTGTCCTCGGGGATCATGGCGGTGTTCACCCGTTCCGTTTCCTCCAGAGTCAGGAAAATATCCGGCTCCTCCCGATACAGCTCCCGCTGCTCCTTCAGCGCCTGGCGTGCGGCATTCTCCAGCAGGTTCATGGGCGCGGAGGAGGCGAAGAGGACCCGGAATTCCGAGGGGATGGCGTTCTCCCGGCTGCCCGCCGCGATGCGGATGATGCGGATATCCGCCCCCCGCTCCAGCAAACGGTACAGGATGCGGAAGCCCATCTGAATGGCGTTGGCCCGGCCCTTTCCGATTTCCGCGCCGGAGTGGCCCCCCAGCAGGCCGCCCAGGGTGAAGAGATAACAGGGCAGCAGGGCTTCGGAAAAGGATACGGGGAAATGGAGGATCATCCGGCGTCCGCCGCTGGAGGTGACGCAGGTCTCGGTTTCCCCCATGCCGTCCAGGTTCACCATGCGGCGGGCGGTGAACATGTCCCGGCCCAGGTGCAGGACCCCCTCCATCCCCACCTCCTCGGCGGCGGTGAAGAGGCATTCCAGGGGTGGGTGTGACAGGTCCGGATCATCCAGCAGGGCCAGCATCAGGGCCGTACCGGCCCCGTCGTCCGCGCCCAGGGTGCTGTTTTCGGCGCTGACCCAGCCCGCCTTCACCCGGAGCCGCAGGGGCGCCGGAGGATCCAGATAGACCATATCCGAATGGCTCTGGAACAGGATGGGCGGCTCATTCTCCCGGCCCGGAGAGCCGGGCTTGGTGATGAGCAGGTTCTTCGCCCCGTCCCGGCGGCAGGAAAGGCCCCGGGCGGCGGCAAAAGCCTCCAGGTAAGCATTGATGGCGTCCTCCCCCCGGGAGGGGCGAGGGATGGCGCTGATCTCCTCAAAAAACCGGAATACCGGGACTGACGCATCCAGAACGGACATAAAAACCTCCCTGAAAAACATGAAACCGTAATATTTTCCCCATTATATTCGCTCCATGGCGGAAAGTCAATCGGCGGCGGCCGGCGGAGAACAGATTGCGATTGACAAGGCTGCTGCCCCGGCGCTATACTGAAAATGTCAGAATTCGGCGCAAAGGAGAGGCGGATATGGCGAAATATAAGGCATATCGGGATATGCTCCAGGAGAAGCCCATCCTCTGGAGCGACCGGAAGCGCATCCTGGGCATGCCCCTGTCCTTCACCCGCTACCGGGTGGATGAGGACCGGCTCTATGTGCAGATCGGCCTGCTCCGCAGCGAGACGAACGAGCTGCTGCTGTACCGGGTGCTGGATGTGAAATCCGCCCGCACCCTCGGGCAGAAGCTTTTGGGGGTGGGGACCATCACCCTCATGAGCAGCGATTCCTCCAATCCCAAGCTGGAGCTGAAGAACATCAAGGACTGCGACCGGGTGCGAAGATTTCTCTCCTCGATCATTGAGAAGCAGCGCAGCGCGCTGGGCATCCAGGGCCGGGAGCTTTACGGCTCCGGCATCCATCCGATCCCGGATCAGGATGAGAACCACCCCGCGCCGCCGGGACCCGGACCCGGCATGCCGCCGGATCTGGATGGGGACGGCATCCCGGATTTTCCCCCGGACGACCGTCGATGAAATGAATATACGAAGACCATATGCAGAAACATAAGGAGGAGACAACATGGGCAAATTTGTGATCAAGGCGTCGGACACCGGGTTCCACTTCAACCTGCTGGCCACCAACGGTCAGGTCATCGGCACCAGCGAGAAGTACAAGAGCGAGTCTTCCTGCAAGGACGGGATCGAGAGCGTCCGCCGCTGCTGCGCGGGCGGCGTGGAGGACCAGACCGTCGAGGGCTTCGAGAAGGTCAAGCATCCCAAGTTCGAGATCTATGAGGACAAGGGCGGCAAGTTCCGCTTCCGCCTGAAGGCCCGGAACGGGGAGATCGTCCTGGCCTCCCAGGGCTACAAGTCCAAGGATACCTGCCTCAACGGCATCGAGAGCGTAAAGAAAAACGCCCCCGAGTCCCCCGTGGAGAAGGAAGCGGAGTAATTCCGGTATCGGTTTCGGCGCTGCCTCAATGAGGCGGCGCCGATTTGCATTGATTTCCTCAAAAAGCGGGAAAACCCCCGAAAAACCCCGTCATACTGGGTGAAAGGAGGCGCGGCCATGGAAGACACGGAGATCGTTGAGCTCTATTGGGCCCGGGACGAGCGGGCCATCGAAGAATCCGACGCCAAATACGGTCCCCTCTGCCGGAGCATCGCCCTGCGTATTCTGGGGATCCCGGAGGACGGGGAGGAGTGCGTCTCGGATACCTGGCTCCGGGCCTGGAACGCCATGCCGCCCCAGCGGCCCACCCGCCTGGGGGCCTTCCTGGGAAAGATCACCCGGAACCTGGCCCTGGACCGGTGGCGGCGGGAGCATGCGGAGAAGCGGTTCGTCGGGGAAACCGCCCTGGCCCTGGAGGAGCTGGAAGACTGTGTCTCCGGTACGACACTGGAGGAGGAGGCTCAGCGCCGGGAAGTCGTGCGGGCGCTGAACGCCTTTCTGCGCAGCCTGAGGCAGGGCGACCGGGAGCTGTTCCTTCGGCGGTACTGGGGCATGGAGACCCTGGAAACCCTGGCGAAGGCCCAGGGCATGAGCCGCAGCGCCCTGTACAGAAGGCTGGGGAAGCTGAGAGAAAAGCTGCGGGACTATCTGCGGAAGGAGGGGATCGACCCATGACGGCATGGGAACTGATGGAGGCCATCGGGGAAGCGGAGGAGGAGCTCATCGAGCCCGTCCTGACCCCGGCAGCGAAGAAGAAGCTGAGCCGCCCCGTCCGCACCGCCCTGATTCTGGCGGCGGTGATCGCCCTGCTGGCCCTGCTGGGGGTGGCGGCCAAGGAGACGGGCTTCCTGGAACGGTTGTTCCAGGAAAAATTCGAGACCATTGAAGAGTATGTGAACCATATTGCGGTAACAACGGAAAACGATAGCCTGCGTCTCACCCTTCACGAGGCGGTGACGGACGGGTACACCCTCCTTCTGGCCTACAGCGTGGAGCGGCTGGACGGGGGCAGCATGGAAGGATGGACCCTGGACGAGATCATCTGCCCTCTGACGGAGGAAGGCTACCCCGCGTGGGGGTTGAGCGGCAGCTGGAGCGAGCCTCTGGATACCGGGGTCACGGATCCCGCAAAGAGGACTTACCTCTATCGGGTCTACGGCTGGAAAGGCCTGGGGCGCGTCACCTTCCGGCTCTTCGGCCTGATCCACCAGGAGACCCGGGAGAGCTTCGCCCCCGGCTATCTGGAGGCGGAGGCGGAACTGAAGCCCTGCCTCACCAAGGTCGCCGGGCCCCAGGGCGGCGCGGAGGCGGAGAAGATCTACACGGAGATCGTGCTCTCCCCCTTCGGCCTTCGGGCCAAGGTGATGACGAATATCACCGGGCTGACCGAAGAGGACGTGGCCAGACCGGAGAAACCCACCTACAACGACCCCTGGACCGGGAGCCTGGAGCTGGTTTTCCGGAATGGGGAGGAGAAGAGCCTGGACGCCGCCCCCGATTCCTATCTCCGGGTGGATTCCGGTGTCCAGGGAGACAGTCTCCTGGGGGCGCGCTTCGAGGATCCGGTGGATATCCGGGATGTCCGGGCCCTGCGGATCGACGGGGTGGAATACCCCCTGGAGAAGGGGACGCCCAGGGAGCGGCAATACATCTGGGATATCGAGGTCTCACCCCTGGAGCAGATCCGGGCCTGGCTCTACGGGGACCATACGCCGGTCCATCCGGAGCTCACGGCGGAGGGGGAGGCGTTCTCCCTGGCCCTGGACGGGGTGTGGACCGACGGGTATACCACGGAGCTGCTGATGAAGGTGCAGAATAAATCCGATGAGCCGGTACCCTATGATCAGGATATCTGCGAGCCGGTGAACCTGGACGGCAAAGCTTCCTTTGAGACCCTGGACGCCAAGGGGGAGCGGGTGGCCGTGGGGGTGCGCTACGCCGGAACGGTGGAGGGGCTTTCCGCCTACGCCCTGGACTGTCCGGAGAAGGCCCGGACCCTGGTCGTCCGCTTTGCGGACACGGTCCTGACCGTCCCCCTGGATATGCGGGAGCTGGGGAAGCTGCCCCAGATCGTTCCCCAGGAGCCCAGCCGGGGGGTTGAACCGAGTCCGGAGAGCACGGCCGAGCATCGGCAGCGGAGGTTCGACAGTCTCTTCACGGGCTATACGCCGGTGGAGGTGGACCTCACCGCGGATAACGGCGTTTACCGCATCAACGTCGAAGACCTGGCCCACCGGGGCGGCGGCGGCAGCGGCAGTCTCCGGGCCTGGGTGGTCTGCTCGGCCCTGGAGGGGGATTATGACCCGATCCTGGAACTGTTAAGGGTGCGGCCCTCCTTCACCTGCCTTGTCCTCTCTGCGGGACAGGAGCTTCAGGTGAACGCGTTCGCCGGCGAAAGCGGCACCTATGACAAGGAGACCGGGGTGCAGATCTACTGGCTGACGATCGACTATACCGGGGACTTCGATCATGTGGACGCCCTGCGTCTCGTCTGGACGCCTCCCGCGGGGGACCGGATCACCCTGGATCTGGAGCCCACCGCATAAAAAGAAATCCGCTTATGGGCCGGAAAGCTCTTGTCAGCTTTCCGGCTTTTGTGATACATTAGCGCTAATATAATCCTAACAAACACATCAGACAGGAGCCGAAAAGAAGATGAACTACGCGGATTATCAGGCCATGTATCAGGATAAGCTGGGCACCGTGGATGACTGCCTGGACTGCATCGAGACCGGGGATATCCTCTGTCCCGCCGGGAACCTGTGCGAGCCCGTGGAGATCCTTTCCAATATCCAGAAGATCGTTCCCCGGGTGGAAAATATCGAGATCCTCCGGGCCAAGGGCATTCCCTACCCCGTGTACGGCATGCCGGAGATGCGGGATAAGATCGATGTGGTCTCCCATTTCTTCGAGCCCGGGGTCCGGGAGGGATACCGGAACGGCCTGGTGACCTTTTATCCCTGCCATCTGCATGACTATCTCCCCGTGCGCTACCGCCATCGGAAGGCCAACGTTTTTCTGGCGGCCTGCACCCCCATGGACGAAAACGGCAATCTTATGGTCTCCGGGGAGATGCTCTTTGAGACGGAGGCCATTGAAGCGGCGGATAAGATTCTGCTGGAGGTGAACCCTGCCCTCCCCAAGATCAAGGGGTCCATCACCATCCACATCAGTCAGGTCACCCGGCTGACCGAAGTGAACACCCCCCTGTTCATCGTGCCCCGGAGCGTTCCCACGGAGATCGACAAGGCCGTGGGCGGCTATGCCTCCGAGCTCATCAAGGATGGGGACTGCATCCAGATCGGCATCGGCGGCATGCCGGATACCATCGCCTCCAACCTTTTCAACCGTCATGATCTGGGCCTGCATACGGAGATGTTCAGCTCCTATGTGGGGGATCTGATCGAGGCGGGGGTCATCAACGGCAGCAAAAAGAACGTGGATACGGGGCTGCATATCGGCTCCTTCGTCCTGGGGGACCAGAAGCTGTTCGATATTCTGGAGCGGAACCCCAATGTGCGCATCTGCCCCGCCAAATACACCAACGACCCCTTCAATATCGCCAGGATCGACAACATGGTCAGCGTGAACAGCGCCCTGGAGGTGGATATCACCGGACAGATCTGCTCTGAGAGCATCGGGCCCACCCAGTTCTCCGGGGAGGGCGGAGCCCTGGAGTTTGCCTACGGCGTTTCCCAGTCCAAGGGCGGACGGGGGATCATCACCCTGCCTTCCACCGCCAAGGGCGGCACCGTCAGCCGCATCAAGGCCACCCTCACCCCCGGCGCGGTGGTGACCATCACCCGGAGCATCGCGGACAATATCGTAACGGAGTACGGCGTCGCCCGGCTCAGCGGCCGCAGCGTCCGGGAGCGGGTGAACAACCTGATCGCCGTGGCCCACCCGGATTTCCGGGCGGAGCTCCGGGCGGAAGCCAGAAAACTCGGATACCTGTAAGCCCTTCGGGCTTCGACCCGGACCCGCTTCGCTGGGCTCCGGGTCGATTCAGGTCTGCGCTCCGCTCCCCGCAGGCCCTTCAGGCCCACAGTCCGCTCCGCGAGCTGGTTTTTCGGCAGGAATGAATCCTGCCGAAATTGTTCCGATTTGATTCGCGCCTGCGGGCGCGAACTCTGCGAGGCAAAAAAGACGGCCCCGGTATCGCATTTGCGATACCGGGGTTGTATTCTGTCTGAGGTGTTCAGAACATGATGTCGTGGGGCAGACGCATCTTTTCGATCTCCGCCACGGGGGTGCCGAACTTCTCGGCGTTGTATTCGTCGATGACCTTGCACATGGAGGCGTAGACGCCGGGGAACACGCTGCCCGGGCCGCCCTGCACGATGCAGGGGATGAAGTGGTTGGGCACGTTCCGATCCAGGCAGGCCCGGACCACCTTGTAGTTGTTCTCGTCGCTCCATTCGGTGAAGTCCACGCTCTTGTTGTCGATGTCGCCCATGAAGGTGATCTTGCCGTCGTACTTCTTGTTCAGGGCGGGAACGTCGTTGATCTCCATGCAGCCCTGCCAGACGTCGATCCCCATCTCGATCATGGCGTCCACGATGTTGGCGCCGTAGCTGTCGCTGTGGTGAACGATGAAATCGGTGCCGTGGTCGTGGTAGTAGCCGTAGATCTGCTTGTAGGAATCCACGAAGAATTCCTCGAACATGCTGGGCCGCAGGAAGGAGTTGGTGCCGCTGCCCCAGTCGTCATGGTGGAACATGATCTCGGGCTTCAGGTACTTGCAGATCTTTTCCGCGCACTTCAGCTCCCACTCGGTGAGGTACTTGATCAGGTCCTGGACCTCGTCGGGGTAGGTGAGGTAGTACTCCAGGGCGTTGGTCATGGAGCAGAGGTAGTGTACCTGCTCGAACAGGCCGGGGGCGAAGAAGGAGGCGGTGAAGGCCTTCTCGTGGTCCACGTTCTTGTACATTTCCCCGAACTGAGCCCACTCCTCCTCGGTGAACTCAATGTCGGGAGCATGGACATAGTCCTGCCAGTGCTCGATATCCTTGATGACGATCTTGTCCGCCGTGTGTACGGGGAAGGCGCCGGGGACGTTGTCCGGCCAGGACATGGTGACGCCCCAGGCATTGGGTACGTTCACGATGCCCTTGGTGGGCGCGCCGCCGTTGTGCATCAGGATCGGGGTGAACATGAGCTTGATGGCCTCGTACTGGTTCACGAAGCGATCCGGCTTGCCGCCCTTGATGATGGCCTGGCGCATGTTTTCTTTCGCAGTAAGCATGATGATATCCCATCCTCTTCTTCATAATGATATCAATCACATATTGCAAATATCCCTTGCAATATGTTCGGACACCGTATTCTATCATACCCGGCAGGAATTGTCTCTAGCACGATTTGCACAAAGTTCCGCTCCGGGATTGGGGATAATGCACGAAGGAGAGGGAGCCGGACAAGGTCCCGCCGCGGCGGGCGCCGGCGCGTCAGCGGGGACCGGAGGCATACGTCAGCTGATTGGAGATGATCCCTGTTCCTCCTCTGCCGAAAGATAAATCTCCTCCGCCTCCAGAAGCGCGGCTTTCAGCATTTCCCGCGCTTCCCGGGTGGTGTTTTCCTCCGGCAGCCGATCCAGAGCCTCCGAAGCGGCCCGGCAAAGAATATAGTACATTTTCTGATAGTTCACCATAATACGCGCCTCCAATGCTACTGAATTGTAGCATAAGTCCGCCTGAAAAGCTACAAAATAGTAGCATCATCCCAGAGGTGATGCAGATGTTTTTTCAGCGGTTGGAGGATCTGCGGATCGATGCGGACAAAACCCAGCAGGAAATCGCGGATCTGCTCAGGTGCAGACGAGAGGTATACCGCCGCTATGAGAAAGGGATCCATGAGATCCCCGTCTGGGCGGTGATCGAGCTGGCGAAATACTATAAGGTCAGCACGGACTATATCCTGGGGCTTTCCGATAAAAAGTAAGCCGCTCCATTCCCGCAGGGGAAATCCTCTTCTTTATGTTGACAGGTGTCAGCGAATGTGCTATGTTGATGCTGACAAGTGTTATCTGAAAAGCAGAGGGAGGACGGAAGCATGGCGAGAATGGTATTGTCCGACGGGGAATGGCGCATCATGAATCTGTTATGGAAGGACGCTCCCCTGCGGGTGCCGGAGATCACGGAGCGCCTGCGCGCGGAGACCGGCTGGAGCCGGGCCACGGTGAACATGATGCTGGCCCGCCTGGAGGAGAAGGGCGCGGTGAAGAGCGAGGCCGTGGGCCGGAGCAAGGAATTCCGTCCTCTGCTCACCCAGGAGGAGGCCCGGGGGCGGGAGACCGCCCGTTTCCTGGACCGGCTCTATGAGGGGAGCCTGGGCCTGATGGTCTCCTCTCTCGCGGGGCAGAAGGGCCTCAGCCGGGAGGAGATCCGGGAGCTGTACGTCATTCTGGAGAAGGCAGAAAAGGAGGGGGACGATGCTTAGACAGTGGATCCTCACCGCCTCGGTGCTGACGGGGGCGGCCCTGCTGCTGCGGCTGCTGTTTCACCGGCGCATTTCCCAGCGGCTGCAGTATGCCCTGTGGCTGCCGGTGCTCCTGCGCCTGCTGCTGCCCTTCAGCCTGTACAGCGCCCCCGTGAGCGTGCCCGCTGCGGCGGAGCGGGTGGTCCCGGCGGTATTCGTCACCGCCGCGCCCCGATCGGAGCCTGTCCTGCCCGCGGTTTCGGCTGCGCCCCGCCCGCCCGCGGTATCCGCCGCCCCCCTGGTCCCGGCGGAGATCACCCAGCCCCGGCCTGCGGTCACCCCGCCTCCGGCCGTCCCGGCGGAAAGGACCCTGGACTGGCTCCGGATCCTGCGCTTTGTCTGGCTGGATGGGAGCCTGGTGCTGGCCCTGTGGCTCCTGGGGGTGAATCTGGGCTTTTCCAACCGGCTGCGGAAGAGCCGGACCCTGTTCCGGGAGGGGAAAACCCCGGTCTATGTATCGGAGGCCGTGGCCTCTCCCTGCCTCTTCGGTCTTCTCCGCCCCGCCGTCTACCTGACTCCCGGGGCGGCGGAGCTGGGGTCGGAGCAGCTGGAGCAGGTGCTCCTCCATGAGCGCACCCATCTCCGCCAGGGAGACCCGGTCTGGGGCCTTCTGCGCTGCCTCTGCCTGGCGGTGTGGTGGTGGAACCCCCTGGTGTGGCTGGCGGCGGCCTGCAGCCGCCGGGATGGGGAGCTGAGCTGCGATGAAAAGGTGCTCCGTACCCTGGGGGAGGAGAAACGGCTGGATTACGGCCATACCCTGGTGGACCTGCTGCCCAAGAAGACTCCCGGCGCCCTTCTGTGCACCGCCACCATCTCCGGCGGCGGCAAGGCCATGAAGGAGCGGCTGGAACGCATCGTCAAGAAGCCCAGGGTCTGGGTCATTGCCGCCATCCTGGCGGTCCTGCTCACCGCGTTCATCGTGGGCTGTTCCTTCGGCGGGAAGGGGGAGGGGGATCCCTCCGGCCCGTCCCCCAGTGCCTCGCCCGAGCCCACGGCGGCGGCGGAGCCGGCGGAAGCCTGGCAGGAACAGTATAAGGAGCTGCTGAATAAGGCGCTGGAAGATGAGACCCTCTATGAAGGCTGGGGCTTTGGCCCGATACAGGGCTTTGAGCTCCTGGATCTGAGCGGGAACGGGACCCCGGAGCTGGTGCTGTACCTCCCCGGGGCAGGGATGAGCAACGCAGCTGCGGTGGTAACGGTCGAGGAGGGAGAATTGCGCTGTCTGAACCGGGAAACTTCCCTTGATCTGCCTATCGGCAAAAATGCGGTGGAACGGACCTTTTGCGCGAATCCCAGCATGTACGATTCAGAGGGGGAGGAACAGGGAGCCTTCTTCCGTTATTACTATACTGCGGATGAAGAGGGACGGATCACCGACGGCTTCTACCTCCTGAATTCCGAAAACGGCGTAGAAGGGGAGCGTTGGAGCGACTGGATCCTCTTTGGCCGGGATGAACAGGGGAACCTCCTGTGCGAGACCCGCCTGAGCAGGGAGCTGCACGTGGACCCGTTCACGGAGGGCTTCCCGGAGATCTATTGGGAGATCGACGGCGAAGAGTGTACGGCGGAGGACTACCATGCCGCCGTGGACGCCTTCGAAGCCTGGCTGGGGCAGTATCGCTGTCTCATCAAGAACGGGGCGACATGCGTGGTCTTCGCGGATGAGGCGGACCCCATGGCGGCCGTCGACCGGGCCCTGGCGGGCTGGACGCCCCTGCCCGCGGCCGTTCCCGCTTCTATGGCTTTCTTCACCCCCGTGACGGAGGCCATGGGCCGGGATTGGCTCACGCTGCCCGAAGGAGCCGTGTGGCTCACGGAGGAGGAGCTGAAGGAGTGGGAGGACTGGTTCGCCGCGGACTGGATGCGGGGCCAGTTCCTTACCTCCGCCTACGAGCGGCCGAAGGACGTAGACCTGCACGAACTCTTCTATATCGGCGTGGATACGGAAGAGGAAACCGGGGCGGAATACTTCGAAAAGAATCTGAATCCCATCACCCCGGAGGACAAGCGGGCTTATCTTCTGCATCTGGGGGACTGGATGACGGAGTGCCCCACGGATAAGCTCCCCAGGGCGCAGATGGAGACCGTCCTGCAGAAGTACCTGGGGCTGAGCCTGGAGGAGACAAAGCGGGTCCGCCTGAGCTTTTCCTATCTTCCTGAGACGGACGCCTATTATCACAGCCACGGGGACACCAACTACAGGGGTACGCCCCGCCTTCTGTACGGCTATGTCCGGGGGGATGAGATCGCCCTGTTTTTCCCCGGAGAAGCCATGGATTTCAGCCCGGAGTACCGTCTGGGCTATGACACGAAGTATGGCGTCTACCGGGTGGTGCTCCGCCGGGAGGGAGAGGAGATCCGTTTCCGTTCCAATCTCCTGGCCGTGACGAACGGCGCGGAAGCTTATTATGCCCCGCCCAGGATCGGCCCCTCCGTCCCCTTGAATGAGTCGGGAGACTATGGACGGGATATCCTCCGTCTCCAGCGGCAGTCCCTGGAGGAAACGCTGGAAGCATCGGATACCTGGGAGGTTCCCGGTTACGGTACGCTGAACTATGCGGAGGAGGGGGAATCCGTCTGCCTCTGGTTCGAGACCATTGACGGGGAGCGGTGGCTGCTGCCCACCCCGCAGACGGCAGCGGGGAAGCTGCCCATGGTCAGGACCGGCGACGGGTACACGGAAGGGAAGGGATTCGTCCTTGTGTCCGGAGAGGATCGGGACCTCATCACCTGGTCCATGCAGTGTCCGGAGCAAACGATCCTGGCCGGGAACACGGTGCGTCAGGGAGGCTTTGCCCGGTGGACCGTGTATCTCCCCACCATGGAGACCTTCGTGTATTTCAGCCCGGACGAGGACCGGCAGGACGACACGGAACAGCCGGGGAGCCTGGAATGGCTGGAGCTGTATCTGGGCGGAGAAGAAATCTCCGCGACCATTAGGGAACCGTACGGCATGGAGCCGGAGCCGGAGAGAAAGACCGTCATGCTCAACGGGGCCTCCTGCAGACGCCTTCTGTCGGAATGCACCTGGCTTCCCTATGACGGCCCGGCGACGGATCATGATGGGGAATACGACCTGGTCCTGCAGGGGACGAATGCCGAGCTGTTTCTGGGCCAGGGCTGGCCTGTGGCCCTCCTGCGGATGGAAGGGACAGATGACAATCAAAGGCAGGCCTATTGGGCCTATGCTCCGATGGATTATCCCGGTTCCAACAGCTCTCCCGCGGATATGCTCCGGTGGCAGGTTTTCGACCAGGCGGAGTCTGCTGCAGCCGTGGCCGCCATCCGGATCGGCGCCGGGGAGGATAACACCGGGGAAGCCTTTGCCCGGGAGCTCTGCGAAGCGGAGATGAAGCTGTTTCCCGGCAGCACGTACGGGATCCGGGATTACCGGATCCTGCGGGTGAAGCAGCTCCCGATCTCCGGGGCGGAGGATACCGAGCTGGCGGTGGGGCTGGAATACGCCCTTGTACCCAACGAATGGAACTGCGTCCGCTGGTGGTCCGGGTCCGGATGCGACGTCGGCGAAGGGGAATATGAGGGCTGGCTCATTGAACGGCTCTATGCCCGGCTGGTGCTGGAGGATGGAGCCTGGCGCTGGGCGGAATTCGCCTCCGGCGGCGGATGGTCCAACGAGATCATCATGGAGATGCTGGAGCCTGCGCCGGAGCCGACTACCGAACCTACGCCCGAACCTACCCCCGCCCCTACGCCGGAGCCCGCAGCCTATGAACCCGTGAACTTGGAGATGTGGACGGACTGGCTCACCCTGCCCAAGGGGGCCCGATGGCTCACCCAGGAGGAGCTGGATGCCTGGACGGCCTGGTTCAGCGCGGACCGGATGCGCTGGAGCTTCCTCACCTCCGCCTATGCCCGCCCCCAGGACGTGGATCTGGGCGCCCTGTTCTATACCGGCGTAGACCTGCGGGAGAGCGCCGTACCCGATGCTTCCCACAACCCTGTTACCCAGGAGGACATGCGGGTTTATCTGCTGCATCGGGGAGAGCTGGAGCATCCCATCGATATGGACAAGCTTCCCCGGGAGGAGATGGACGCCCTGCTGCGGAAGTACCTTGGCCTCGGCCTGGAGGAGACAAGCAAGGTCGGCCTCTGGTTCCCCTATTTCCCGGAGACGGACGCCTATTACCACCTCCATGGGGATACCAACTGGGGCCCCTTCCCTCTGCGCTATGGGTATATCCTGGGGGACGAGGTCTGCCTGTTCAACCTGTCCACGGGGAACCATAGCCAGTTCGGAGCCACGGGGTACAACAACGGCGGCGAGGGGATCTACCGGACGGTGCTCCGGACGGAGGGGGACAGCGTTCATTTCGTCTCCAACCTCCGGGCCCTCACCAACGGCGCCGAGGCGGCCTACGACGTGCCCTGGCAGAACGACGCCTATCCCGAGGGGTACGAGGAGGAGCGGGATGTCACGGTGATCACCCTGATCCCGGAGGTCTATGAGAGCGCGGAGGCCGCAAGGGAATACGTGGAGAGCCTTGCCTTCATTGTCGGCGATGGGAACGGGGGCGAAGCGGAACGCTACCCCATTGAGATCCTGTTGGAGCAGGATTGTCCCGGCTACGGCACCCTGATCTATGGGGAGATCCCCACGGGTACGATCCACGGATCCAATCCCTACCTGTGGTTCATCTCCACGGGGGGCAGACTGTACCGCCTGCCCATGCCCATGGGCATGGCCAACATCCGAATGGAGCGTGACAGGATGTACAGCGCTGACGAGGGCCGGGGGATCCGTCTCCAGGACAGCCGAAGCGATATGATCCAGTGGTGGATTCGCCTGACGCAGGAGATCAACCACGAGACAAACCTGTATATGCCCGCCGATTACTGGACCGGCGGGGAAAACAAGGTGGTTTCCTCCGGCACCGCCACCTGGACCCTGTACCTGCCTACCATAGAGGTATTCCTCCTGTACGAGCCGGAGGGCTGATAAAACTTCGCCCCGGACCCGATATCGGGCTCCGGGGCGAGGATCACGATATCGGTTTTCTTACCTGCGGGTGTTTCTTCCCAGGCAAATTGTCTCCGGCAGTCTGTTTCTTTCCCCCGCTAAGCAGGAATCGTTACCGCTTTTCTTGCCGCAGGCCGCCTCGCCGGCGGGGCGTTCCTTTCCCCGCGATGGGGATTGCCTCCGGCGGCCCGGTTTCTCTTGCGCGAGAGAAACCGGGGAAAGAGCGCGGCAGGGGCGTCCCCCTGCACCCCCGGTGCGCGGGGCGCTGAAGCGAAGGGGGCATAGGTTCGACGATAAGCAAGCGGGTGCAGGACGTCAGCTTGCCGACTTTGAATCTGCTTGGCAATAGTCGTTTGCTCTTCAGGGTGCCCTTCGCCGCACCGGCGCAGGGACGACCGGTACCCTGGCTTCCCCTGGGGGAAGCTGGCGCGGAGCGCCTGATGAGGGAACACAACGAACAGATATGCAGTTATCACGGGTATGATCCATTC
>JAFWOX010000002.1 GCA_017545325.1 Oscillospiraceae bacterium | reverse complement strand
CCGGCGAGGCGGCCTGCGAGAATGGATCATACCCGTGATAACTGCATATCTGTTCGTTGTGTTCCCTCATCAGGCGCTCCGCGCCAGCTTCCCCCAGGGGAAGCCAGGGTACTGGCCGCCCCTGCATCCGGTTTCTTCCAGCGTGGCCCTTCGTCCCCCGTTCCCGCCGCGCGGTCTGCCTTCCCTTGGGGGAAGGTGGCTCCGGCATCTCACGGAAGCCGGAGACGGATGAGGGATACCCGTCTCTCCTCCGCGCTTCAGTTTACCCCGATATGGCCTGCAGCGGTGTCCCCATCGTAGATGGCCACGATATCGGAGCTGTTGACATAATATTCCCCCTTGGCGTTCCGCATGGTCTCCCAGTATCCCTGGGGCGGCTCATTCAGCCGGGCCCCCTCCCGGACCAGCAGCTCCCGCAGCTCCCGGCCGTCGATCTCCCGGGGAGCGATCCGGCGCTCTGCGGCCAGGGCGGCGGCATGGCCTGCGGCCTGGCCCATGCTCATGCTGGTGGCGATGACCCGGGTGGCGCCCAGGGCGTGGAATTCCGCGCTGTAGCACCGTCCGGCGGCCAGAAGGTTGTCAATGCCCACGGGAATCAGAGAGCGGTAGGGGATCTCCGCCCAGTCCCGGGGATCCGTGCGCAGCTCCATGCCCTCCGGGGCGACGAAGGGATGCATCATATGGTCGTTCTCATCCTGGGAGGGACGGGCGACGGCGGAGCCCTCCGGGGCGGGGGCGTGGATATGCCGGATGGCGGTATGGAAGCCCGGGGTGGGCACATGGGTGTCGAACATCTCCGGCCAGAGGGCGATGCCGTCGTCGAACTTCCGTCCGGCGGCCAGATCCATATCCCGGAGGACGTATTCCCCGATGATCCGGCGGGAATCCCGGATGCCGTTCATGGGGGCCAGGTTTTCCAACACCGCATGCTCGAAGCCGGGAACGTATTTCCGCAGGAAATCCACGAAGACGAAGACCTTCCGGTGCTGATCCACGATCTGCCGGGTGAGGTCCAGAACGTCGTCGCAGCGGCAGTCGAAGGTATGGGTGGCGTCCAGGGTCACGTCCGTACAGGTGAGGTCGGCGCCTCCGGGCACGGTGTACACCAGGTTGCCGGGGCTGAGGATCTCGTACAGATCCCCCTTCTCCAGGGCCTCGAACTCCTTGGAGACGATGAGGTTCCGATGCTTCCGCTGGTCCATGGTCTTCCGCCATTCCGCGTCCGCCTCCCGGAACTTCTTTTCGTTCACATAGGCCAGGCGGAAGCCCATGGTGACGGACTGGCTCAGGCCCAGGTATTCCGCGCTGCTGATCTCCGTGGGGACCCCGGCGGCGAAGGCCAGGTCCGCATCCCCGGTGCAGTCGATGAAGACCCTTCCCGTCACCTGTACCTTGCCGGATTTGCAGTAGACGATGACGGAGGTGATCCGCCCGTCCTGCACCGCGCAGTCGCAGACATGGGCGCCGTAGAGGATGCGGCAGCCCGCCGCCAGGAGCATCTGCTCCATCATCACCTTACCCGCCTCCGGGTCGATGGAGGGGAGGTGGGGCTTCATAAGGGCATAGCCCTTCTTCTCCATTCTCTGCAGGAATTCCAGGGCGTAGCCGTCCACGTACCCCGCCATGCCGGTGATATAGCCGTTGGTATACAGGCCCCCCAGGGACTCCCGCCATTCCAGCAGGATGACCCGCTTCCCGTCCCGGGCGGCCGCCAGCCCCGCGCAGAAACCCGCCGGGCCGCCGCCGCAGACCACCACGTCCGCGTCGAAGCGCTTGGAAACATTCAGCATTGTTCCGTTCCTCCCGTATAGATATATTTCTATTGTATCCCCTCCGGATGTATTTGTACAGCGGCGGGAGCTGCCGCAGGCCCGGCGGGGGGAGGCGGCCCCCGGTTTGGACCCCTTTCCCGCCGGATAACCGTCTTTACCCTTGCGGGAATCTGACTCATCCTGGGTTTTGCGGGCAAAAGCCCTTTACAGAACCGGGCCTCTTCGCGTATTATAATAGGCGGTTTACCAGGCGCCGCTCCCGCTCTGACGGGAATGGGCGGAACGGAACGTCGGGCGCCGGACGAATGGATGGAGGATGAACAGGATGCTGGATATCTGCAAGACCCTGGAAGACGGAAAAGCCGTATTTGCGCTGGAGGGACGGCTGGATACCGTCACCGCGCCGGAGCTGGAGGCGGCGTTCAGGGAAACGCTGGAGGGCGTGACCGAGCTGACGCTGGATTTCGGGAAGCTGGAGTATATCTCCTCCGCGGGCCTCCGGGTGCTGCTTGCGGCGCAGAAACAGATGAACAAGCAGGGGAAGATGAAGCTCATCCATGTGGGGGAGACGATCATGGAGATCTTCGAGGTCACGGGCTTTTCGGATATCCTGACCATCGAATGAACGGAGGAAAAACGGAATGAACCGCAGCAAGATCCTTTCTTTCCCGCTGATTCTGACGATGCTGCTTTCCCTCTGCTCCGTCCCCGCCCTGGCGGAGGGTGAGGCCGGGGAGGAGCTCCTCACCCGGGGGGAATTCATCGCCGCGGTGTTCCGGCGGTTCGGCGAGCCGGAGTCGGAGCCGGGTTGGGCCTGCTTTGACGATGTTCCCCCGGAGGGCAGCCTGGCGCCGGCGATCCGGTGGGCTGTGGATACCGGGCTCGTCAACGGCTACGGCAACGGGAGCTTCGGGCCGGATGATCCCGTGACCCGGGAGCAGCTGGCCACCATGCTCTACCGCAGCGCCCAGGCGCTGGGGCAGGGCTTCAAGGGCGCATGGCTGTTCCCCCTGGATTACCCGGATGCCGCCCAGGTCTCCCCCTGGGCCGGCGAGGCCATGCACTGGGCCGTGAAAAAGGAGATCCTTACCGGAACGGATAAGGGGCTGGAGCCCCGGGGGCCGGTCAAAAAGGCGCAGCTGGACGACGTGCTGGAGCGCTGGCAGAGGGCGCTGCCCGTGGGCGTCCGGATCCTCCATGAGGAGGAATTCGGCGGCGCGTATCTCCTCCTGACCATCGAGGAATTCAACGCAATGGACTTCACCTATGGGGATAGTCTGGAGCTCCGGTTCTCCAACGGCTATGTGCTGGAGGATCTGCCCTATTACAACGGCTACTATACGGCGAACGGGGAGCCCCTCCTGGTGGCCTACCCCGGATATCCGTATATCAAGGCGGCGTTCAACAATGCGGGTGATCTGTTCGAGCTCGCCGGTCTCGGAGAGGACGACACGGCGACCATCGCCCTCCGGAAGCGGGGGGAGTACGCGGAGATCCAGTACGCCCGGGATATCCATTATTCGGATATCCGGGAGGACTATGAGAGCGACGGGATGTTTGCGAATTTCCGGAGCGTCCGGGCGGGAGATATCCGTGAGGGGATCCTCTGCCGCAGCGCGTCCCCCTGCGACAATCAGCATAACCGGGCGACCTATGTGGATGCGCTGCTGAAGGAAGCCGGCGTGGCCTTCATCCTGAACCTTTCGGATAACGAGCAGAAGATCCGGAGGTATCTGGAGGATCCGGATTTTGCCTGCCCCAATTTCCTCGCCCTGTATGAAGGCGGCAAGGTGGAGCCCATCGCCCTGAACATGAATTACGGTTCTGAGGAATTCAAGGCCAAGGTGGCGGGCGGCCTCGCCCGCATGGCGGAGGCCCAGGGCCCGTACCTGGTGCACTGCACGGAGGGTAAGGACCGGACGGGCTTCGTCTGCATGCTGCTGGAGGCCCTTTGCGGCGCGAGTTATGCGGAGATCGTTGAGGATTACACCATCACCTATTTCAACTACTACAGGATCACCGAGGAAACGGAAAAGACGCGCTATGACGTGATCGTGGAATGCGTGCTGGATCCCATGCTCCGCACCCTCTCCGGTGACGAGACAACCGACCTGCGCGCCATGGATCTGGCCGGATGCGCGGAGCAGTATCTCCTGGAGGGCGGGATGAGCCCGGAGCAGCTCGCGCTGCTGAAGGAAAGGCTGACGGGGGACTGATCCCCGGGGAACAGGGAAGAGGAGACGGAAGAATATGGAGAAAAAACAGATCACGATCCCCCTTTCGGGGCGGATCGATTCCAACAATGCCCCTCAGGCGGAGCGGGAGATCCTGGCGCAGCTGGGCCCGGAGCGGGATGCGGAGGTCGTCCTGGATGCGGAGAAGCTTGCGTATATCTCCAGCGCAGGCCTGCGGGTGATCCTGCATCTGAAGAAAACCAACCCCAGGCTGCGGATCATCAACGTCAGCTCCGAGGTCTACGAGATCCTGGAGATGACCGGGTTTACCGAGATGATGCCCGTGGAGAAGGCCTACAAGGTCGTCTCGGTGGAGGGCTGCGAGGTCATCGGCGAGGGCTTCAAGGGCAGGGTTTACCGGATCGACCAGGATACCGTGGTGAAGGTCTACAAGAATGCAGACGCCCTGGAGGAGATCCAGCATGAGCGGGAGGTGGCCCGCCTTGCGCTGATCCTGGGCGTCCCCACGGCCATCTCCTACGACGTGGTCCGGGTGGGGGACAGCTACGGTTCCATGTTCGAGCTGCTGGATGCCCGGAGCTTTGCCAAGATCCTGGCGGAGGAGCCGGAGCGCATGGACTGGTGCGTGAAGGAATATGTGGATTTCCTGAAAAAGGTCCACAGCATCGTGGTGCCCGAGGGGAAGCTGCCTTCCGTCAAGGCCCAGGCGCTCACCTTTGTCCGCCGGATGAAGGACAGTCTGCCCGAGGGCTACGGGGATAAGCTGGAGCGCCTGGTGCAGGAGATCCCGGAGAGCAGCCATATGGTCCACGGGGATTACCATACGAAGAACATCGTCCTCTCCGGAGGGGAGGTGCTGCTGATCGATATGGATACCCTGGCTGTGGGCGCGCCCATCTTTGAGCTGGAGCAGATGTATAATTCCTACCTCGGCTTCTCCGAGTATGACCCGCAGATCGTTCTGGATTTCCAGGGCTACGACCGGAAAACGGCGGAGGAATTCTGGAGGAAGAGTCTCCGGGCCTACCTGAACACCACGGACGACCGGAAGGCCGAAGCGGCGGAGGAGAGGATCCGCTGCATCTCCTATGCGGACCTGATCGACTGGAAGCGCCGGCATTCCGACCTGACCGGCGAGGCGGACAAAGCGACCCTGGCCCTGTGGACCCGGGAGCTGACCGAGCTTCTGGACAAGGTGGATTCCCTGGATCTGAGCCCGTTCCTGGAGCGGGAGCCGGAAGGGGATGAGCTGGAGATCGAAGCCGCGGACGAGAATCTGGGGCGGGTGCAGGCCTTTGTGGATTCCCGCCTGGAGGCCGTCAACTGCCCCATGAAGGCCATGATGCAGATCGGCGTGGCGGTGGAGGAGATCTTCGTGAACATTGCCCATTATGCCTATGCCCCGGATAAGGGCTGCGCCACGGTCCGGGTGGAGGTGAGCGAGGATCCGGTGACGGTGACCATCACCTTCATCGACCAGGGCATGCCCTATGATCCCCTGGCCCGCACCGATCCGGATATCACCCTCCCGGTGGGGGAGCGGGATGTGGGCGGCCTGGGCGTCTTCATGACGAAGAAGCTCATGGACGACGTGCTCTATGAGTACCGGGACGGGCAGAATATCCTGACCCTGAAAAAGAACCTGTGAGCGGGAAGCGCGGAGGACGGGATGGAGCGTAAGGGCGTCGACCTGCATATGCATACGGCGATTTCCGACGGGACGGACAGCCCGGAGGAGCTCCTCCTCCGGGTGAAGGAAGCCGGGATCGGCCTGTTTTCGGTCACGGATCACGACGCCCTTAAGGGAAGCCGGATCATCCCGGCGCTGCTTCAGCCGGGGGATCCCCGGTTCCTCACCGGGGTGGAATTCTCCTGCCGGGATGAACAGGGGAAATACCATATCCTGGGTTACGGCTATGACCCGGAGGCGGCGGCCATCCGGGAGGCGGTGGAATACGGGCACCGGCTCCGGCTGAAGAAGGTCGCGGCAAGGCTGGATTTTCTGAAGACAGAGTTCGGCTTCGGATTTCCCCGGGAGGAGATCGATGCCCTGATGGCCCTGGATAATCCGGGCAAGCCCCATATCGGGAATCTGATGGTAAAATATGGATATGTTGAGACGAAGGAGATCGGGATCCGGGAGTATCTGAACCGCCTGCGTCTCCCCAGCGAATACCTCCGCCCGGAGGACGCCATCCGGGGGATCCTGGGGAGCGGAGGCGTTCCCGTTCTGGCCCATCCCGCCTATGGGGATGGGGACCAGCTGATCCTGGGGGAGGAGATGGAGGCCCGCGTCCGCCGCCTGATGGACTATGGGCTGGAGGGGCTGGAGTGCTTCTATTCCGGCTTTACGGGGAAGCTCTGCCGGGAGATGCTGACCCTGGCGGAGCGGTATGGGCTGTATGTGACCTGCGGGAGCGACTACCACGGGAAAAACAAGCTGGTGGAGCTGGGGGATACCGGCCTGGAGGCTGATCGGGAATACCCGGAGGGCCTCCGGCGCTTTCTGGACGAGATGAAGAGCCATGAATATTCTGCAGTTTGACACCCGGGAGAAAAAACCGAACCTGTATCATCTGCTGCTTCCGGCTGCCGCAGCCGGGGCGGCAGTGCTCTTCCTGTCCCTGGGGGGAACGGAACGCCGGGCCGTTCCCATCTGCCTGGTCATGTCCGCCTTCTGCCTGACGGCGCTGGTCTCGCTTCTGTGGACCTGGCGGGAGCAGCTGCGGTATAACCCCTATTCCTATAACACGATCTATTATATGGGCTTCGCCCTGTTCGACCTCTTTGTGCTGGCGACGAACCTGTTCCTGGCGTACCGGATGCTCCGGTGGCCGGAGCAGTATCCGGCTCACGCGGTCCTGCATGCCCTGCTGGGCTCCGCGAAGCAATACATGCTCTTTTCTTCCCCCTTCATCCTGGTTTTTTCGGCGGCGATGGTGGTCTCCAACCTCTCCCTCATCCGGCATGAGGGGCGGCGGCTGGTGAACCTGCTGGGGATCATCCTGGCCTTCCTGCTGGTGGGCGGGCTGGTGTTTATCTTCGTCTTCGATTACGCCGTATCCGGCAGCCAGAGGGAGGTCATGATCCATGACCTGATCACCAACCTCTTTGCCGCCGTCTATCTCTATTTCGAATGCATGCTCCTGGGCATCATCATCGCGAACGCCCTGGTCATCCGCTACGAGCCGGAGCCGGATAAGGATTTCATCATCATCCTGGGCTGCGGTATCCGGAAGGACGGGACTCCGTCCCCCATCCTGCGGGGCAGGATCGACCGGGCGTTGGCCTTCGCGGAAAAGCAGCGGGAGAAGACCGGGAAGGACCCGATCTTTGTGACCTCCGGGGGCCGGGGGCCGGACGAGGTCTGTTCGGAAAGCGCCGCCATGAAGCGGTATCTGCTGGAGAAGGGCGTTCCGGAGGAGCGGATCCTGGAGGAGGACCGGTCCACCGATACCCTGGAGAACATGAAATTCTCCAAGGAGAAGATCTGGGCGGTGAATCCCCGGGGAAAGGTCGCCTTTTCCACCACGAATTATCATGTCTTCCGGGGCGGTCTCAAGGCCCGGCGGGTGAAGATGCGGGCGGTGGGCATGGGCGCAAGGACAAAGTGGTATTTCTGGCCCAATGCGGCGGTGCGGGAATTCGTGGGGCTGCTGACGGAGCATCGGGGAAAACAGGCCCTGATCCTGGGCAGCATGATCCTGTTCTATGTCGCGCTGACGTTTTTGGCCTACCGATGAACGGAGATAGGAAAAAGCGGAAACCATGGAGCTGAAAAGGAAGAGAAACGGATGAAACGAAATATTCTGCTGATCAATGCCTGCGTCCGGGAGGGCTCCCGGACCCTGCGCCTGGCCAGGCGGGTGCTGGCGCACCTGGAGGGAGAGGCGACGGAGCTCGACCTGGAGCGGGAGGCCCTTCGCCCCCTGACCGGGGAGACCCTTGCCGGGCGGGACGCCCTTCTGCGGTCCGGGGAGCTGGAAGATCCCGCCCTGCGCTATGCCCGGGCCTTTGCGGCGGCGGACGAGATCGTGATCGCCGCCCCCTATTGGGACCTGAGCTTTCCCGCCGCCGTGAAGACCTTCTTCGAGCAGGTGACCGTCACCGGGGTGACCTTCTCCTATGGGGAGGACGGGCGGCCCATGGGACACTGCCGGGCGAAGCGGCTGTTTTATGTGATGACCGCCGGCGGCCCGATCCTTCCGCCGAACCACGGCTTCGCCTATGTCCGGGATCTGGCGTCCATGTTTTACGGCATTCCCGAAGCCGTCCTGTTCTCCGCGGAGCTGCTGGATGTGGAGGGCGTGGATGCGGCGGGGATCCTGGCGGAGGCGGAGGCGCGGATCGAGGCGTATTTTGGCTGAACCCCGGAGGGGACCCGGCGGGAAAAGTTTCCAAAAAGCCTATTGACAGGGCAAAATGCCCGTGCTATAATCCAAACCAAATTTCACATGGCAAACCGTTGATGCGGAAGTAAAGACGATCATGCCCCTACAGAGAGCCCGCGCTGCTGAGAGTCGGGTGGGAAACAAGCCGTCATAATGGTCCGCGGAGGGCGCAGTGAAAGCTGCGACGTGGGGGCATACGTCAGTTGCCGGGGATATGTTGGTATCCTGCTGAGCGCACGGGTCTGCCCGTGAATCAAGGTGGCACCGCGGATAGGTTTATTCGCCCTTGACAGATGTGTATTCTGTCAAGGGCGTTTTTTGTTGGCGGAGAAAGGAGAAGAACCATGACAAATCCGGCGGGAAGATTCGGCGTCCATGGCGGCCAGTACATTCCGGAGACGCTGATGAACGCGGTGATCGAACTGGAAAGGGCCTACAATTACTACAAGGAGGATCCCGCCTTCAACCGGGAGCTGACGGAGCTGCTGAACGAATATGCCGGACGGCCCTCCCGGCTCTACTTTGCCCGGCGGCTGACGGAGAGGCTGGGGGGCGCGAGGATCTACCTGAAGCGGGAGGACCTGAACCATACGGGAGCCCATAAGATCAACAATGTGCTTGGCCAGGCCCTCCTGGCCAAGAAGATGGGCAAGACCCGGCTGATCGCGGAGACCGGCGCCGGCCAGCATGGGGTGGCCACTGCCACGGCGGCGGCCCTCATGGATATGGAATGCGTGGTGTTCATGGGGCGGGAGGATACGATCCGCCAGGCACTGAACGTCTACCGCATGCGGCTGCTGGGGTCGGAGGTGATCCCCGTCACCACCGGCACCGCCACCCTGAAGGACGCGGTGAGCGAGGCCATGCGGGAATGGACGAAGCGCATCGCCGATACCCATTATTGCCTGGGCTCCGTCATGGGTCCCCACCCCTTTCCCACCATCGTGCGGGATTTCCAGGCGGTGATCTCCCGGGAGATCAAAGCCCAGCTGCTGGAGAAGGAGGGACGCCTGCCGGACGCGGTGCTGGCCTGCGTGGGGGGCGGCTCCAACGCCATCGGCAGCTTCTACCATTTCATCGGGGATAAGGGCGTGCGCCTCATCGGCTGCGAGGCGGCGGGCAGGGGCGTGGATACGGCGGAGACCGCCGCCACCATCGCCACGGGAAAGCTGGGCATCTTCCACGGCATGAAGTCCTATTTCTGCCAGGATGAGTTCGGCCAGATCGCCCCGGTCTACTCCATCTCCGCCGGCCTGGATTACCCCGGCGTGGGGCCGGAGCACGCTTATCTCCATGATATCGGCCGGGCGGAATATGTGCCCGTGACGGATGAAGAGGCGGTGGAGGCCTTCGAGCTCCTCTCCCGCACGGAGGGGATCATCCCGGCCATCGAATCCGCCCATGCCGTGGCCCACGCCATGAAGCTGGCGCCGACCATGGGCAGGGACAGGATCATCGTGATCACCGTTTCCGGCAGGGGCGATAAGGACTGCGCCGCCATCGCTCGGTACAGAGGGGAGGATATCCATGAGTAAGATCTGTCAGGCATTCGATAAAGGCAAGGCCTTCATCCCGTTCCTCACCTGCGGGGATCCGGATACGGAGACCACGGCGGCGGCGGTGCGGGCGGCGGCGGAAAACGGGGCGGACCTCATCGAGCTGGGCATCCCCTTCTCCGATCCCACCGCCGAGGGGCCGGTCATCCAGGGGGCGAACCTGCGGGCCCTACGGGGCGGGATCACCACGGACAAGGTTTTTTCCCTGGTGCGGGAGCTGCGGCGGGACGTGACCGTTCCCCTGGTATTCATGACCTACGCCAACGTGATCTTCTCCTACGGGGCGGAGCGCTTCCTCTCCGCCTGCGGGGAGGCGGGGATCGACGGGCTGATCCTGCCGGACCTGCCCTATGAGGAAAAGGGGGAATTTCTCGCCCCCTGCCGGAAGCACGGGGTGGACCTGATCTCCATGATCGCCCCCACCTCGGCGGACCGGATCGCCATGATCGCCCGGGAAGCGGAGGGGTTCCTCTATGTCGTTTCCAGCCTGGGGGTCACCGGGGAGCGGAGGGAGATCAGCACGGACCTGGCCGCCATCATCCGGACCATACGGGAGAACGCTGAGGCGCCCTGCGCCATCGGCTTCGGGATCTCCACCCCGGACCAGGCTCGGCAGATGGCCGCCCTGGCGGACGGGGTCATCGTGGGCAGCGCCATCGTGCGCATCCTGGAGCAATACGGAAAGGAAGCCCCCCCGAAGGTGGGGGAATATGTGCGGGCCATGAAGCAGGCCATCGCAGACTTGAATTGAGGAGGAAACGAACATGTATAAGGAAATCCTGACGAAGATCACCACCGGCCGGAAGCTGAGCGAGCAGGAGATATTCGACCTGATCGCCGCCATCAACAAGGATGAGATCACCGATGTGCAGATCGCGGGCTTCCAGGTTGGCCTGCTGATGAAGGGCACCAGCCTGGAGGAACTGGCCGCCTTCGCCAAGGCCATGCGGGCCAACTGCGTTCCCCTGCGGCCCAAAGTCGGCGCCGAGCTGATGGATACCTGCGGCACCGGCGGCGGCCTCTCCACCTTCAATATCTCCACCGCCACCGCCCTGGTGGCCGCTGCGGCGGGGATCCCCATCGCCAAGCATGGCAGCCGCTCCATCTCCAGCCTTTCCGGCAGCGCCGACGTGCTGGAGGCCCTGGGGGTGAATATCGAGCTCACCCCCGCCCAGGCGGAGAAGCTGATGGAGGATATCGGCATCGCCTTCATCTATGCGCCCCTGTTCCACCCCGTCATGTGCAAGGTGCTGCCGCCGGAGGCGGAGCTGGGCATCAAGACCATTTTCTATACCATCATCGGGCCCCTGATCAACCCCGCCTTCGCTCCCCGGCACCTGCTGGGGGTGTATAAGCCGGAGCTCCTGGATACCGTCACCTATGTGGCGAAGGAGCTGGGCTATACCACGGCCATGTTCGTCCACGGCCTGGACGGGCTGGATGAGATCTCCCTTCTGGGAAAGACCCGGATCAACGAGCTGAGAAACGGCCAGGTCCGCAGCTATGAGATCACCCCGGAGGACTTCGGCCTGGAGCGCTGCACTTTGGACGACATCAAGACCGGCACGCCGGAGGAGAACGCCGCCGTGATCCGGGGCGTCTTCAGCGGGGAGATCACCGGCCACCGGAAGAACGCCATCGTTCTCAATGCGGCGGGAGCCCTTATGGTGGGGGATAAGGCCGGGAGCTTCCCCGAGGGCATCGCCCTGGCCCGGGAGATCATCGAAAGCGGCAGAGCCATGGCGAAGCTGGAGGCGCTGGTGGCCCATTCCAACGCCTTCCCGAAGCAGGAAGGGTGAGCGCCTTTCTGGAAGCCCTCCGCCGCCCGGCGGCGGAGGGGAGGATCCCTGTGATCCCGGATTTCAAGCGCATCTCCCCGTCGGCGGGCCCGCTCTTCCCCGGGCGGGACCCGGTTTCCGCCGCGGCGGATATGGTGAAGGCCGGCGCGCCGGTCCTGTCCGTGGTGACGGAGGAGGCCCATTTCGGCGGATCCCTGGCCCTCCTGCGGGAGATCGTCCGGGGGGCGGGGGTGCCGGTGCTGCGGAAGGACTTCATCCGAAGCCCCCGGGATGTGGAGGAGACGGCGGCCTGCGGCGCCTCCGCCGTGCTCCTGATCATGGCCTCCATGGACCCGGATACCCTGGGGGCCTGTTATGCCGCCGCGGAGAAGCTGGGGCTGGACGCCCTGGTGGAGGCCCATACCGCCGATGAGCTGCGCCTGGCCGCAAGCCTGGGCTGCCCCCTGCTGGGGATCAACAACCGGGATATCCTGGACCTGGAGCGGGACGGGGGGACGGTGAGCCGCACGGCAGAGCTGGCGGCCCTGAAGCCCTCCGGTACGTTCCTGGTGAGCGAAAGCGGCCTGCAGAGCCCCGAGGACGTGCGCCGGGCGATCCGCAGCGGCGCGGACGGGGCGCTGGTGGGCACCGCCATCTGGCGGGCGGCGGATCCCGCCGCCTTTTACCGGGCCCTTTCCGGGGCGGAGGCGGAGCCATGAGGCCGATGCTGAAGATCTGCGGCCTGATGTGGGAGGAGGACGTGGCCCTCTGCTGCCGGATGGGGGTGGAGCTCTGCGGCTTCGTGACGGAGTATCCCGTATCCGTGCCCTGGAACCTGAGCCGGGACCGCTGCCGGGAGCTGCTGCCCCTGGTGCGGGGCGGGGCGAAGAGCTGCGTCGTCTCCGGCGGTTCGGCGGATAAGCTCCGGACCCTGGCTCTGGAGCTCCGGCCGGATTTCCTGCAGCTCCATGGGGGAGAAAGCCTGGAGGTGACCGCCGCCCTGGCGGCGGAGCTGGCCACCCTGGGGATCCGGGTGATCAAAACGGTGCCCTACTCGGCGGAGGCCCGTCTGCGGGAGTTCGGGACCGCCGATCCGGGGGAGTGCGGAAGAAGGCTGGATGAGGCCGGGGCGTACGCCGCCCTGGTGGACGCCCGGGGGCCGGATAACGCGGCGGAGCCCGGCCTGCAGGCGGACCCCGCCCTTTTCCTGGCGGTGCGGAATGCCGCCCGCTGCCTCACCATCCTGGGGGGCGGCGTGCGAAGCGAAACCTGCGGGGCGCTTATTCGGAGGCTCCGGCCCGCGGCGCTGGATGTGATGACCGGCGTGGAGCTTTCCCCCGGGCGGAAGTCGGCGGAGCTGCTCGCCGCCCTGCTCTCCGCCATGGAGGAAGCCAGCGCCTCTCCGGGGGAGGAGCCCGGGCCCGAGGCGGAGGGATGACCCGGGCATCCTGACCCTTATCCTCTCCGGCATGCCGCAGCCTTCCTCCGGCTGCCGGATCATCCGCGTGCGCAGAACCGGATTGAGTTTTCATGAAGGATATGTTACTCTTTATATACAGATCAGGAAATCATCTGCGCAAAAGGAGGAAAAGAGGATGACACCGGAGGCAAAAAAGCGCTATGACGAGAAGGTCCGCAGGGTCGAAGCCGCAATCGCCCTGCAGGAGCCGGACCGGGTGCCCATCATGCCCTCCGCCGCCCTGTTCCCCATGCTGAACGCGGGGTACACCGTGGCCGAGGTCATTTATGACGCCACCCTGGAAAAGATGACCAACAGCATTGTGAAGTACCTGCAGGATTTCGATCCGGACAGCGGCGCCGGGGTGGGCTTCAACTATGCCGGCGAGGGCCCCATGCTGGAGCTGGAAAGGCCCAAGAACATGCGCTGGGCGGGCATGCCCGGCAAGATCATCGACGACAACTCCATTCAGCAGTACATCGAGTTTCCCACCCTTCTGGACGATGAATTCGACGAATTCTTCTCCGACCGCACCGGCTGGGCCCTGCGGAAGCAGCTCTACCGGGAATCCACCCTGCTGGAGCCCTTCACCAAGCTCTTTGCCGGGAGCCGGTTCAGCGCCCGGATGCTGGCGGCCCAGGTTTCCACCCCGGAATTCAAGGCCATGCTGGAGGACCTTTGGAAGCTGAACGACCTGAACCGGGAGTACCGGAGGAACATGGAGAAGGTGAACGCCCGGATCCTGGAGATGGGCTACCCCCTCTTCGACGGCGGTATGGCAGCCGTGCCCTTCGACAGCTATTCCGACGGGCTCCGGGGCACCATTCTCTCCCTGCAGGACCTGTATGAGAATACGGAGATCGTGGAGAGGTACATCGAGGAGGCCATCGGCCCCATGCTGGAGATGATCCGGATGCAGGGGAAGAATCCCGCCTCCAAGGGCAAGCATGTGTTCATGGCTCTCCATAAGGGCATGGACGGCTTCATGAGCGACGAGCATTACCGGAAGTACTACTGGCGGCATCTGCAGATGATCATCGAGGAGATCATCAAGGCGGGCATGGTGCCCTATATCTTCTGCGAGGGCAAGTACAACTCCCGGCTGGACTGCCTGACGGAGGTCACCCCGGGCAAGGTGTTCTACCATTTCGAGGAAGTGAATATGGCGGTGGCCAAGAGTAAGCTGAAAGACATCGCCTGCATCGCGGGCAGCTTCAGCACCAACCTGCTCCAGTTCGGCACCCCGGACCAGGTACGGGATGAGGCCAGGAAGCTGCTGGATATCTGCGCCCCGGGCGGCGGCTTCATCTTCATGACCAGCTCCGGCCTGAGCCATGTGAAGCGGGAGAACGTGGAGGCCATGTTCGAAACCGTCAAGGAATATGGCAAATACTGATCCGCGCCTGCGGGTTCCTCCCCACGTCCCATGGGCGTGGGGAGCGTTTTTCGGGGATGGCCGGCGGGGAGGCACGGTCAGCCGGCAACCTTCCCGGGGAAAGATGCGCATTCTGGACGAAAACACTCCCGTATTCCCTTCCGGCAATCAGCAATTTCACGAAAAACCGGCTTGCGCCGCCGGGAGATCTATGCTAAACTGACTAAACAGCAAGAGGATAAACGAAAATATAATATACAGGAGGTACACGAAACATGGGAACATTTGTCACGCTCAGCGGCGAGACCCAGGAATCCTTCCTGAACATCGAGCCCATTGACCTGGCCTATACCGGTCTGAAGAAGGGATGCCTCGCGGGCGAGGTGGCCGTGATCACCGGCAGCGCCAGCAACGTGGGCCTGGGCTATGCCCGGGCCATCGCCTGGGCCGGAGGCAAGGTGGTCGTCGCGGACCTGAATGAGGCCGCCGGCGCCGAGGCGGAACGGGTCATCAATCTGGAAAGCGGCCCGGACAGCGCCATTTTCGTCAAGACCAATGTCACCCTGCAGGAGGATATCGACAACCTGGCGGAGAAGGCCTTTGCCAAATTCGGCAAGGTGGACATGCTCCTGAACAACGCCATGAACATGCGGCTGAACGGGCCCATCCTCAGCTCCCCCGTCTCCGACCTGGAGCAGAGCTTCGCCATCTCCGGCAAGGGCGTGATGATGGCCATCAAGGCCTTCGTCCCCGCCATGGTGGAGCGGGGCCACGGCGTGGTCACCTACAGCGCCACGCAGTTCCACTACATGCCCCCCATGGTGGGCGGCAGCATGTACACCGCGGGCAAGGCTTCCGCCACCAGCCTGATCATGTCCCTGGCCAACGAGGTAAAGGGCAAGGGCGTCTATGTCTTCTGCCTCACCCCCGCGGGCATCGGCCGGCCCGATTTCTCCAAGTTCCCGCCACCGAAGCCCGGAGAGAAGCGCCGCATGTTCGGTATGCCCGGCTTCGAGGGGATGATCCCGCCGGAGGCCGGCGGCGCGGGCATGGTGTACAGCCTGCTCCATGCGGAGCAGCTCCACGGCTCCGGCATCCTCATCAACGACGCCCTTCTCGCCATGGACTTCCCCTTCCCCAAGCCGGAGAGCGTCAACCGGATGAAGGGCCGCAGACTCACGGATATGGAGCTCACCATGACCTTCTGCTACATGGGCAAAGGCTTCGACGAATAAGGACCAGAAAAAGGACCATAAGAAAGCCCGGGCGGTATGTGCCGCCCGGGCTTTCCCGTCAGACGGGGAAGAATGGGGGAATAAGGGGAAAACCCAGGCGGCACAAGGCTTCTGCTTTCTCCCCCTGGCGAGGGACTAAGCGGCAGCTTCCTCCCTTACTCCCTCAGGTGGGGGACTAAAGGAAGAGCTTGATATATCAAGGTTTTCGCCCTTACTCCCCCAAATTTGCGCGCTGCACGGCCTTATTTCTTGGTTTCATCCAGCACTTTGCAGAATTCCCCGATGGCCGGATTGACGTTGTCCTTTCTCCAGATCAGGTATTCCTCAAAGGAATGCCCGCCAAGAATATAGATCTTCCTGATCCCGGGGTCGAAGCACAACTCATCGTTGTCCATCACCACGGTCACGCCCACCCCGGATCTGACCAGCGCGGTGAGAGTGGCGATATTCGGCACCTCGACGAAATTCGTGATGCCGTACTGCTTCGCGATCTCCAGCTGCAGCTCCCGGGAGCTCCTGTTGTCCTCCTCGCTGCGGAGGATAAAGCGCACGGCATGAAAGTCCTCCTCGGTGGGCTCCTCCTTTTGGGCCAGCGGCAGGGAGGCCGGCACCGCGAAGCAGCATCGGATAACGCTGATCTGCTTGTATTCCACGGGGGTCTGCAGCGTGGCGATGCCCAGGTCTCCGGCAATGGAGGCGTCGATCTCCCCCACATTCATGGCGTCGAGCATTTTCACCGTATTGGGATAATAGTTCACGGAAATATGCAGATTGGGATAATGCTCCACGGCATACTTCAGGGCGGGACCAAAGTAGTTCTCCAGCAGCTGCCCATCCACCGACCCGATCTTCAGGGTCATGCTGTTTTGGCGCAGCTCCTCCTGAATGGTCCGGGCCATGGCTTCATACCGTTCCACCGTTTCCCGGGCAAATATCTCGAACATTCTGCCGTACTTCGTCAGCCGGACGGTTTTCCGGCTCCTCTCGAACAGGGGGAAGCCCAGCTCCTTTTCCAGATTGGAGATTTGCCTTCCCAGTACCGGCTGGGAGATATACAGGGTCTCGGCGGCTTTGGTGAAGTTCTCGAATTTTGCCGCCGCAAGGAAGTACTGCAGCTGTGTACTGTTCATGATCCCTGTCCTCCCTTACGCCGTCTCCGGTGCCTGCCGGAGGGCTGATTTGCCGATGTCCATGATTATATTATACCCCAGGCGGTTCGCCTCGGCAATGGTTTTCGCCATAAGGCAGTCAAAACCGGGGCGCTCAGGGCATAGACGGCGCAAACCGAACAAATCAAAAAACAGCCCGCAGGATATGTGGTGAAAAAAGAGCCACCCCTGCGCAGAACACAGGGGTGGCCGATGGTCAATGCTTCAGTCCTTCGCCGTCGGAGGAAAAGCCTCGTCCTCCGGCCGTTCTGTGCGTCAATACCTGCCGATGCTCTTGGCTGCAGTCCAGGCCTCGGCGGTGGCCGCGAGAATGGTCCGGGCGGAGCGGCAGTCGCCCACCTGGTAAAACTCGCCCGCACAATAGCTGAGAGCCTCCGCTTCGTCCCACAAGGGAGACTGCCCGGCCGCGAGGATGACCGTATCCGCTTCCAAGGCTTCGGTCCCATTGGCCGTTTCGCAGAGGATGCCGGTCGGGGTGATCTCCTTCACCTCCGTCTCGTAACGGACGGCTAGCTTGCATTCCTGAAGCTTGGAACCGTAGGTCATGGCTGCGGCGTTGAGCCTCGTCATCTCCAGAATCTCCACGGGTTTTCCCAACTCAGCCAGGAATATGGCCAGCTCCAACCCGGTCTGCCCCGCTCCGATCACCACAGCCTTCCCCTTCACGAGGTCCGGGTCTCCGAAGGCCTGGGCTGCGGTAAGCACGTTCTTCCCGTCAATGCCCGGAATGGGCGGCAGAGAAGGCTTGGCTCCAATGGCGGCGATGATCACGTCCGGCTGCAGGCTCTTTACCAGCTCCGGAGTCACGGGGGTATTCAGGCGTACGTCGATGCCGGCTTTAGCGATCAGCATCCGCTGCTGCAGGATATAGTCGTAGACCCTTTTTTTGAAGGGAACGTCCTTCTCGCAGAGGAGTACTCCCCCCAGCTCCGACCCCTTCTCGCAAAGGATGACCCGGTGTCCCTCGCCCGCAGCTGTCAAGGCGGCCTCCATGCCGGCTATGCCGCCGCCTGCCACCAGAACGTTCTTATGCTCCCTCATGGGTGGCAGCGCGCTGATCTCCCGATCCTTGCCGGATTCCGGGTTAATGGTGCAAAACAGTCTGCCGTGGTCATACTCCTGCCCGACGCAGCGGAAGCAGCGAAGACACCGGCGGACTTCCTTATCCCTGCCGGTCCGGCACTTGATGGGCAGATCCGGGTCGCAGATGAGGCCCCGGGCCATCTCCACCACATCCGCCTGCCCTGCGGCAAGGATTTCCTCCAGCTGATCGGGATCGGAAAGTCCTCCGATGGTGGCGATGGGGGTGGAAACATGCTTTTTGATCTCTGCGGCGAGGGGGACATTGCAGCCGCCTTCCCGGAAAATGCCGGGATGCGTATACGCTTCAGTCGCCGGAATATAGAGGTTGCCTACAGAGACATGGATGAGATCTGCGTGGCCTTCCAATTGCTTGGCAAACTCAATGCCGCCGTTTATGTCGTAGCCGCCCTCAAACATTTCGCTGCCGCTTATGCGTACCTCCACCGGAAAGCCCCTGCCGCATTTGCGGTGGATCTCGTCAACGATGGCGACGGTGAAGCGGGCGCGGTTTTCCGCAGAGCCGCCCCAGCGGTCGGTACGCCTATTGATGAGGGGAGAGAAAAACTGCTGGGGCAGCCAGCCGTGTCCGGCATGTACCATAGCCATGCCAAAGCCCCTGTTCTTGGCATACAGGGCTGCCTCGGAGTAGTCTTCGATGGTCTGCAGGATCTCTTCCTCGGTCATCTCATGGCAGATCACATCCGGGCGCAGGGGATGCGGTCCGCCGGTTGGGGCGACCGGTTCAAGCCCCACCGCTTCAGAACCGGCGATGCCCAGCTTCATCAGCTCAATCGTGGGTACGGCTCCGTACCGGCTGATGGCATTGGCCACCTTGGCCAGACCGTTTCGGTTCAGCTTACGCTCCTTAAGATTGATGCATTCGTAAGAGCGTCTGACAGGTACGACGCCATCCACATAGCATTCGCCGATATTCACCGATGCGCAGCCGCCCTTGGCTTTTCGCTCCCAATAGCGGATGTAATCTTCAGTGGGGGCATTTTCCGGCGTCAGATCATAGAGGCCTGTGGGCGCTGAAAAGATTCGGTTTCGGAAGATCGTGTTCCCCAGACGAAGCTGTCGGAACAGGTATGGGTATTTCTCCAATCCATTCATTTTTCTGCCTCCCTTATATCAGATTGTATTTTCGGTCCCGCCGGGACTTCCGGAAAAAGGCTGTATGCAGCCCTGAAGAAAAGAAGAGAAAGAGAAAGCGGAAGCATACAGCCTTATTCTTTACCCCTCCGGCCGAGCAAACATGGGGGTGGCCGTATCAGTAGACCATGGTGGCCTGGAAGGTATCGTACGCTTCCTGATACAGGGCCACAACCTCCGGGAAATTATGCTGCATCAGTTCGTTCACATAGGAATCCCACTCGCTGAGCGGCTTGGAATTATCCACAAAGGCCAGGTAGTTCTCGGAAATATAGGTTGCCACGTCGTTTTTATACTGATCCACTTTATCGGACTGCTCCTGATTGAGCTTCGCGCCGGTGGGGTATTCATACGCGCCGTCGTAGTCCCAGGTGGCCCAGTAGGCGACGATGTCCTTCATCTTGTCCCAGCCGGGCTGCAGGTCGGTTACGGCGTTGTCTCCCATTCCGTGTTCGGCAAGCGCGTTGAAGCCGTAGAACAGGGTGATCCAGCCGAAGCCGAAGCCGCCCGGATTGCTGAAGGCAAACTCGGTTGCGACGCGCTTGCCGTTCTCATCCCAGTTCCAGAGCACGCCCTCTTCGCCGAAGGAAACGATCTCGCTGCCCTTGGGGCTGTACCGCCAGTCGCACCAGCTGACCAGCAAGGGAATATCCGAAGACTTCGCGTTGACGGAAACGGTGCCCAAGCCCAGACGGCTGCGCTCTCCGCCCATGTGGAAGGTCTGTCCCGCATAGCGGACGGGCCGTTTGATGGGCACCCAGATCGGCAGGTCGGAATCAGAGGGGATGGCCTGCTCATAGTCGGGGATCTCCTGGATATTCATCATCATATACCCGACCTCGCTGTTCACGGCCCGGGTCTTGATATCGGCTACGCTGGCATAGCCTGCCCAGTTGGGGTCAATGAGGCCGTCATTGTACCAGCTGTTGATCAGGGTCATGAAGTCCCGGTCACGGTCTGTGGAGTGGCTGAAATAGACCTTGCCATCTATGACGTACATGGGTCCGAGCTCGGTCCCGCTCACGGCGGGCAATGTGTCATAGGCGGTGAAAGCATAGTACCCCTTTGAATCGATGGTGCTGAGCATAGACCAGGGGTAGTCGCAGGTATCGATGTTTACCTTGAAGGCCATGAGCATGTCATGCAGATCGTCAAAAGTCACGATGTCGTCGTTGGTCAGGCCGCACTTGTCGAGCCAGTCCCGCCGGGCCAGATAGTTCGTGCTCAGGTTACTGCCCTTGGACAGGGTATAGAAGGCGGCGATCACATCCGGGCCGCGGAAAACCGTGGCGTAGGTGTTCGTGTCGTTCTTCCGGTCATGGGTCACCTCGTAGATGTAGTTGGGGCAGTAGTCCATGTAATCGTGGATATTGATGTAGAAGCCGTCTTCAATGCCCTCCTCGATGGTGCCGGGGTGGAAGGCGATGGTTCCTGTCATCAGGTCGCAAAGGTCATCGGAGGCGAGAAGCACAGCATAGTTCTCCCGGCGGGACTCGCTTGGGATCAGCTGGTATTCCATCTGTACGCCGGTGGCCTCGCGCTCGACCTTCGGGAGGGAGGTGCTGTTGAAGCCTTCCTCGGGAACGAGCTGGGGCATATAGGTCACGGTCCAGAACGTGAAGACTTCATCGGAGGTGGTGAGAGGGCCTTCGTAGTCATACGTCTCCGTGGCGAACCCGTGCTCGTCCTTTGGGAAGTTTCCGTTTGCCAGGTGGTCCAGGGGGCCCGGTTTCGTATTGTCCGCGCCTGCCTCCGGGACTTCGGTGCTGCTCGCCTCCGGCGACTTTGTTGCCGGGGCTTGGGGGCTAGTGTCGGAGCCCTGTCCGCAGCCGGAGAAAAGAGCCAGGACGAAGAGCAGGGCAAGCAGTAGGGATAATGCCTTTTTCATGGTAATCTTCCTTTCCATATTAATAATTTGGTTTCAGACGTTTTCGGAGCCGCTCGGGAGACTTTCCGGGAAGGCAAGTCAGACGGCATTCATCCCTTACCGATATCCATGGCTACATTATAGCCAAGGCGGTTCGCTTCGGCAATGGTTTTCGCCATAAGGCAGTCGCCGATGGGATAGAAAACAGGGGCGCTCAGAGCATACGCGGCCGCCTCCTCCTGCAGCGGCTGGCGTCCCAGCGCGTTGACGATACTGTCGGCCTCCAGGCGGAGCGCACCGTCAGCGGTCTCGCATTCCACATAACCGTCCCCCACGGCGACGACCTTCGTACCGGTATGGATCTCGATCTTCCGGTTGGTCAGCTGCTCATTGGCCGCAATGGCATGGCAGGAATTCGTGCCGAAATTGAGCGCATCCCCCATCTCCGCGATCACGGGTTCCCTGCCCAGGGATTGAAGATAGATGGCAAGCTCGGATCCCGCCATCCCGCCGCCCAGGATCAGGACCTTCTTTCCCAGCTTCTCCGGCGCGGCATAGGCTTCCGTGACCGGGACGGCCTTTTCCAGGCCGGGGATGGGCGGCATGGCGGCTTTGCTGCCAATGGCGACGATGACGGCGTCCGGTCTCTGCGCCTCCACCTCCTGAGGGGTGAGGGTCTCGCCGACATGCACCTCTACGCCGGATTTCGACAGTCTGAGGATCTGCTTTTCGATATACTCCGCAAGATGCTTCTTGAAGGGGACCTTGTCCTCGCAGAGGAGAACGCCGCCCAGCCGGTCGCTCTTCTCATACAGCTTGACGCTGTGCCCGCGTTTCGCGGCGGTAAGCGCAGCCTGCATGCCGCCAATCCCGCCCCCCAGAACGATGACGCGCTTGGGTGCCGCTGCCAGAGGCTGGGTGGAATACTCCTCCTCCCGGCCCACCTGGGGGTTGAGAGAGCAGCAGAACTGCCCCGCGCCCATCACCTCGCTGTAGCAATGGTTGCAGCGCAGACAGACGTTGATCTCCTCGGTGCGTCCCGTGCGGGCTTTGTTCGGCAGATCCGGCTCGCAGGTCAAACCCCTGGCCATTTCCACGATGTCCGCCTGGCCGGAGGCAATGATCTCCTCCAGGAACTCCGGGTCGCTCAGCGCGCCGACGGTGGCGACCTTGGACTGGCGCATATGGGGCTTGATGGCCGCGGCGAGATTCACGTTCATCCCGTCAGGCTGGAACATGGAGGGATGGGTGATGGTGAAGCCGCTGGCCCCCGCGGAGACATGCAGGATATCTGCGTATCCGTCCAGCCCCTCGGCCATGCGGATGCCCTCCTGGATATCGTACCCCTCCGGGACTCCCTCGCTGCCGCTGATCCGGAGCTCCACCACCATGCCGGGGACTTCCTTCTTGATGGCCTTGCAGATCTCCCGGGGAAGACGGAGGCGGTTTTCCAGGCTTCCGCCCCAGCGGTCCTTTCGTTGGTTGGAGATAGGGGACATGAACTGGTGGATGAGCCAGCCGTGTCCGCCATGGAGCGTGACCATGCCGAAACCCACGGACTTGGCATACTTGGCCCCCTTCACAAAATCATCGATGGTCTCCTGGATGATCTCCTCCGTCATGGGCAGAGCGTGGTGGCCCTTATAGTCCGCCTCCATCGGGCCATAGATCTGCATGCCCAGGTCGGCAGCCAGGGTAGAGTGGATGCCGCCATGCTGCAGCTCGAGGGTGGCCATGCAGCCATGGCGGGTGATGGAATTCGTGACATAGGTATAGAAGGGCTTGCCGCGGTAATTGGTAAAGGGCAGCATCCCGCCGCCGTAAGCCCTGCCGCGCTGGCTGACACCGCCGCCGCTGATGCAGACCGACGCCGCTCCGCCGATGGCCTTGCGCTCATAGAAGGCGTCCACCTCGGGCATCAGAAAGCCGTCCTTATCCATAAAGGAGACGCCCATGGGAGCGGCGAAGATGCGGTTGCGGAACAGGTATCCGCCCGCCTGCAGGGGAGCGAAGAGATGCGGGTATTTCTGCGTGCTCATATTCATCTTCCTTTCTGTATTTCCTCCATGCGTGCCGGGGGGGAAAAAGCCGTAAACGGCTCCTCCGGCGGCGTTTCCCCCTCAGCGGCAAGCGGCCGGAGCGCCGGATCAGTACCGGCCGATCAGGTTGGCTGCGCTCCAGGCCTCGCCGGTGGCCTCCATGATGCCCCGGGGCTTGCGGCAGTCGCCGGCCTGGTAGAATTCCCCCGCGAAGGAGGAAAGGGCGTCCAGTTCATCCCATAGGGGCTGTACGCCCAGGGCCAGGATGACCGTATCGGCGGGGAAGAACCTCTCCCCGTCCGACATGGCGCAGAGGACGCCGTCCTTTCGGATTTCCCGTGCCCTCGCGCCCGGGACGGTGACCAGACTGTCCTCGGCGATCTTGGCGGCGTAAAGCGCCTGATCGATCTTTTCCTGCGCGTCGATCAGGCTGACGTCCTTTCCCAGCTCCTTCAGGTAAATGGCCAGCTCCGTGCCGGAGCGGCCTGCGCCGATGATGAGGCCCTTCCCCTTCACCAGCCCGGGATCTGAGAACGCCTCCTCCACGGAGATCACGTTGGCCCCGTCGATGCCGGGAATATCGGGACGGATCGGCTTGCCGCCGATGGCGGCGATGAGCGCATCCGGCTTTATCTCCGCTGCCAGGGCGGGCGTCACGGGGGTATTCAGGCGCACCTCGATCCCCAGCTTCCCGATCATGTACTTCTGGCGCTCAATGTAATCCCCCACGCGCTTTTTGAAATACGCGCCGGTCTCGCAGAGCAGAACGCCGCCCAGCCGGTCGGTTTTCTCGCACAGGGTCACCCGATGCCCGTTTTCCGCCGCGGTGATGGCCGCCTCCATGCCGGCGATGCCCCCTCCGGCCACCAGCACATGCTTCTTCCCGGGCGCCGTGTGATGGGCGAGGATCTCCCGATCCTTGCCGGAGGCCGGGTTGATGGCGCAGAAGAGGCGGCCGGACTCATACATCTCTCCGACGCAGCGGAAGCAGCGCAGACAGCGCCGGATCTCCTTCTCCCGGCCGGTCCGCAGCTTGACGGCCATATCCGGCTCGCAGATCAGCCCTCTGGCCATCTCCACCACGTCGGCCTTCCCGGAAGCGATGATCTCCTCCAGCTGGTCGGGATCGGAGAGGCCGCCCACGGCGGCGACGGGCGTGGAGACATACTTTTTGATTTCGGCGGCATAGGGCACGTTGCAGCCGGCCTCGTTGAAGATGCCCGGGTGGGTGAACTGGGCGCTGCCCGGATGCTTGGGATTGCCCATGGAAACATGGATCAGATCGGCGTGGCCCTCCAGCTGCCTGGCAAAGTCGATACCGCCCTCGATGCCGTAGCCGCCCTCAAAGAGCTCAGAGCCGGATATGCGGATCTCCACAGGGAAGTCCCTGCCGCACTTTCTATGGATCTCATCCACCACGGCGACGCCGAAGCGGGCGCGGTTTTCCACGCTGCCGCCCCAGCGGTCGGTGCGCTGGTTGAAGAAGGGGGAGAAAAACTGGTTCACGAGCCAGCCGTGGCCGCCGTGGATCTGGACCATGCCGAAGCCCCGGGATTTTGCATAGAGCGCCGCGTCGGAGAATTCATCGATGATCCGGAGGATCTGTTCCTCGGTCATGGCATGGCGCATGATGCTCGGCTCCAGAGGATTGGGGCCGTCGCTGGGGGCCAGCTGGTCCGTACCGTTTCTTTTGCTGGCCGCGCCGAGATGCTGGAGCTCGATGGCGGCCACAGCCCCCTGGCGGGTGATGGCGTTCGCCAGCTTCGCCAGGCCGTTATAGTTGTATATGTGGTCCTTCAGCTGGATGATGTTGTACCGGGAATCCCCGGGATCAAAATCGCAGACGATGCTCTCGCCGATATTGACGGAGGCCGCTCCCCCCTTTGCCTTCCGCTCAAAGTAGGCAATATGGTCAAAGCTGGGGGAAAAATCGGGCGTCAGATCAAGCAGGCCGGTGGGGGCATAGAAGATCCGGTTGCGGAACCAGGTGCCTCCCAGCCGCAGAGGCTTCAGCAGGTTGGAATAACGTTCAATTCCGGACATATCTTTTCTCCTTATGCTCATTCGGCAAAGAACGGCTGCGGACCGCGAGAAGGAGAGAAAGGAGGAACCGATTTGCGCGTCGCAGTCTGCAGCCGTTATGACGACTGATGATTTGATCACGCCGTTTGGTCAGAAACGACCGGAACGGGGATCATGCCATTGTAGTGATGTAGCGGTCATACGCATCCTGATACAGGGCAACGACCTGCTCGAAGCCATGCTGCATCAGCCCATTCACGTAGGAATCCCATTCGCTGAGGGGCTTGGAGCCGTCCACGAAGGCCAGGTAGTTCTCAGCAATATAGGTGACGAGGTCGTTCTTGTACCGCTCAACCTCCTCATTCTGCTCCTGGTCCAGCTTCGCGCCGGTGGGATACTCGTAAGCCGCGTCATAGTCCCACTGGGCCCAGTACTGGGAGATCTCGCGCATCCGCTCGTTCCCGGGCACCAGGTAGCTCCGGTTGCCGTCGCCGATGCCGTGCTCGCTCAGGGCGTTGAAGCCGTAGAACAGGACCAGCCAGCCGAAGCCGACGCCCTGGGGCTCGCTGAGGGCAAACTCCGTGGCGACGCGCTTGCCCTGATCGTCATACTCCCAGAGCACGCCCTCGGGCCCCCAGGAGATCAGATCGCTGCCGGAAAGGCTGTAGCGCCAGTCGCACCAGGTGACGGCCAGGGGGATATTCGCGCATTTCGCGCTGACGGAAACGGTGCCGTAGCCCAGCTTGCTGGTCTGCCCGCCCAGATGGAAGGTCTGTCCCTTCCGAAGCACGGGTCTCAGGATGGGATCCCATCTGCAGTTCGGATCCGGCGTACCCATTTCATAGTCCGTGACCTCGCTGATGTTCATCACCATATAGCCGACCCTGCTGTTGACGGCCCGGTCCTTGATGTCGCTGGTGCTGGCATAGGAGGCCCAGTTGGGATCCACCAGCCCGTCATTGTACCAGCTGTTGAGCCTGGTCATGAACGCCTTGTCCCGCTCGGTGACATGGCTGAAATAGACCTTGCCGTCGATCACATACATGGGGCCGAGGGCGGTGGGGCTCACGCTGGGAATGGTGTCATACGCGGTAAAGGTGGCATAGTCTTTGATATCGATGGTGCTGTTCATGGACCAGGGGAAGTCGCAGGTGTCGATATTGACCTTGAAGCCCATGAGCATGTCATGGAGGTCCTCATAGGTCACGATATCGTCGTTCGTCAGGCCCAGCTTTTCCAGCCAGTCTCCCCGGGCCAGATAATTGGTGCCCTTGCCGGTGGCATTCTGCATCGTATAGAAGCAGCCGATCAGATCGGGGCTGCGGAACACCGTGGCGTAGGTGTTGGTGTCCTTCTGGCGGTCAAAGGTGACCCAATAGATGTAGTCGGGGCAGTAATCCCGATAATCCCATAGGTTGACATAATACCCATCTTCGATGGCTTCCTCAATGGTGGTGGGATGCATGGACAGGGACCCGGTCATCATATCGCAGAGATCGTCTGCGGCAAGAAGCACGGCATAATTCTGCTGACGGGATTCGCTGGGAATAATGACATATTCCACATGGACACCCGTTGCCTCCCGTTCGGCCTTCGGCAGAGGCGTGGCGTTGTATCCGTCCTCCGGAAGAAGCTGAGGTGACCAGACGACGCCCCAATAGGTGAATTCTTCATCGGAATTGGTCAAGGGCATGGTGTACTCATACAGCTCCTTTGTGTAGCCATGCTCATCCACCTCCACGTTGCCCTTGGCATAGTGATAGAAGATCCCCTCTTCCGTCGGCTCGGGTTCAGCCTCGCCTTCCGGCTCCGGGGTGCTGCCGGGGGCGTCGTTTTCCGGCGCCTTCGTCGCGGGCGCAGCCGTCGCAGGGGCAGCTGTGGCATCCCCGCCGGGGGTCGTCGAAGGCTTCTGCCCGCAGCCGCTGAAGAGCGCGAGCAGGAAAAGGACGGCCAGGACAAAGGTCAGAATCTTCTTCATGCAGATCATCCTTTCTTTACAGATTGTTAAAACGCAGGGAGGCTCTATGCATTTTTCCGGTTAAACTGAGGAAATTCCCCTCCCGACATGGAATATTACTTATATTTATAGCATCATAATTAACACTTGTCTAATTCGATTCTTGTACTGATTGGAACAGAAAACGAATATCCATTCATTCTGCTTCCTGCTGCTCGGGAGTTCCGCCGTTCCCGGATAAGCCCGTTCGGCTGTAAGGACAAAGAAAATCCCGGAGCGGCAGGAACCGCTCCGGGATCGCTGATTTTCCCTTGTCTTACGCCTGAGCCTTGGCGGCGTTGATCTTCACGCCGGGGCCCATGGTGCTGGCCGCCACGCAGCTGCGGATATACTGGCCCTTGGCGGCGGCGGGCTTCGCCTTGATGACCGCGCTGATGAGGGCATTGTAGTTCTCCACCAGCTTCTCGCTGCCGAAGGAGACCTTGCCGATGGGGCAATGGATGATGTTGGTCTTATCCAGACGATACTCCACCTTACCGGCCTTGATCTCGCTCACGGCCTTGCCCACATCGGGGCTGACGGTGCCGGACTTGGGGCTGGGCATCAGGCCCTTGGGACCCAGGACGCGGCCCAGGCGGCCCACCACGCCCATCATATCCGGGGTGGCGACGACCACGTCGTAATCGAACCAGTTTTCGCTCTGGATCTTCTGGACCAGCTCCTGGCCGCCCACGAAGTCCGCGCCGGCGGCCTTCGCCTCTTCCTCCCGCTCGGGCTTGCAGAAGACCAGCACGCGCTTGGTCTTGCCGGTGCCGTGGGGCAGGACGATGGCGCCGCGGACCTGCTGATCCGCATGACGGGAGTCGACGCCCAGCTTGATATGGAGCTCGACGGTTTCGTCGAACTTCGCCTTGGAAGCCTTGATGACCAGATCCATGGCATCCTGGGGATCATACTGAACGGCACGGTCGATGAGCTTGGCGCTCTCCTGATAATTCTTTCCTCTGAACATGCTCTCAGTCCTCCTTCACCACGATGCCCATGCTGCGGGCGGTGCCCTTGATCATCCGGTACGCGCCCTCAATATCGGCGGCGTTCAGGTCGGGCATCTTCTGCTCGGCGATCTTCCGGCAGTCCTCAGCGGAGATGGTGGCCACCTTGTCCCGCTGGGGGACGCCGGAGGCCTTTTCGATGCCGGCGGCCTTCTTCAGAAGGACGGCTGCGGGGGGAGTCTTGCAGATGAAGGTGAAGCTGCGGTCGGAATAAACGGTGATGACAACGGGGATGGTCAGGCCCATGTCGGCCTTGGTCCGCTCGTTGAATTCCTTGGTAAAGGCGGCGATGTTCACGCCATGCTGGCCCAGGGCCGGGCCCACAGGGGGCGCGGGGGTCGCCTTGCCGGCAGGGATCTGCAGTTTGACGATTCCGGTTACTTTCTGTGCCACTGTACGGTTACCTCCAAATATATTGTGGTGTGTGCACCGGCGCTATGCCGGTATGCGCTGGCGGAAGGGCTTGTCTGCCTTCCTCCCACGTGCTTGTCTCCCGGGCCGGGAGACGGATATGCTGCCCTCAGTGTTCGATGGCCTCCACCTGATCCAGCTCCAGCTCCACCGGGGTCTCCCGGCCGAACATGGAGACGGTCACCCGTACCCGGTTCCGGGCAGGATCCAGCTCGTCCACCGTGCCGATGAAGCCCTCCAGAGGGCCATCCAGCACCTTGACGCTGTCCCCGAGCTGGAAGCCCAGGTTCAGCTCCCGCTTCTCCACCCCCAGGGCGAGGATCTCGTCCTCGGTCAGGGGGATGGCCTTTCCGGCGCTGCCCACGAAGCCGGTGACCCCGCGCACATTGCGCACAAGATGCCAGCTTTCATCCGTGAGGATCATCTTCACGAGAACATAACCGGGGAAAAGCTTCTTTTCCTTGGTGACGGTCTTCCCGTCCTCGATCTCCGTAACGGTCTCCAGAGGGATGTTCACCTCCAGGATCAGGTCCTCCATGTGCCGGTTCTCCCGGGCCTTCATGATGGACGCGGAGACGGTGTTCTCATAGCCGGAATAGGTATGCAGGACATACCATTGTGCAAGCTCAGCCATTCCGGTACCCTCAGCCGCCGATGGAGATCAGCGTCTGCACCACCAGCATAGCCACCTGGTCGAAGGCCCAGAGCACAACGCCGGCCACCACCATCACGGTGACGGCGACCACGGTGTTCTTCATGACCTGCTTCCGGGTGGGCCAGACGACCTTCTTGAGCTCGCTCTTCATTTCGCGGAACCAGCGGTTCAGGCCGGCCCACGCCCGCTGGAACCAGTTCGGCTTCTTCTTGCCGGACTTGCTCTCCGGGGTTTTTTCCATTTCCTTAGCCAATGCTCTTCCTCCCGTCCCTTACTTCGTTTCCGTGTGGACGGTGTGCTTGCGGCAGAAACGGCAGTACTTGTTCATCTCAAGCCGCTCGGTGGTGTTCTTCTTGTTCTTCACCGTGTTGTAGTTTCTCTGCTTGCACTCGTTGCAACGGAGCGTGACCCTTACGCGGGACCCGTTCTTTGCCATGGTTTCGGCACCTCCTTTTCGAATTTGGCCCGAAGGCCGGGCTGCCTCCCTGTTTTTTGCCGGCTGGGCGCACGAAAATAAACCCATCCGGGGACAGGTAAAGGCACTATACCACAGCTTTCCGGCATAGTCAAGGGCAATTTCCGCAAAAACAAGGAAGGGCCGCCCGCCCATGGGCCGGTCTTCCCTCCGCCGCCCCGCTCCGGATCGCCTGCAGACGGCATCAGCCGGGCCTTTTCGGGCCCGGCTGACCAACGCGGTATTCGGAGGCGGTTATTCCTGCTCCTCCGGGGGATCCTTCGGCTCCTGGGAAGACTGTTCCTCCACAGGCTGGGGGATCTGGGGCGCAAGGGCTGCGCCGCAGTTGGGGCAGAAGCGGGAGTCCGCCTTGACGGGGCTGCCGCAGCTGGGGCAGTAAACCATGGGGGAGGCGGACCCGGCGCCGGAGCCTACGTTGTATGCGGGGGCTTCCTGAGCCGCCCGCTCAGCCGCCATGCGCCCGCTGGTGATCTCCTCATAGAAGGCCGCATGGAGCAGGCCGTAGATCAGAGGCAGGAAGGCGATGCAGGCCAGGACATAGACGAAGGTGATCAGCCGGAAAAGGACGCCCAGCACCGGGATCAGGCACAGGAGCAGCAGGATCAGGAAGGCGGCCGCAACCAGGATCCCCATGAGGAAATCCGCCCAGAACATGAGGCCCTTCCAGCCCCTCGTCTCCTCCCGGGAGACCTTCCGGGCCTCCAGGGGCGCCACCTCGGGCCGCTCCATGAGGATATAGGGCACAAAGGCATATTCATAAGACCGGATGGCGGCAAAGACGAAGCCCACAATGGGGATCAGCCCCCACAGGAGCTTGAACAGCTCCGCCCAGGCCGAGCCCGCCAGCTTCTTGCCGAAATCCTGCCGGAAGCCGTCGAACAGATTCTCCACCCGGATATCCTCTCCCCGGTAGCCCAGGAGGTAAACCCGGTTGATGCCCAGGCTCATGAGCAAAGCAATGGCAACGGCGATCAGAGGGACCGCGCCGGACAGGGTGCTGCCCAGCCCCGTGAGGAAGAGGCCCAGCAGGGTGATGCCCCAAAGCCGGAACGGTTTCTTCGCCAGAACGCTGAATACACGGCCGTAGATGGTTTTGATCATGATTCTTTACCGCCCTTTCTTTGTTTTCTTTCCTTCGGCCTGTTTTTCTCATAGAGGATGCGCAGGCCGTCCAGCAGCAGATTGTCGTCGTTCACCACCCGGTGACGGCAATGGGGGATGATCTTGGGACTCAGCCCCCCGGTAGAGATCACGGTACAGGTATCCTCCAGCTCGCCCTCGATCCGGTCGATCAGCCCATCCACCATGGCGGCGTTGCCGTAAATCAGGCCGCTCTGCATACTGTCCACGCTGGTGGTGCCGATGACCTGCTTCGGCTCGTCGAAGGAGATCCGGGGCAGCTGCGCCGTGCGGGCGGTCAGGGCGTCGAAGGAGACCATCACGCCGGGATAGATGATGACGCCCCGGAAGAGCCCCTCCCGGTCGATCACCGAAAAGGTGGTGGCCGTGCCCAGGTCCATGATGATCTGGGGCTTGGGATACTTGGCCAGGGCGGCCACTGCCGCCACCACCAGGTCCGCGCCCAGCTCCCGGGGGTCGCCCGCGGCGATATTCAGCCCGGTCTTCATGCCGGGGCCAACCACCAGGGCCTCCTTCCCCGTCAAAAGCAGCACCGCGCTCTTCATGATGCCGATGAGGGGCGGCACGACGGAGGAGATGATGGCGCCCTCGACCCGCTCCCTGTCCACCCGATGGATATCCAGAAGCTCCTTGATCAGGACGGTATACTCCGCCTCCGTTTTATCCAGGCTGGTGGAGATCCGGGTGAGGAACAGGGTCTTCTCCCCCTCCAATCCGCCCAGGACAATATTGGTGTTGCCGATATCGAACGCAAGGATCACAGCGCCATCCCCCTCAATGCCGGTATTTTTTGCCCAGGTCGACGAGCCGGACGATCACCGGACTCAGGACGAGGTTGAACAGGACCTCGAACAGGAAATTTCCTCCGATCATGACCGTGAGCACGAACTTCACGCCCTCTCCCGGAGCCGCGAGCGTGGACTCGATCAGCGGAATAAAGAACAGCAAACAACCCAGGAAGAAGATGCCGGAGTTCACCACCGGGCAGACGACGGCCGCCGCCAGGACCGCGGCATACCGGCTGCGCTTTTCCAGCAGGCGGTAAACAAGGCCGGAGCAGAGACCGGCCAGGGCGCCCTTCAGCAGGCAGACCACCACGGTGGCGAAGGGACTATAGCTCATGAAGAAGCCCGTGTCCGGCTGCAGGACCACCACGATGCCGAAGACGAAGCCCAGCCAGCAGCCCGCCCAGGGCCCGTACAGAGCGGCGCCCACCACAATGGGGACAAGCACCAGGGATATGGAGAAGACGCCGAAGCGGATGAAGGAGCCCAGGAGCTGGAGCACCACCACGATGGCGGTAAGCAGGGCCAGCGCGGTGAGCTTTCGGGTGTCGAAGCGTTTACTGTTCATATTCAATTCCTCCTTGCTGTCGCCCCGCTCAGGCGGGTGCGGCGCAGATTGCTCATCCATTATATGCACGGACGGAGAAAATGTAAAGGGGTTCCGGCCCACCGTTTGGGGCGGGCCGTTTCCGGCGGCTTTTCGGTTTTTCGGGATCGGAAAACTTTTTCTTCCGCGGATATTGACAAACCAGTTCAACTTTGTTATGATTCCCCGTGCTGGTATTGACGCGGCGCCTCATGCTGGTGTAGCTCAGTCGGTAGAGCAGCTGATTTGTAATCAGCAGGTCGGGGGTTCAAGTCCGTCCACCAGCTCCATCGTCGGAATGGACTGCATATCGTTCGCTTCCGTGCAAGCGCGAAAGCTCACTCATTCCGTCATACCTCCTCCTCACGCCGCGACCGCTTCGCTGG
>JAFWOX010000014.1 GCA_017545325.1 Oscillospiraceae bacterium | reverse complement strand
TAGGGAAAGAGCGGGTTTCTCCGGATCAGCAGGGCGTTTTCTCCCGTGGGCTCGCTTTCGTCCAGGGAAAACGCCCTGAGGTCCTCCGCCCCGGCGGTCCCGTCCGGCTGGACCAACAGGTGGCGGAAGGAGAAGGCCCTTTCATCGTGGGCCAGGCGGAGGGTCTGGTCCGGCCTGATTTGGACGGGCGTCTCCCCCGCCGTGTTCACGGCCCGGATGTGAAGCGTGCCGTCCGGGGCGATCAAGGCAAAGGCCCCGCCCGCCCCGCAGATGTTGGCCAGGGCCTCCCGGATGGTTCCGCCCTCCGCCGGGACAGGCTGGACGGCGCAGGACGTCCCGCCGTTGCACGGCAGGCTGCCGGAGAAGGGCAGGCCGCCCAGGGCGACGGCCCGGTTTTTGAGCTCGTTCAGCGTGGCGGGCAGGGCCAGGGGCTGCCAGGGCTTTTCCAGGGAAGCGGCCATCGCGTCAAAGCCCCGCAGCTCCAGGAAAAGGCCGTTCTCCTCGCCGGCCATTTCCTCCAGGCGGAAAGACCCGAGGGGGACGCTGAAGGGCCCGTTTTCCCCCTCCCCGGCCAGGAAGAGGCTGAGCCACGCGCCCAGCAGGGGGCGGCTGCCCCGGAGGGACCCGCCCGGCATCCACTCGCCTTCCGCGTTGGCCAGGCGGATGGACAGCATCGCCGCGCAGGCCTTCCCCAGCAGCGGCCCGTCGTCCACCCCCTGATCCACCCGGAAGGACAGGATGCTCTCCGCCCCGACCGCCAGGCGGCTGCCGTCGGGGAACTGGAGGACGCCCCTGGGCGTCAGTTTCCTGGCCGGGGCGCGGAAGGGAGCGGCGTCCGGCTTGGGCTCCGGCGCCGGGTCGTCGGGCAGGGTATACGAGATGGTCAGCTCGGCGGAGGATATTTCCGCCCGCACCTCGTGAAAGCCCGACCCGCCCGTGGCCGCGGCCTGGAAGAAAAAGTTTACCGTAAGGTCCGGGAAGGTCCCGGAGATCTCCGGCTGAATCAGGGCCCGCAGGTCCTGGGTCAGTTCCGGGCTGCGCTGGACCAGAAAGGTCCCCGGCCCGGACAGAGTCCGATCCACGGTCAGAACCGCGCTTTCAACGACGGCCCCGCGCGGCAGGGCGGACACCCCGTACACAACGTTCCGGTTGGCCTCCGACGGCACGGTCAGCTGGGCATACTGCCCCGGATTCGCCATCCCCACCCAGGTAGACTTGAGGGTGAAGGGGGAGAGCGAGAGGGTTAAAGTGGGCAAAAAAATCATCTCCTTTTTAAAGCAGTTTAGGTAGGAGGTAGTTCGTTCGCTTCGCTCACAGGTAGGAGGTAGCGCTCGCTGACGCTCGCTAAGGTATATGGTCATCTGCTTAAGGCAGACAACGCACGGACCATTTACCTCCTACCTCCTCCCTCCTACCTCCTACCTGTTCTCGCCCTCCTACTTTTCCAGTAGTTCCGCTGTAATGCTCTCGGCCGTCAGTGGTCTTCCCGCCGGGGCTGGGCCGATGGTGGTTTCGTAGGAGAGCAGGCAGCAGACGGTTGCTTCCGCAGGCTGTCCGTAGCCTCCGGGGACTGTCAGGGTAAAAAAGGGCTCCCGGGTCAGGGCCGCGCGGAGGGCCGTTTCTTTTTCCGGGGAAAGGTCCGCCCAGGTGAGCAGGAGGCGCTGCTTGAAGCCCCTTTGCTCCAGCGCCAGGTTCCCGCCGGCGGTCCGGTCCCGGCTGCCCAGGGGCAGGAAGGTCCTGCGCAGGCCCGCCGGCGTTGGGATGGGCAGGCCGTCGATCAGAAAATCAGTCATGGCGTTTCCCGTTCATCCTCTCATAGGCTTTTTCCGACCGCCGGATCCGGTGCGACAGGGCCCGCAAATCCTCCGGCAGCCGCCCCCCGTCCTGCCTCCCGCCCCCGTCCTTCCGGACAGTATGTGCATCTCGTTTCTCCGTTCTTTCTTTCAAAATCAAACTCCTTCATCTTTCAGTGAGGAGTGAGGAATGAGGAGTGAGGAGTTGAAATTGGTCAAGCGAAAGGCCGCAACCCGCAGTAAAAATTACGCATTAAGCATTACGCATTACGCAT
>JAFWOX010000013.1 GCA_017545325.1 Oscillospiraceae bacterium | reverse complement strand
CGTCGGGCAGCAGCAGGGACAGATACATCCAAAGCTCCTTGAACTTGGGCAGGACGGCTCCGTCCGGGTGCATAGAGGCCAGATAACGCTCCGCCAGCCCCTCGTGGAAGGCGATCAGGGCCTCCCGCTCCCGGACGCCGCCCCTGCAGCGGGCGATCAGCGCCGGGTCCGCCAGCAGGCCCCGGCCCAGCATCACGCCGGAGAGCCCGGGGCAGGCCGCTTCCAGCCTTTGGACGCCGGCGGGGGTGAAAAGGTTCCCGTTATAGCGCAGGGGAAAGGGCAGCGCCTCCGCGGCCCGCCGGAAAGCCTCGAGGTGGACGCCGCCGGCGTAGAGCTCCTTCCGGGTCCGGGGGTGGACGGTCAGCTCCCGGATCGGGTAGCGGGCCAGCACCGGCAGCAGGCGCTCCCACTCGGAGGGCTCCGTCAGCCCGATGCGGGTCTTGACCGAGACGGGGATCGGCGCGGCGGCGAAGATCGCCTCCAGAAAGCGGTCCAGGGCCGCGGGGTCCCGGAGCATGCCGGCGCCCTTGCCCTTGCTCACCACAGTACCGGAGGGACAGCCCAGGTTCAGGTTGACCTCTCCGTAGCCCAGCTCCGCCAGCGCGGAGGCGGCCCAGAGGAATTCCTCCGGGTCCTTCGTCAGCACCTGGGGCACCAGGCGCTCCAAGCCCAGGGGGCCGGGCTCCAGCTCCTGCCTCTGCCGGGGCGTCAGCTGCCGGGACCCGGCGGGGGAGAGAAAGGGCAGCCAGTAGCGGTCCACGCCGGGGAAGCAGGCCGCGTGGAGCTCCCGAAAGGCCCGGCTTGTGATCCCCTCCATGGGGGCAAAGTCCAGGGTCATGGCTCAGACTCCGGTCCGCGGGGAGCTGTTCCCGGTGGGGTCGGGGGCGGAGCCCCGCGGGGGACTTCCGTTCTCGCCGCTGCCGCCGGTGGGCGCGGCGCTTTCCCCGGGCTCCCCGTCCCCGTCCGCGTCCGCTTCCTTCCGCACGAACTGGAAGCTCAGGACCTCCAGCGGCGCGGAGTTCTCTCCCAGCGCGGCGTCGTAGAAGCGCAGGGTCACCTTGCCGTCCTGGGTGGCGGCGGGAAAGGGAACGTCCTTCCAGAACCGGACGCCCTCGGCGCTGCGGTCCTCGTTCAGCAGGGCCCGGCCCTCCACGCCGTCGGGCAGGGTATAGCGGGCCAGCACCAGAATGGGTCCCTCCTCGTCCACGGGCTCCACGGAGTAATAGAGGCCCAGCTCCCCGAGATCGGGGGCCTCCAGCTTTTCGCCGTCGGTGAGGACCCGGTTGCCGTATTGCAGGGCAAAGTAGCAGCCCACGCCGTTCAGGCGGTCGGACAGCGCCTCCGCCCCGGGGTAGCCGGCGTTCACCAGCTGCTCCAGCCACTGCCGCATATAGCCGGAATCAAAATAATAGTTGGAGAGATTCGCCTGCAGATAGTCGTACATGCAGACCTGCTTCAGCTCCTCCGCGTCCGCATAGTCCCCCAGGGCCTCCAGGCACTCCACCGCCTTCTCCAGATTGTTCTCGTCGATATAGCTCAGGGCAATCTGATAGTCGCATTCCAGCATCCGCTCGGCGCTGTCCTCATAGCCGTCGG
>JAFWOX010000128.1 GCA_017545325.1 Oscillospiraceae bacterium | reverse complement strand
GAGCCATGAACACATGCTTGCCCTTGGAGGCGGGATTCTTCCCCTGCATCCGGATCATCTCCAGCATGGGGCCGATGGCCTCCTCGATGTACCTCTCCACGATCTCCGTATTCTCATACAGATCCTGCAGGGAGAGAATGGTGCCCCGGAGCCCGTCGGAATAGCTGTCGAAGGGCACCGCCGCGCCGCCGCCCCGGAAGACGGGGTAGCCCATCTCATACACGGTCTTGTTCAGCTTCTCCGCGTTCTTCCGGTACTTCTGATTCATGTCATTGATCTTCCACAGCGTCTCCATCATCTGCTTGAATTCCGGGGTAGAGACCTGGGAAGCCATCATCCTGGCGCTGAACCGATTGCCCACAAAGAGCTTGGAGAAGGGCTCCAGCAGGGTGGATTCCCGGTAGAGCTGCTTCCGCAGGGCCCAGCCGGTACGGTCGGAGAAGAATTCGTCGAACTCCTCGTCCAGCAGGGTGGGGAATTCGATGAACTGCTGAATGGAGTTGTCGTCGATGATCTTGCCGGGCATGCCCGCCCAGCGCATGTTCTTCGGCTGCTCCAGCTCCAGCATGGGGCCCTCGCCGGCATAGTTGGTGCCGGTGTTCAGGCCGGCGTCGGGATCAAAGTCGTTCAGGTATTTTACGATGCTCCTGGTCATCTTTTCAAGACTGGCGTCGTAAATGACCTCGGCCACGGTGTACCCCGCGTTCAGCATGGGGAACAGGGCGGCGGAGGGCATGATGGGCACCCGGTCCGGCTCCCGCAGGGCGATTGCGGCTTCGACCCTGGCGACCTTCTCATCATAGCGCTTTTTTGCCTCCGGTGTCATCCTCGTACCTCCTTTGAAGACCTGGTTGGTGTTTGTGCCATATTAACATATTTGAAACAGGTATTCAAGGCTTCTTTCGGCAATTCGTACAGAGGGAGGCGGAAGGAGCCCAATGCCCCCTGGCCATTGCGGCTGCCGGGCCGGATGGGATTGACAGGATCCCTTTCCCGTGCTAAGATAGTATCGTTTTAATGCGGTAAAGAGAGGTGCTACTCATGGCGGATCTGCACAGCGAGGCGTCGGACGCTCTGTTCAAGGCCATTTTGTCTCTGCGCAGCGAGGAGGAGTGCTATGCCTTCTTTGAGGATCTGTGCACCGTTGGCGAGCTGCAGGCGATGTCCCAGCGCTATCATGTGGCCCGGCTCCTGCGTTCCGGCTTGGTGTACAGCGAGGTGGGCCGGCTCTCCGGGGCCAGCTCGGCCACTATCAGCCGGGTGAACCGCTGCCTCCAGTACGGCAGCGGCGGGTATCGTCTTCTCCTGGAGCGGGAGGAAGGGGAATCCGGTCCCGAGGAATAAGAGCGCAGAAAAAGGCCCGCCCTTCGGGAGAGCCGGAGGGCGGGCGAAGTATGTTCAGCGGAAGATCAGCTCCAGAAGGAAGACGGCGGCGCAGCAGGCTCCCGCAACGGTGAGAAGGCTGCCGCCCAGCAGGGCGGCGAGGATCCCCACGGCCAGGGCGGCGATGCCTGCGGCGGGCAGCACCGTAGCCTCCACGATGGCGGGAAAGGTCATCACCGCCAGGGTGACATAGGGCACATAGTAGAGGAAGGAGCGGAGGAACCGGCTGCGCAGGGGCCGGCGGATCAGGGTAAGGGGCAGGACCCGGATGGCATAGATCACCGCGAAGGCGATGAGAATATAGAGGTAATTATTCCGCATCGGGCTCCTCCTTCCTGGGGAAGATCAGGGCAACGACGGCGGAGATGCCCAGGGTCAGGATGATCGTGCGCAGGCCAGGGGAAAGGGCCCCCAGAGCGGAGAGATGGCCGAAGAGCCAGCTGCAGCCGAAGCCGGCCAGCACGCAGATCGCCACCGCAAGCTCTTTCCGGGCCGGGGGGATGATGATGGCCAGGAACATGCCGTACAGGGCGACGCTCAGGGCGCTTACCACCCGCAGGGGAAGGATGGTGCCCATCAGGATGCCCAGCGCCGTGCCCACGGCCCAGGCTGGGATGGATACGGCCATGGCGCCGTAGTGGTACATGGGTTCCAGCGGTCCGGGCCGGGCGATGCTGATGCCGAAGATCTCGTCCGTCACCGCAAAGCCGACCCCCCAGCGGTGCCGGTCCGGCATATCCGGGCGGATGCGCTGACTCAGGGCGCAGCTCATGAGGAAGTACCGGGCGTTGGTGATCAGGGTCACCAGGGCGACCTCCAGATAGGCGGCTCCGGCGCCCACCAGGGTGAACAGGGCGTATTCTCCGGCGGAGGCGACGCACAGCAGGCTGGCCAGCATCCCCTGGAAGGGGGTAAGCCCTGCGTCCCTGGCGGCGATCCCCAGGGAAAAAGCCACGGCGAAATACCCCAGGGCGATGGGGATCCCATCCCGAAGACCCTGGGCAAAAGCGGGTTTTTGGGTTTTTATCGGTTCCATACTCTCACGCTCCGGAAGCAAGGGGAAAGAAGCGGCAGCCATCCCCTCAGCTATAAGGCGGAATATACCACATCCCGCCCTCCTTGACAAGCGGGGGAGAGCAGTCCGGAGGAAAAACGGCGGAAAAACCTTCCGGAAGAGAAAAAAGCATTGACTTTGCGAAACGCATCCTTTATAATAACGGGGCCTCAGGAGTCAGTCCGACAGAGCAGCGTGGAGAAGTCGCGTAGCTTGGTCGAGCGCGCACGATTGGAAATCGTGTATACCCCAAAAGGGTATCGAGGGTTCGAATCCCTCCTTCTCCGCCACGGAGAGCCTTGAAATCAAAGGGTTTCGGAGCTCTCCCTTTTTGTTTTGGCCTTTATTTGGCCTTTATCGCTTTTCCCCGTGTTAATTCCACAAGACGTCCTTAATGTACTGCTCCATTCGATCAGCGGATCGTTGCCTCATTTTTTGTGAAGCATGACCGTACACATCAAGCGTGAAACTTGCGGTGGCGTGACCCAAGTTTGCCTGTACAGTCTTGATATCGTCTCCGCTCTCGATGGCGTTGACAGCATAACTGTGACGAAGGTCATGGAAACGGGCGTTTTCATAGCCAAGAGTGCGAACGATCTCTTTGAATTCCTTGTAAACTGTGATGTGAACCAGATGGCCCCCGAGACCGTTCGTGAACACAAGTCGAGTAGGATTACTCCATGCGTCACCGGCTACTAACCGCTCCGCTTCTTGCTCTCTCTGACGACGCTGAAGAAGGTGGATAACATATGGTGCGACAGTAATGAGACGAGATCTGTACCCCTGTTGCGGGAGCGTCCCACCTTTTAATACCGGGCAGTCAATCAAAGTCCTTTTTCTGTGCCTTTTGACGGGTTTTCCCTTCTCGCCCTTTGTCCTCAGGTTATGCGGAAACTCGGTGCAAGCGGATTGACGAAGGGGAAGGGAAATGATATTCTGTATTGAATCAGTTCAGAAAAGAAGAAGGAGAGGAAACGATGGATCTGCAGGCACTGTTCGAGAGGATCGGCTATACCGAGGGCGGCACGGATACGGAGCGGCTTTATCGCCTCCACCGGGCCTATATCACCCATATCCCCTTTGAGAACCTGGATGTGTACAACGATAAACCCATCTCCCTGAAGACCGAGGACCTGTTCGACAAGATGGTCACCCGCCGCCGGGGCGGCTACTGCTTCGAGATGAACGGCTTCTTCTGCGCCATCCTGCGGGAGATGGGTTTCCCGGCCTACGGCGTCCTCACCCGCCTGAGCCGGGACGGGGAGACCGTCAACGGCTACCTCCACCGCATGAACCTGACGGAGGCGGACGGGGTGCGTTACCTCTGCGACGTGGGCTACGGCGGGGACTGCTTCGTGGATCCCCTGCGTCTGGAGTACGATGTGCCCCAGCTCACCCACGGCACCGTGTATCGTGTGGTCCCCGGCGTCCAGCCCGAGGTGGAGTACACCGTGCAGATCAAGCGGGGGGAGGAATTCCAGAACCTCATGGGCTTCATCGACCGTCCCGCCCTGGACGAGGACTTCCAGATCTGCAATTATTATGTCAACTTCAGCCCCTGGTCCGGCTTCCGGAAGATGCTCATGCTCAACCGGTTCACGGAAAACGGCCGGTACTCCATGATGAATCTCTTCCTCACCCATCAGGAGGGGGAGAAGACGGAGCGCCGGGAGGTGAGCTGGGAGGAGCTGCCCCGGGTGCTGAAGGAGCATTTCGGCCTGGACGCCATGCCAGACCATAAGCCGGAGCCCTTCAAGTTCGGCTGAGCTCAGGGCGGGGAGAGGCGCTGTACCCCCTTGCTGATCTCCGCCAGGGCTTTGGCCGCCTCCATGCGGAAGGCCTCCGCCCGGCTCAGGTCCCCCAGGGAGACCATCCCCGCGAGCCTGCCCCCCTCCGCGGCGGGAAGCCGCCGCACCTGACTGCGGCTCATGCGCTCCGCCGCCGTTTCCACCCGGTCCCGGGGGGAGACGGTGACCGGGTTCCGGGTCATGCAGTCCCGCACCGCCGTCTTGTCCGGGTCCTTCCCCAGGGCGAGGCAGCGGAGGACGATATCCCGGTCCGTCAGGATCCCCTTCAGCATCCCGTCGGCGTTCACCACCGGCAGCGCTCCCACCCGATACCGGCTCAGGAGCCGGGCGGCGTCCCGGCAGCTGTCCTCCGGGGCTATGGATACGGGGCTGCGTTCCATCAGTTCGGATACCAGCATCATCTTGACCTCCTCAGTTCAGCATACCTTCATTTTGCCCGGAAAAGGAGCGGATAAACCTTGGATCTGGAGCGGTGGATGGACGAAGCCCTCAGCCTGGCCCGGGAAGCGGGAGAAGCGGGGGAGGTGCCCGTGGGCTGCGTCGTTGTCCGGGACGAGGCGATCCTGGGCCGGGGAAGGAACCGGCGGGAGGAGGAGCGCAGCGCTTTGGCCCATGCGGAGATCGAGGCCATCCGGGAGGCCTGCGCCCGGCTGGGGGATTGGCGGCTGGAGGGCTGCGCCCTCTTCGTCACCCTGGAGCCCTGCGCCATGTGCGCAGGAGCCATTCTGAACGCCCGGATCCCCACGGTGGTCTACGGCCTGCGGGAGGGGAGGACCGGGGCCTGCGGCAGCGTACTGGACCTGTTTGCAGAGGATTTCGGCTTCCGGCCCCGGATGTACGGCGGGGTGCGGGAGGCGGAGTGCTGGGACCTGATGCGGGAGTTTTTTTCCCGGCTGCGGGAATGAGGAGAAAACCATGATCAACGGCTTTTTCGCCCTTCTGGGGCGGATGCGGAACATCCGCCGCTGGGGGCTGATGCGCAACAGCTTCGATGAAAACCTCCAGGAGCACAGCCATATGACGGCGGTGCTGGCCCATGCCTTGGCCATGATCCGGCGGGAGGTCTTCGGGGAGCCCGCCGACCCGGACCGGGCGGCGGTGCTGGGCTTGTTTCACGATGCTTCCGAGATCATCACCGGGGACCTGCCCACTCCGGTGAAGTACCTGAATCGGGACATCACCGGCGCCTATAAGGCGGTGGAGCGCCAGGCGGAAGCCCGGCTGCTGAAGATGCTCCCGCCGGAGCTGCGCTCCGGCTACGCCCCCCTTCTGGGCGGGGGAGAGGGGGAGGACCTGGGCCCGCTGGTGAAGGCGGCGGACAAGCTCTCCGCCTACCTGAAATGCCAGGAGGAGCTGCAGATGGGAAACGGGGAGTTCCGCTCCGCGGAGCGGCAGCTCCGGGCCTGGCTGCAGGCCTGCCCCCTGCGGGAGGTCCGCTATTTTACCGAGAATTTTCTGCCGTCCTTTGGGCTGACCTTGGACGAGCTTACCGGGGAGGATAAGGAATGAGAGCCATTGTGACCGTCGTCGGCAAGGACCGGGTGGGCATCATCGCGGATGTATGCACCCGTCTGTCGGGCTGGAACGTGAACGTTCTGGATATCAACCAGACCGTCATGCAGGGGAATTTCGCCATGACCATGCTGGTGGATCTGGAGAAGTGTGAGATGCCCTTCCGGGAGGTCTCGGAGCAGCTGCGGCTCCGGGGGGAGGAAATGAAGCTGAGCATCCGGATGCAGCGGGAAGATATTTTTGAGGCGATGCACCGGGTATGATCAGCAGAAGAGAGATATTTGAAACGCTGGATATGATCGACCAGCAGCATCTGGATATCCGCACCGTCACCATGGGCATCTCCCTGCTGGACTGCGCAGACCCGGACCCGGAGGCCTGCTGCCGGAAGATCTACGACAAGATCACCCGCCTGGCCAGGGATCTGGTGCGCACCGGGGAGGATATCGAGCAGGAGTTCGGCATCCCCATCGTGAACAAGCGCATCTCCGTTACCCCCATCGCCCTGGCCGCCGCCGCCAGCGAGACGGAGGATTACGTCCCCTTCGCCCGGACCCTGGACCGGGCGGCGGCGGAGACCGGGGTGAACTTCATCGGCGGCTTTTCCGCCCTGGTGCACAAGGGCTTCACCGCTGCGGACCGGAAGCTGGTGGCCGCCATTCCCCAGGCCCTGGCGGAGACGGAGCGGGTATGCTCCAGCGTGAACGTGGCCAGCACCAAGAGCGGCATCAATATGGACGCCGTGGCCCTCATGGGCCGAATCATCAAGGAGACCGCCCGGCTTACGGCGGACCGGGGCAGCCTGGGCTGCGCCAAGCTGGTGGCCTTCTGCAACGCCGTGGAGGACAATCCCTTCATGGCCGGCGCCTTCCACGGGGTGGGGGAGCCGGAAAGCGTCATCAACGTGGGCATCAGCGGCCCCGGGGTGGTGCACCATGCCCTGCTGGAATGCAGGGGCGCCTCCTTCGATCTGGTGGCGGAGACCATCAAGCGCACCGCCTTCCGGGTGACCCGCATGGGCCAGCTGGTGGCCCGGGAGGCCTCCTCCCGCCTGGGCGTCCCCTTCGGGGTTGTGGACCTGTCTCTGGCCCCCACCCCCGCCATTGGGGACAGCGTGGCGGATATCCTGGAGGAGATGGGCCTGGAGCGGGTGGGCACCCACGGTACCACCGCCGCCCTGGCCCTGCTGAACGACGCCGTGAAAAAGGGCGGGCTGATGGCCGCCTCCCAGGTGGGCGGCCTTTCCGGCGCCTTTATCCCCGTGAGCGAGGATGCGGGGATGATCGCCTCCGCCGAGGCGGGGACCCTCTGCCTGGATAAGCTGGAGGCCATGACCTGCGTCTGCTCCGTGGGTCTGGATATGATTGCCGTGCCGGGGGATACTCCGGCGGAGACCCTTTCCGCCATTCTGGCGGACGAGGCGGCCATCGGCATGGTGAACAACAAGACCACCGCCGCCCGGCTCATCCCCGCCGAGGGGAAGACCGTGGGGGACCGGGTGGATTTCGGCGGCCTGCTGGGCAGCGCCCCGGTGATCGGGGTGCATCCCGAGTCCAGCGAGGTCTTCGTGGCCCGGGGAGGACGGATCCCCGCCCCCCTGCAGTCCCTGCGGAACTGATGGCCCGGGGAGTGCTGGTGATCACCGGCCCCACCGCCACGGGCAAAACCGCCCTGGGGGTATGGCTGGCCCTGCATCTGGGCGGCGAGGTGGTTTCCGCCGACGCCATGCAGGTGTATCGGGGAATGGTGATCGGCACCGCCGCCCCGGTGGGGGCGGAGATGAAGGGGGTGCCCCATCACCTGGTGGGCACCGTGGATCCCCGGGAGAGCTACTCTGTAGGCCGGTATGTGCAGGAGGCCTCCGCCTGCCTGGAGGATATCCTGGGCCGGGGAAAGCTCCCCATCCTGGTGGGGGGGACCAATCTGTATATCGACTCCCTGCTCCGGGGCGTCGAATTCTCCGATTTCGATCCGGCGGTGCGGTCCGCCCTGGAGGCGGAATACGACCGCCTGGGGGGAGAGGCCATGCTGGAGCGCCTGGCCCGGGCGGATCCGGAGCGGGCCGCGCTGCTCCATCCCCGGGACCGGAAGCGCATCGTCCGGGCGCTGGAGGTCTTCGAGACCACCGGCGAGACCATCACCGCCCATGACCGGGCCAGCCGGGCGGGTCCGCCCCGGTTCCCAAGCTGCCGTATCGCCTTGAGCTTTGCGGAGCGGGAGGATCTGTATGCCCGGATCGACGCCCGGGTGGACGGCATGCTGCAGGCGGGGCTGGTGCAGGAGGTACAGGGTCTGCTGGACAGCGGCATCCCGGCGGGAAGCACCGCCATGCAGGCCATCGGCTATAAGGAGATCGCCGCCGCCCTTCGGGGGGAGACGACCCTGGAGGAGGCGGCGGAGCTGGTGAAGCAGTCCTCGCGCCGCTATGCGAAGCGCCAGCTCAGCTGGCTGCGTCGGGACCCGGAGCTGCACTGGATCCTCTGGAAAAAGAAGCCGAATTTAGATAAAGCCTACGGAATTTCGACACGGATTTTGGATAAATCTGGTATACTGTAAGCGGCGCGGAAAACGCCGAATACAGAGGTCGAAAGGGAGTAGTTCAGATGCAGAAAACGATGGACCTGCAGAAACAGTTTTTGGACCAGGCACGCAGGGAGCGCACGGGACTGACGGTATTCCTCATGAACGGTTTCCAGATGCGGGGCGTGGTCACCGGATACGATGATTTTACGGTGGTGCTGGATTGCGAGGGCAAGCAGGAGCTTGTGTACAAGCATGCCATATCCACCATGATCCCGATCAAGCCGGCGGAACTCGTCATGGAGGGCTGAAGGCGGAAAACCGGGACGTCAGGAGGCGCGGATCGGTGAAAACGGTGAAGAATGCGAATCTGCCCATCAAGGTGGCGGGATTCCTGATTTTTGCGGCTGTGCTGGTGTATCTCGCGATATACGGCCTGCGGCTGCTGGAGAACCCATACCGCACGGTGCAGGCCCTGAACACGACGCTTCGGGACAGCGCCCATACCCGGGGCATGGTGGTCCGGCAGGAGGAGGTCCTGACCAGCGTGTACAACACCGTATACATCACGGCGGAGGAGGGAAAGCGGGTCTCCGGCGGCGACGGGCTGGCCGAGGCCTTCGATTCGGAGGAAGGGCTCCGGCGCGCCGTGCGCATGGGGGAGCTGAGCCAGCGCATTTCCAGTCTGGAGACCCAGCAGAACCGCTTCGCGGCGGAGAACCTGCAGCAGCTGGAGGGGGAGATCCAGGATGCCTGCGCCCTTCTGCGCAGCTCCGCCCTCCGGCGCTCTCTGGATACCCTGGAGGAGGCCAGCCTTTCCCTCCAGAGCCTGACCTTCACCGCCTTCGGGGATACGACGGAGGTGGCGGCCAGACTGCAGGCATATCAGAAGGAGCTCAGCGAGCTGCAGCACCGGGGCAGCGACCGCAGCGCCGTGATCACCTCTCCCCGGTCCGGTCTGTTCAGCTCCGTGGTGGACGGCTGGGAGGACCTCTCCCCCTCCGCCCTGGAGGGGTTGGGGGCGGAGGAGCTGCGCTCCCTCCTTTCGGAGAGGCGCGAGGCGGGGGAGAAGGCCCTCTGCAAGCTGGTCTACGGAAACCGGTGGTATTATGCCGCGCTGATGGAGGACGGGGCGGCTCAGCGCCTGCGGCGGGGGCAGAGGGCCTCCGTGCGCTTCGGCCGGTATTACGGCCAGGAGCTGAGCATGACCGTGGAGTCCATCAGCCCGGAGGAAAACGGATACCGGGCGGTGGTCTTTTCCTGCAGCACCAACCTGGCGGATGTGCTGAGCATGCGCCGGCAGGAGGCGGAGCTGATCTTCTCCCAGGAGACCGGCCTGCGGATCCCCCGTCAGGCCCTGCGGGTGCGGGATGACGGCGGCACCTATGTCTATGTGCAGACCGGACTCCGGGCGGAGGCCAGGGATGTGGAGCTGGTGCACGACTTCGGGGATTACTACATGGTGCGGGGGGAAAACCTCCATGCGGGAGACGAGATCATCGTCAGCGGCAAGGGCCTGTTTGACGGAAAGGTGGTGGCGGACTGATGGAGACCATGGCGGACCGGGTGCGCCGGGTGCGGGAAACCATCGCAGAGGCGGCGCTGAAGAGCGGGAGAAGGCCGGAGGAGATCTGCCTGGTGGCCGCCTCCAAAACCATGGGCGCGGAGGCCGTGCGGGAGGCCGTCCTGGCCGGGGTGGACGCCGTGGGGGAGAACCGCTGCCAGGAGCTGACGGAAAAGCTGGCCCAGGGGGCCTATGCCGGCGCTCCGCTGCATTTCATCGGTCATCTGCAGCAGAATAAACTGAAGTATCTGGTGGGGAAGGCGGATCTGATCCAGTCTGTGGACGGGGAGGAGCTCCTTCGCCAGATCGACCGGCGGGCTGAGGCTTTGGGGATCCGGCAGGCCGTGCTGCTCCAGGTAAATATCGGCCGGGAGGAGCAGAAGGGCGGCGCGGATCCGGAGAGGCTGCCGGAGCTCTGCGCCCTGGCGGGGGCGCTGCCCCATGTGCGTCTGGAGGGGCTCATGGCCGTGCCTCCCGTGTTCACGGGGGAGGAAAATTACCCGTATTTCGAGGAAATGTATCAGCTTTTTATTGACATAAGGGCAAAAAAATATGATAATGTCTCTATGAACATTCTCTCGATGGGCATGAGCGGGGATTATCCTGCGGCGATCCGGGCCGGGGCCAATATGGTCCGCGTGGGCACCGCGATCTTCGGCGCCAGGACTTATCCTCCGACCGTTTGAATCGGCTGTTCCGGCGCGAGGGAAAGAAAGGGGTATAGAGATGGGATTATTTGATTCGTTCAGGTCGCTGGCCAGACCCTTTGATGAGGAGTATGACGATATCGCGGAAAAGCCGAAGGAGACCATCCCCGCTTCCCGCTTCGGGGGAAGCCAGGAAGAGGATATCCCCGCCAGCCGGAACAATAAGGTGGTCAATATCCATGCCACCGCCCAGCTCCAGGTGGTGCTGGTGAAGCCCGAGCAGTATGAGAACGCCCGGGAAATCGCGGATCACCTGCGGGATAAGCGCACGGTAGTGCTGAATCTGGAATCCACCAACAAAGATACCGCCCGCCGCATGCTGGATTTCATCAGCGGCGTGGCCTATGCCCAGGATGGGAAAATCAAAAAGGTCGCCGTGAGCACCTATATCATTACCCCCTATAATGTGGATATTCTGGGCGATCTGATCGACGAACTGGAAAACAACGGGCTCTATTTCTGAGCGCTGCGATTAAGAGAGGAAGACCTGCGTTGCTGACCCCCCAGGATGTGACCAATCGGGAATTCGACAAGGCTGTATTCGGCGGCTACGATATTGCCGCGGTGGATAAATTCCTGGAAGAAATCTTTCAGGATTACTCTGCTTTGTACCGGGACAACGCCACGCTGAAGAGCAAGCTCAAGGTGCTGGTGGACAAGGTGGAGGAATACCGCAACTCGGAAGACGCCATGCATCTCGCCCTCCTCACCGCCCAGAAGACTGCGCGGGAGATGACGGAGGAGGCGGAGAAGAAATCCGCCGAGATCCTGGCGGAGGCCAGGGCCAAGGCTGATTCTCTGCTGGAGCAGGCGGAGAAGGACGCGGAGACCCGCCGCCTGGAGCTGAAGGAAGGCCTTCGGGATGAGGAAAACGCCCTGCTGAACGCAAGGCGGAAGACCGGCGCATTTCTGGAGGAGCTGCATCAGGCCGGCGAGGCGTTTCAGGAGAGCCTTTCCCGGATCTATGATTTTGCTGAACCGGCGGAAGAAACGCCTTCCCAGCCCGCCCGGGAGCAGGAGGAGCCGCCCGCGGAGGAGCTCCCGGAGGGACCCGCGCCGGAGCCGGACCTGGGCATCTCCGTGGACGCCGTGGCGGAAATGATCCAGCGCAACTTTGAGAATGCCGGGAACCAGTCCGGAAGCGAGGAGCCCAAGGAGGACCATTCCCTCCGGATCGACTACGATAATCTGAAGTTCGGCTCGGAGTATTCCAAGGACAAGAAAAAGTAAACCGGATCCCGATAAGCGAAGAATATGGCGGGGTGGCATGCCCCGCCATTGGTTTTTGTTAAGAAAGAGGTAAACAGCTATGGCCCAGGATTATAATTCGACCCTGAATCTGCCCAAGACCGAGTTTCCCATGCGGGCCGGCCTGCCCAAGCGGGAGCCGGACTGGCTCAAGGCCTGGGAGGAAAAGGACCTGTACGGCGGCCTGCAGAAGCGGGGGGAAGGGAAGCCCCGCTTCCTCCTCCATGACGGCCCCCCCTTCTCCAACGGCTATATCCACATGGGCACCGCCCTGAACAAGTGCCTGAAGGACTTCATCAACCGCTACAAGGCCATGACCGGCTTCCATGTCACCTACAATCCCGGCTGGGATAACCATGGCATGCCCATCGAGTCCGCCATCATCAAGCAGCAGAAGCTGAATCGGAAGGCCATGTCCGTGCCCGAATTCCGGGACGCCTGCCATGAATTTGCCCAGAACTATGTGGATATCCAGATGGGGCAGTTCAAGCGGCTGGGGGTCCTGGCGGACTGGGCGCATCCCTACCGCACCATGGACGCCAAGTTCGAGGCGGAAGAGGTCAAGGTCTTCGGCAAGATGTATGAGAAGGGGTATATCTATAAGGGCAAGAAGCCTGTGTACTGGTGCCCCAAGGATGAGACCGCCCTGGCAGAGGCGGAGATCGAGTATTCCGAGGAGCCCTGCACCTCCATCTACGTCAAGTTCGAGGTGACGGACTGCCATGGTCTCCTGGCGCAGTACGACAGGATCTATTTCGTCATCTGGACCACCACCACCTGGACCATCCCCGGAAACCTGGCCATCTGCCTGAACGCGGATCTGGACTATGTGATCTGCCGGAACCCGGAAAACGACGAGAAGTATATCCTGGCGAAGGATCGGAAGTCCGCCGTGGAGCAGGACTGCGGCCTGCCCGAGCTGGAGGTGCTGGAGACCCGGAAGGGGGCGGACTTCGAGCTCATGAAGGCGAAGCACCCCCTGGCGGATCGGGAGAGCATCCTGCTCTGCGGCGACCATGTCACCCTGGATGCCGGCACCGGCTGCGTGCATACGGCGCCCGGCCACGGCCAGGAGGACTATGAGATCTGCCGGAAGTATGACCAGAGCGGGAAGACCGATATCGGCATCCTGGTCCCTGTGGACGACCGGGGACGGATGAACGAGCTCTCCGGAAAGTATCAGGGGCTCACCACGGATGAGGCCAACCCCGTGATCCAGAAGGACCTGGAGGACTGCGGGGCCCTGCTGGGCACCCGGCAGATCACCCACCAGTACGCCCACTGCTGGCGCTGCAAGAGCCCCATCCTTTACCGGGCGACGGATCAGTGGTTCTGCTCCGTGGACGCCTTCAAGGAAGAGGCTGTCGGCGCTGCGAATCAGGTGAAGTGGATGCCGGACTGGGGCAAAGGCCGGATGGAAAGCATGATCCGGGAGCGGGCGGACTGGTGTATCTCCCGTCAGCGGCACTGGGGCCTGCCCATCCCCGTGTTCTACTGCCAGGATTGCGGAAAGCCCGTCTGCACGCCGGAGACCATTCAGTCCGTATCGGAGGTGTTCAAGGCCGAGGGATCCAACGCCTGGTTCCTCCACCCCGCCGCCGAGCTCCTGCCGGAGGGCTTCGTCTGCCCCCACTGCGGCGGCAGGACCTTCACCCAGGAGACGGACACCCTGGACGGCTGGTTCGATTCCGGCTCCACCCATATCGCCTCCATGGAGCTGGACAGCCCCGGCGTATGGCCCTGCGACCTCTATCTGGAGGGCGGGGATCAGTATCGCGGCTGGTTCCAGTCCTCCCTCCTCACCGCCGTGGCCGTGAAGGGGAGCGCCCCTTACCGGTCCGTCCTGACCCACGGCTGGACCGTGGACGGAGAGGGGAGGGCCATGCATAAGTCCCTGGGCAACTCCGTCCTGCCGGATGAGCTGATCCCCAAGTACGGCGCGGAGCTCCTGCGCCTTTGGGCAGCCTCCGCGGACTATAAGCTGGATATGCGCTGCTCCGACGCCATTTTCAAGCAGCTTTCCGATAAATACCTGAAGATCCGGAACACTGCCCGGTATATCCTGGGCAACCTGAACGGCTTCGACCCGGATGCCATGCTGCCCTTCGGGGAGCTGGAGCCCCTGGATCAGTGGGCGCTGGACCGGCTGGGCCAGCTCATCACCCGGTGCATCGAGGCCTATGAGTGCTATGAGTTCTACGCCGTGACCTATGCCATCCATAATTTCTGCGTCACGGATATGTCCAACTTCTACCTGGATATCCTGAAGGACCGGCTGTACTGCGAAGCCCCCGAAGGAAAGCTCCGCCGCAGCGCCCAGACCGCCATCTTCCTGATCCTGGACGCTCTGGTCCGCCTCCTGGCCCCCATCCTGGCCTTCACCGCCGAGGAGATCTGGGGGATCATGCCCCATCGCTCCGGGGATGACGCCGAGAGCGTGCTGTACAACGATATCCGGCCTGCGGATCCTGCCTGGCGGCTGAACCCGGAGCAGGAGGAGCGCTGGGACCGGATCATCCGGGTGCGGGGGGACGTGAACAAGGCCCTGGAGCTTGCCCGGGGGGAGAAGACCATCGGCAAGAGCCTGGATGCCCGGATCACCCTGTATCTCAACGACGCCGTGAAGCCCGAGGAGCTGGAGGGCTTCGACCTGAAGACCCTGTTCATCGTCTCCGCCGTGGAGCTCTGCTCCGCCGGCGGGGAGGAGCTGGAGGCCGGCGCCCAGTCCGGCGTAAAGGTGAAGGTGGAGAGCGATTCCGCCCCCAAGTGCGCCCGCTGCTGGACCCATGATCCCCATGTGGGAGAGGACCCGGCCCATCCCGACCTGTGTCCCCGGTGCGCCGCCGTCGTGGCGGGCCTGGGGGGCTGAGCTCCGGCCATGGGAGAGATCCTGCTGGCCGCGGTCATCGTCCTGGCGGACCAGCTGAGCAAGGTCGGCGCCGTGGACCTGGCGGCGCGTCGGGGCTCTACGGTGCTGATCCCCGGGGTGATCGGCCTGACCTGCACCTATAACTATGGGGCCAGCTGGGGCATCCTGGCGGGGAAGACCGTCTTCCTGCTGGTCCTCACCGCCCTGGTGTGCGCCGCCGTCTTCGTCGCCCTTCTCCTGCGCAGGCCCAAATCCCTCCTGTCCAGGCTGAGCCTGGCCATGGTGCTGGGGGGCGCGGTGGGAAACGCCCTGGACCGGCTGGCGGACGGCTTCGTGACGGATATGATCGAGACCCTGTTCATGGATTTTCCCATTTTCAACGTGGCGGACTGCTTCATCACCGTCGGCGGGCTCCTCTTCTGCCTCAGCGTTTTCCTGGAAGAGAGCGAAAGCCGACGGAAGCGGAAGGCGGCGGGGAAGGAGGCCGGGGATGGAGCGGGAACTGACCGCGGCGCCTGAGGACGCCGGCGTCCGTCTGGACGCCTTCCTGGCGGAGAAGCTCCCGGACCTCAGCCGCAGCCGGGTACAGCAGCTGCTGGAGCAGGGCTGCATCCTGGTGGAGGGAAAACCCGGAAAAAAGAACCGGCGGCTCAGCCCCGGGGACCGGGTCCTGTTGAACCTGCCGGAGCCCGCGGAGGCGGACCCGGAGCCGGAGGAGATCCCGCTGGATATCCTCTTTGAGGATGAAGACCTGCTGGTCATCAACAAGCCCAAGGGCATGGTGGTCCATCCCGCCCCCGGGCATGAGCGCGGCACGCTGGTGAATGCGCTGCTCCATCACTGCGGCGATTCCCTCTCCGGCATCGGCGGGGTGAAGCGGCCGGGGATCGTCCACCGGCTGGATAAGGATACCTCCGGCCTGATGCTGGCGGCCAAAACGGACCGGGCCCATGCCGCGCTGGCCGCCCAGCTGGGGGACCACAGCCTGCACCGGGTCTATGCCGCCCTGCTCATCGGCACGCCCCGCCCCGCCGAAGGGATTGTGGAGCTGCCCGTGGGCCGGCATCCCCGGGACCGGAAGAAGATGGCTGCGGGCGTACCGGGGGGGCGCAGCGCCGTCACCCATTACCGGGTGCTGGAATCCTTCCCCGGGTACAGCTATGCGGAATGCGTGCTGGAGACCGGGCGTACTCACCAGATCCGGGTGCATATGGCCTCCCTGGGCCACCCCGTGGCGGGGGATCCCCTGTACGGGGGCAGGTGTGCGCTTCCCCTGACCAGCCAGTGCCTCCATGCCCGGGAGATCCGCTTCCGCCATCCGGTCACGGGGGAGGACATGACCTTCTCCTGCCCCCTGCCCCCGGAGTTTTCCGCCGTACTGAACAAGCTGAGAGCCGCCGGGGAATAGCCTCAGGTGAGGCGGCAGTTTCCGGCCTTCGGGATCCGGATGGTGAGGATGTAATCCGCCTCCGTCTCCGCCTGGTCGTATTCCGCCTGCACGCCGCTCCGGCGCATGACCCCAAGCCCCTTCGTTACCGTGTTGAAGAAGATGCGCACATCCTTCAGCACGATGCGGGGGGCTTTCTTCTTTCCCTGAGCCTCCTTGGGCGGCCCGCCCCGCTTCAGGTAATCCTCGATGTACTGCTCTGTGCGGGCGACGTTCAGATCGTGCTCCAGCACGTAGGAAAGGACCTCCAGCCGCTGTTCGTCGTTTTCCAGCCGCAGCAGGGCCCGGGCATGGCGCTCGCTGAGTCCCCGTTCCCGCAGGAGATAAAGCAGCTCCGGGCTGAGACGCAGAAGCCGCAGCTTGTTGGCCACGGCGGACTGGGACAGGCCGATGCATCTCGCGGCCTCCTCCTGGCTCATGCCGTAGCTGCGGGTCAGGGCGCGCAGGCCCTCCGCCTCCTCGATGAAATCCAGGTCCTGGCGCTGCAGGTTTTCCACCAGGGCGAGGAGGCCGGAGTCCTGCTCGCTTACGTTGACCAGGATGCAGGGGACCTTGTCCAGCCCGGCCGCCCGGGAGGCCCGGAGCCGCCGTTCCCCCGCCACCAGCTCGAAGCTCCCGTCCCCAGCCTTTCGGACCGTGAGGGGCTGGAGCACCCCATACATGCGGATGCTCTCCGTCAGCTCCCCCAGAGCGTCGGGATCAAAGATCTTCCGGGGCTGCATGGGATTCGGATGGATGGACCCAACGGGCAGCAGGATCACCTTGCGGCTCGTGAGCATTGTCGGTGTTTTCATGGCCATTCCTCCCTTTCCCGTCAAGCTTATTCATTTCCCGCCGCAAATCCCCGCGAAACCTGTCGCAGACGCAAAAAAACGGGGCCTGCGCAGTGCGCAGACCCCGAAAACCGATATCTCTAGTCTTCGGTGCTCTCGATCAGACCGTAATCCCCGTCCTGCCGCTTATAAACGACGCTGAAGGCGTCGCCCTCATCCTGGTTCTTGAAGACGTAGAAGCTGTGGCCCAGCAGGTTCATCTGCAGGATGGCCTCGTCCACGCTCATGGGCTTGATGGAGAAGCGCTTCGTCCGCTTGACGCGGAATTCCTCCGCGGGCTCCTCGGCGGGGGCGGCGGGGAGGAAGTCCTCCAGCACCGTCTCATGGATGCGCTTGTCCAGGCGGGTCTTGTATTTCCGCACCTGGCGGGTCAGGGCATCCACGGCGTTGTCGATGGAGACGTACATGCTGTTGGTGCTTTCCGTCACCCGGAAGAACATGCCGCCGCTGTTCAGCGTCACTTCCGCGATGTTGCGGTTGCGCTCCACCATGAAGGTGATATAGGCGGTGCTTTCGCTGCGGAAGAGCTTGTCCAGCTTGCCGATCTTCTTCTGGGCATAGGCGCGGAGATCGTCGGAGGGGGACATCTTCTTTTCGGTAAAGACAAAGTTCATCAGGCTCTCTCCTTCCGTTGTGGAATCTGGGTCCAGTATAGCACAGGTAATCCAAAAAGGGAAGGGAACAAATCGCCGGGCAGGTGTCCCTGCCCGGCGGTGAGGAGCTCATTCGTAATAATCGTCGTCGAAATTCGATTTGCGGCTCCGGCGGCTCTTTTTGTTTTCGCTGTACTGCCGCACGCCGGACATGCGGCTGTCCGAATCCTGCATGAACTGCTTCAGCTTATCCTCGAAGCTGGGGGGCGCGCTGCGCCTGTCCCCCGCCCGGGGCGAGGGGGGCGGCGCGGTCCTGCGCCGGTCCTGCTGCTGGGGAGGATCCATGGCCTTCTTGATGGAGAGGTTGATGCGGCCCGCTTCATCGATGCCGATGACCTTGACCTTGACCTCCTGCCCCACCTGAAGATGATCGCTCACCTGATTCACGTAGGTGTAGGCGATCTCCGAAATATGGACCAGACCGGATTTGCCTCCCGGAAGGGAGACAAACGCCCCGAATTTCATGATCCCGGTGACCTTGCCCTCCAGGACCGCCCCAACTGTCACATCCATGGAAATCTGGTTCCTCCCTGTATCCGGATCGCTTTCCCCTGCGTGGTGCTCTCAGCCGCTCAGTCGCCCATGTCGTAGAAGACGATCTCGCCCGGCAGGACCAGCCCCAGCTTTTCCCGGGCTACCTTTTCGATGGTCTCCGGGTCCTGGCAATGCTCGATCTCGTACTCCAGCGCGGCGTTGCTGACGGACATGGTGCGCACCTCCGCCTGAAGAGCGCGCTGCTGCTCCTCCGCCTCGCCGATGCGGATCTGGGTCCTGGCGTAGGCCACCAGGAGATAGACCAGCAGGCCAAGGATCAAGAGCTTCGTGAGTATACCGCATCGCTTTAGTTTCATGGCGAGCCTCCCAAAAACACACGTTCCTGACGGAGCCGAATGTCCGATAGCTTATTGTAAACCATCCGGCCAGATATTGAAAGAGATTTTTGAGAAAAATCAGAGTTTTTTTCGCGGTTTTTCCCAAAAAAACCAGGGGAGACAGGGCGATGGAGCAGATCCGCAGGAGAAAAGCGGCCAGAAAACCGGCCAGACGCCTGCCCGGCCCCCGGAGCGCAAGAAGGTAGAACACCGCCCCCAGCACCAGGATAAGGGGCATGAACAGCCGCAGCCGGCCGTTTCCCACGGTAAAGCCCAGGAGGAAGAGCACCAGAGCGGCCAAAAGACAGAACAGAAGATCCGGCAGGAGGCGGGTCCGATCCAGCCCCAGCTGCCGCCGCAGGGCGGCGGTCAGGTCGTACACCAGGCCGAGCAGGGGACCGCAGGCCAGGGAACACAGGGCCTGCAGCCCCTGCCATCCGGGGTCAAGGCCCATCAGCCCAGGAGCCTGCCGATCCAGCTCCGGCGGCCCGGCGCGTTCTCCGCGTAGTCCAGGCTGTCCATGCGGCCCTCCACCACCAGCTCGCCCCCGTCCAGGCTCAGCTTCTCGATCTTCAGTCCGCTGCCCCGCACCGTCAGGGTGCCGCCGCAGGTCACTAGAACCACCGTATCCTCGTCGAAGCTCTCCACGTCCTCCACGCCGCTCACCGTGAGCCTTCGCAGGTCGCTGAGACTCAGGCTGTGGGACTGGGCGCTCCGGCCGCCCTTTGCATCCTCGTAGGTCATTGCCAAATCCATCACCTCAGGATACCCTATGCGCGCCTCCGCCGGAGTAGACCGCGCCGCCGCGAATGCCTGTTGAGCAACTTGGTCCGCTTTTCCTTTTTTGCTCTTGACAAGCCATGCGGCATCGTGTAAAATGCCTTCTGTAACCAAATTGTTACGCAAACGGGGATTTGTCACCGTTTTTGCCGGGGACATTTCATTTTGATGACAGGAGTTACCATCTGTTATGCGGCAGCAGGAGAGGACAAGGGAAGAGCGGAGTACTGCGGATAGCGCCGTCCGTCGGCGCTTGCTCCTGCAGGCCTTCTGCGCGAAGGCGAGAAAGCACCGCCGGGTGCTTGCTCTGGCCGCTGTCCTTGCTGTTGCTCTTTTCTGCGTGAGCCGTGTGCGGTGGACCCTGGCGGTGAGCATGGACGGCAGCCTGATCGGCTATGTGCAGGATCAGGAGCGGTTGGACGCCATTGTGGAGCGGGTGACCCAGGCCGCCAGCGACGCCCTGGGCTATTCCTGGACCGCCCCGACCCTGACCTGCCGTCTGGCCTTTGCCCCCGCTTCCCCGGAGGAGGAGGCTCAGGTGGTCAGCACCCTGTACCAGAGCGTGGAGGGCGCCTGCAGCCTGGAGCTGGTCTATCTGGATGGAGAGGCCGTCTGCGCCTTCCCCGGCCAGGCGGAGGCCATGCTGGCGCTGGAGGAGATCCAGAACCGGTATATGACGGAGGATACCGTCTCCGCCTCCTTCCTGCAGGAGGTGACCCTGGCCCAGGGCTATGCCAGCACCGAGCTGCTGACGGATAATCTGGAAAAGCTGGCCGCGGCCATCCAAGTGGAGACCGTGGAGAATTATACCCTTGTGGAGAGTTATCCCTGCCTCACGAAGACAGCGCAGGATGAGACCCTGTTTGAGGATGAGGAGGTGGTCCTGGAGGAGGGGAAGGACGGGGAGCTCCGGGTGGAGTACTCCCAGACCCTAATCAACGGCGTCCTCCAGGAAAAGCATGTAATCTCCCAGACCGTGCTCACCGAGCCGACGACTCGGGTGGTGCGGCAGGGTACCCGTCCCCGGCTCAGCACCGGCACCTACATATGGCCCTTCTCCGAGCAGACCTGGCTCAGCTCTTCCTTCGGTTATCGGGGGGCCTCCATCGGCTCCAGCTTCCACCGGGGCATCGACCTGGCGGGGCATTACGGCGATCCCATCCTCGCGTCGGACGGGGGCGTGGTCATCTTCGCCGGGGAGTACAGCGGCTATGGCCTGCTGATCGAGATCCAGCATGATAACGGGGACGTCACCTATTACGCCCATAACAGCAAGAACCTGGTAGCGGAGGGGGATATCGTCTATCAGGGGGACGTCATCGCGGAGCAGGGCGCCACCGGCGTGGCCAGCGGCGTACATGTCCATTTCGAGCTCCATCCCGAGGGGGGCGCGGCGGTGGATCCCGTTCCCTATCTCCCGAAAGAGGGCACCCCGCCCAGGCTATGATCGTCAGTTCCGGCTCCGGCATCCTGCCGGAGTCTTTTGTCTATTCAGGACCGGTCCATACCGGCAGACAGGAGGAAGGCATGGAATTTACCACGGATATCTTTTCCCGGTTCAACGAGAAATGGGCCCTGCTCACGGCGGGCACCCGGGAGGACTATAACGGCATGACCATCAGCTGGGGCGGATTGGGCACCCTTTGGGGCAAACCGGCGGCGACGGTGTATGTGAAGCCCATCCGGTATACCTGGAAGTATATGGAGAAGAACAGTTTCTTTACCGTGAGCTTTTTCCCGGAGGAATACCGGAGCGATCTGATGATCATGGGGTCCAAATCCGGGCGGGAGGGGGATAAGACCGCCCTGACCCGGTTCACCCCCGTGGCGCTGGAGAACGGCGTCGCCTTCGCCCAGGCGGAAACCACCCTGGTCTGCCGCAAGATGTACTGGCAGGATCTGATCCGGGAGAATATGCCCCCGGAGGTGGCGGAGAGGATCTATACCCCGGAGGAGCCGCATCGGATGTACATCGGGGAAGTGGTGGAGATCCTGAGAAAGTGAACCGGAGATGAAACGGGAGGCACGGCTGAATGGCCGTGCCTCCCGTGTTCTTTGCCTGCTGGGATTCCGTTCCCGCGCGGCGCGGGGCAGACCGGAGCGCCCCGCTTTACCCCGGCTGTACCGCGCCTTACCGGTCCAGCTCCTCCAGGGACTGACGCAGCCGATCCCGGCGGAACTGATTTTCGTACAGCTCGTAATACCGGCCCTTTTTGGCCATGAGCGCCTTGTGGCTGCCCTCCTCTAGGATGCGCCCCCCGTCGATCACCAGGATCCGGTCGGCGTTGCGCACGGTGCTGAGCCGGTGGGCGATGATGAAGCTGGTGCGTCCCTGGAGAAGCTTGTCCGCGGCGGCCTGGATGCGCTGCTCCGAAACCGTGTCGATGGAGCTGGTGGCCTCGTCCAGCACAAAGATGGCGGGATCCGCCAGAATGGCCCGGGCGAAGGAGATGAGCTGCTTCTGCCCGGTGGAGAGGTTTCCGCCCCCCTCCCCGGCGTCCGTATCGTAGCCCTTCTCCAGCTTTTCGATGAATTCGTCTGCCCCCACCAGGCGGGCGGCCTCCCGGACCTCCTCATCCGTGGCCTCCAGGCGGCCGTAGCGGATATTTTCCATGATGCTGCCGGAAAAGAGGTGGGGGGTCTGGAGCACATAGCCCAGGCTGCTCTGGAGCCAGAGCTGGCTCCGCTCACGGTAGTCCTTCCCGTCGATGCGGATGACCCCCTCCCGGGGCTCATAGAAGCGGCAGAGCAGATTTACGATGGTGGACTTGCCCCCGCCGGTCTCTCCCACCAGGGCGATATTCTCCCCGGCCTTTACATGGAGGCTGAAATCGGAGAGCACCGGCTCCCCGGGGAGATACCAGAAGGAAACGTGATCAAAATCCACGTCCCCCCGGATGGGCTCCCAATTCTCCCTTTTCGGGTGGAAGAAATCCCCGTATCTCTCTATGACCTCCGGACTGTCCTCGATCTCGCTGACGCACTGGAGCACGTCCGCCACCCGCTCCGCCGCAGCCTGGCAGGACTGGAATTCCGCGAAGATCCCGGCAAAATTCCGGATGGGCTCAAACATCATGCTGCCGATATTGATGAAAAAGTTCAGGGTGCCGATGGTGAGTACGCCTGTCTGCACGTCATGCCCGCCCGCGATGAGAACGCAGCCCGTCGCCAGGCTGATCACCAGGCTGGCCAGGGGCATATATACGGCGGAGATGGTGGCGGAGCGCATGGAGGCCTTGAACATATCCCGGGTCTCCTGGGAAAACTCCTGGTTGTTCAGGGCTTCCCGGTTCAGGGTCTTGCTGGTCTGGGCTCCCATGATCCCCTCGTTGAAGGAAGAGGTGATCATGCTGTTCAGCCTTCTGGTCTTCCGCTGGTATTTGAGAATCTTCTTCTGGAACCATACGGAGAGCAGGGCCACCACCGGCACCGCCGCCAGGGTGATGAGGGCCAGCTTCAGGTTCACCAGGAACATGGCGATCAGGCTGGCGATCACCGCCATGATCCCCCAGCCCAGGTCGATGCAGGTCCAGGAGACCATCTCCATGATCCGGGTGATATCCCCGGTGAGCCGGGAGATCAGATGCCCGGTGCTGGTCTTGTCAAAGTAGCTGAAGCTCATGCTCTGGAGCCGGGTATAGGCCGCCTTCCGCACCTCTGCGTTGAGGTAAGCCTCCAGGTACCCGGCGGAGCGGCAGTAGACCAGGGTCAGTACGGCCATGAGGGTCTGGAGGCCGATGGCCGCCGCCGCAAAGAGCCAGACGTGCTCCGTGGTCCCGGGGATCATGAAGCCGTCGATGGCCCAGCGGGACATGAAGGACATGAGGGTATCGATGATCCCGGCTGCCATGCCGCCGCACAGGATCAGGAGGAAATAGTTCTTCTTGGGGGCGGCGAAGCGCAGGATGCTTTTCCAGGTCTTCGGGTCAATGCGCTGGCCCTCGTAATCCTTTTCCTGCTCGTTCATGCGGGATCACCTTCTTCCACCGCGGCGCTCTGAATATCGAAGGTGCGCCGGTAAATGCCCCCCTCCAGGGCCATGAGCTCCTCATGGGTGCCCTCCTCGGCCACCCGTCCGTCCTTCAGCACATAGATCCGGTCGGCCTCCATCAGGGTGGTGACCCGGTGGGAGATGATGAGGGTGGTGACCCCCTGCCGCCGGGCGCGGAGGGCGTCCCGGATGGCGGCGTCCGTGCGGGTATCCACGGCGGAGAGGGAGTCGTCGAATACCAGGATGTCGCTGTTCCCCGCCAGGGCCCGGGCAATGGCCACCCGCTGCTTCTGCCCGCCGGAGAGGGTGACGCCCCGCTCCCCTACCACGGTATCGTACCCCTGCTCGAAGGCCAGGATATCCTCGTGGACGGAGGCGTCCCTGGCCGCGGCCTCCGCCAGGGCCCGGTCGGGCTCCCGGCTGCGGAGGTCGATATTCTGCAGGATGCTCCGGGAATAGAGGAAGGGCTCCTGGAGCACGATGCCGATATGGCTGCGCAGATGGGACTTGCGGATCTCCCGCAGATCTGTGCCGCCGATGGTGATCCTTCCGGAATCGATCTCATACAGGCGCTGGAGCAGCAGGGTCAGGGTGCTTTTGCCGGAGCCGGTGCCCCCCAGGATGGCGGCTGTGCTGCCGCCGGGAATATGCAGGTCCAGGTGCTGCAGCACCGGGGTTTCTCCATAGGAGAAGGTCACGTCCCGGAAGTCCACATCCCCCCGGAGGGAGGGTTCTGAGCCGGTCTCCAGATCCTCTTCCTCCTCCGCCCTGAAGATCTCCTCCAGACGGCCCGCCGCCACCAGGGTGCGGCTGAGCTCGCTGAGCACCCGGCCGAAGCCCCGGATCGGCCAGAAGAAGGTATATACATAGCTGAGGAATACGGTGAACTGGCCGATGGTGAGGCTTCCCCCCACCGCCAGAAGGATGCCCACGATGAGGACGGCGGCGAACTCCATCCCGCACAGCAGGTCCAGCACCGCCCACAGGGAGGCGAAGGTGCGGTTCACCCGCAGAAGCTGCCTCCGGTTTTCCTCGTTGGCGGCGTTGAACCGGTCCAGCTCGAAGCCGGAACGGCCGAAGGCCCGCACCACCCGGATGCCGGTGACGTTCTCCTGCATTACGGTGAACAGGCGGCCCTCCGCCTCCTCCTGCGTCGTGAAGAGCTTGTCGATGCGCAGGTGGAAGAGGATGCTCACCACCGCAACGGGGATCACCATGCCGATGGTGATGAGGGCCAGGGTGGTATTGATGGTGAACATCACCGCCGCCCCCACCAGGATCATCAGGATGGTGCGGACGAACTCCAGCAGCATGCCGGAGAGAAAGCGGCGGATGGTATCCACATCCGTGGTGGCCCGCTGGATCACGTCGCCCGTCTGCGCGGCGGCATGCCAGCGATAGGGGAGGCGCTGGATATGGGCGTAGAGCCGGTCTCGCAGACGGCGGACGGTGCCCTCGCCGGAGCGGGTATTCAGCCTGGCCCGGGCGAAGCGGACCAGGCCGGAGAGAATGGTCATGCCCAGCATGGCGGCCGCCATGATCCAAAGGTTCCGGCGGATGACCTCCACGCCCCCCACGGCGGGGACGAACCAGGAGAAATACCAGGCCACGTTCACGGGCTTGGTATCCAATACGGAGTCGATGGTCACCGCCAGGACCAGGGGGGCGATAAAGCCCAGGATCAGCTCCAGGGCCATGAGCAGAAAGCTCAGCAGAATGGGAAGGCGAAATCCCTTCATGTAGCGGAGGAGAGCGCGGACCCGCTCTCCCTTACGGGGTTGCATGTGCAGATACCTCTTTTCACAGAATTGACAAGGCTTGGGGAGAAACTACGACGAGCGGACCTCCTGGATCCATTTGCCCGTGCAGTAGCGGATGAAGCAGACGATGCCCTTCAGGGGAAATTCCACAGCCAGGAGGAAGTAGACCCAGCCGGCGCTGAGATGCCAGACGAAGCCCGCCAGGGCCCCCAGGGGCAGGGAGATGAACCAGACGCAGCTGGAATCCGCCAGGAGCAGGAAGCGGGTGTCCCCGCCGCCCCGGAGGATGCCCTTGGAGATAACGAAGGCTACGGTCTGGAGGGGGAGCATGAGATAGTTGATCCGGAGCATGGTCCGGGCGATGGCTTCCGTCTCCGGCTGGATGGTGTACAGTCCCATATAGGGTCCTGTGAGGGCAATGAGAGGCGGGATAACGATCAGGCCGAAGAGGAGGGAAATGAGGATGTAGGTGTTGCCCTGCCGCTTGCTCAGGGGGATGTCCCCCGCGCCGATGGTGTTGCCGATGACGATGGCGCTGGCTCCGGACATGCCGTTGTTTACCACAGTAGTAAGGCGCACCAGGCTTCCGGCAATGGAGTTGGCGGCGCTGATCTCCGCGGAAAGGTGGCCGTAGATCACGCTTACCAGCGTGAGGCTCAGGCCCAGCAGCGTATCGCTGAACAGCACCGGCAGGCTGAATTTCACATACTGCCGCCGGAGGGAACCTCCGGGGAGCAGGAAATGCTTCAGCCGAAAGCCGAAGGAATCCTCCTTCACGGCGAAATACCCAAAGACGAAGAAAAACTCAAAGGCCCGGGCGATCACGGTACCCACCGCGGCGCCCAGCAGCTCCAGCCGGGGAGCCCCCAGCTTGCCGTAGATAAAGACCCAGTTGAAGAACAGGTTCAGGAAGAAGGCGATGGCGGAACCCACCAGAGGGATCCGCACCTTTCCCACGCTGCGCATCAGGTAAGTGGCGGTGGAGCTCAGACCGGAGAGCAGGAAGGTGACGCCGATGAGGCGCATGTAGGATTCGCCCCGGGCCACCACGGCGGGGTCATTGGTAAAGGCCCGGAGGAGAAGCCGGGGCCACACCATCCCCAGCAGGGTAAACACCAGGCAGATGGCCGCCGTCACCCGCAGGGCCATGGCCGCCGTAGCCAGCATGGGTTCCCGTTCCCTCCGTCCCCAGAACTGGCTGGACATGACCACCGCGCCGCTGCCCAGTCCCATGCAGATGAACTGGAAGAAGGCATAGGCTTGGTTGGAAAAGGCGGCAGCCGCGATGGATACTTCGCCGAAGGAACCGATCATGATGTTGTCCAGGAAATTGATGCCGATGGTGATGAGCTGCTGGAGGATCACGGGAAGCATGAGCACCAGGGTTTTTTTGTAGAAATCCCGGTCCTGCAAGACAAACATACGACCGTCCCTTTCTTCCCAAAGTTTTGATATTGTATCATGTTTCGGGCTGAATGAACAGAGGAAAACCCGCTTTTTCGCCTGAAAACGAAATGTTATGTCTGTCTATCAAATATTCCCGGTACATAGCTGTAATTTTGTGATATAATACAAAATATCCGTCATGCCGTGTTCATGCCCATTGCGGCGGGCGGAGAGACACAAAGTCAGGAGGCTGCCGACCATGGCCAAACAGGCTCTTCGGACCATCCAATTCGTGGATACCTATTTTCCCATGATCGACGGGGTGGTGGTGACGGTGCATAACTATGCCCTTCTGCTGAACCGGGAGGGGAAGACCGCCGTTGCCTTTCCCCAGCAGAAAAGGGAGCCGGGCAGCTATGCCGAGCTGGGGTATGAGACGGTGCAGGTGAAGCGGGCGGGGCTCTCCGTTTCGGAGTATCCTCTGCCCCTGCCCCGGCTGGACCGGGGATTGAAGCGGTTTCTCCGGGATTATCGCCCGGATATCTTCCATATCCATTCCCCCTTCTTCCTGGGCATGTTCGCCGCGTCCTATGCGCGGCGGCGTCATATCCCCTGTGTGGCCACCTTCCATTCCAAGTATTATGACGACGCCCTGAATATCACCGGTTCCCGGCTTTTGGCCCGGGCGGCGGTGAAGTGCATCGTCCGCTTCTATCGGCGGGTGGACAGCGTCTGGGCCTGCTCCCGGGGCACGGCGGAGACCCTGCGGAGCTACGGCTACCGGGGGGAAATCTTCGTCATGGATAACGGCTCCTCCTTCCGGATCGGGGAAGGGGAGCGGGAACCCCTGGCCGCCCGGGCGGCGGCGGAATACGGACTGGAGAAGGGGAAGAAGACCCTCCTTTTCGTCGGCCAGCTGATCTGGCATAAGAATCTCCGCCTGGTGCTGGATACCATGAAGCGGCTGGCGGAGACCGGGGAGGACTGCCGTCTGCTCATCGCAGGGGATGGGTACGATGGGGAGGAGATCCGGCGGTATGCGGAGTCTCTGGCGCTTCCGGAGGGCATGGTCCGGTTCCTTGGCCGGATCGACGACCGGGACCTGCTGGCGGGGGTGATCCTCTTCTCGGACCTGTTCTTCTTCCCCTCGGTGTACGATAATTCTCCCCTGGTGCTGCGGGAGGCGGCCTCCCTGGGCCTGCCGGCCCTCCTCACCGCCGGCTCCAACGCGGCGGAGGTTGTCACCAAGAATGTAAACGGCTTCACGGCGGAGGAATCTCCGGAGGCCATGTGCGCAGAGATCCGCCGGATCTTCGGAAACGAGGAGCTGCGGCGGGCCGCGGGAAAGAACGCGGAGACCACCGTAGCCAAAACCTGGGAGCAGATCGTGGCGGAGGTGGAGGAGAAATACCGCCGGGTGATCCGGGAATACCGGGAGAAGCATGGGGAGCAGGCAGTCCGAGACCGTTGAGGTTATTATTTAAGCAAAATAATAGATTAATAATATAGAGTGCTGGCCCTCCATTGGTATATTAGAGACCAGCACTCTATCTGTTATCAGACCCGTTTATAAACACGACCAGTTTTTCTAAGGAAAAAGAGCATTCAAAAGCCGCAGAGCAGTGTTGAGATCTGCCATGGAACATCGTTGTAGCCGTTCGATTATTTCGTCTAAGGAAGGAGTTGCTTCATCAGCATGATCTGTCAGGATTGTGTCGGGTGTAATGTGAAGGGCCTCACAAAGCTTTAACAGAGTACTGACGCGCATATTTGTCTCACCACGCTCAATATCTGCGTAAGTGCGGTCAGAGAGGTTTGCAGCTTCAGCTAGTTCCTGTTGTGTTAGACCTGCGCGTTTTCGGAGTGCAAACAACTTGTTTCCAATTTGATGAAGATCAAACAGCAGCATTGAACTTCCTCCTTTCTGTCGATTATAGGAATTATAGTTCCTTTGACTCTTGACAAGGAGGAAGTAATACTGCATAATTACAGGAAGAATAATGCTTGTTTAGAGAAGGAGCGATAGGGATGGTATTTTGATCGTGCATATATCGAAGGTATCGAACAGTTAGGGTCATGTCTTATATCATTACAATATTGGGGTGACATATTTGAATAACAACAATAAAGGCTGTGGGGGATTCGTCCTGCTAGTACTTGCGATTTTTGCGGCATTAGTCTTATTCTATGTCGTTGGATAAAAATATATTAAAAAGAGATATCAGTTCAGTGGCGATACTCATGATCGTATACTTAGGAAATCGTTATTTTCTGAAGCAAACCGTTACAACTGGGATAATTGGGATAATATCCAATAACTATTTGAACGATTTCCTGGGTTCAATGGTATTTATTGGACTAACGAATGTGCTGGTATCGCTATGCATTGGGTCAAAGAAAAGAATAATACGATTCTTGCCAACAATTCTATTTGGGTGTCTGTGTTCTATATGCTGGGAATATATCTTTCCTGCGATCTATACAAGAGGAACCACAGATATAGTGGACTGCGTGGCATATATATTCGGAAGCATCTTTTACTGGATTGTGTATTTAAGGAGAGAGTTATGACAAGCAGACTAAAGAAAGCGGTTATATTGATTATTGTCATTGCCATGTTTGCTTCCCTATGCGCATGTTTTGATGGGAGCGGTTCAACACGTTATTCTTCTTCGGCCTCTAAAACGTGCCGTTCCTGCAACAGATCGTTTTCCGATGAAACCAACAAGAATTATATTATACATACGAATATGTGTAAAAATTATTATCAAAACTACTGCTGGGCATCGGGGATGAAGCCATCAAATTACGATAGATAAACGATTCAGAATATACTTGCAGAAATAGTGAATCGCGCGCCAGCTATCACAAGATGGAAAGCTGACGCGCTTGTTTTAACAAGTGACAAAAGAAAGAAATCTGCCGGAGGCTTCTCCGTGTCATGCTCCCCTGGTCAATAGATCGTCTCACGATGGTCAGGATATTCGGAGCGATAGAGCATCCCTTATCGCTTCCGTCTGCGCGGAATATCCCGCCGCCCCTTTTTCCCTTCCCCGAAACATGGTATAATCGGGAAAAATGAACGCCAAGGAGGGCGCGAAGCATGGCGGAAAAACCTCTGCGCAATCCCTATCTCCCCTCCTGGGAGTACATCCCGGACGGGGAGCCCCACCTGTTCGACGGGCGGGTATACGTTTACGGCTCCCATGACAGCCTCCACGGCTGGGTCTACTGCCTGAACGACTATGTCTGCTGGTCCGCCCCGGAGGGGGACCTGACGGACTGGCGCTATGAGGGCGTGATCTACCGGAAGACTCAGGATCCGGACAACCGGGGCGGGGAGCAGTGCCTGTATGCCCCGGATGTGACCCGGGGGCCGGACGGGCGGTATTACCTCTACTATGTGCTGGACCACCAGGATATCGTCTCCGTGGCGGTATGCGATACCCCCGCCGGGCAGTACGAGTATTACGGCCATGTGCACTATCCGGACGGGACCCTCCTGGGGGAGCGGCCCGGGGAGGATCCCCAGTTCGACCCGGCGGTGCTGACGGAGGGGGACCGGACCTATCTGTATACCGGCGGTGTCTGCTTCCGGGATGAAAAGGAGAAGGGCGGCGCCATGGGCACGGTGCTGGACCGGGATATGCTCACGGTGCTGGAGGGGCCGGTTTTCGTGGCGCCCAGCGCCAAGACCAGCCGGGGCACCGGCTTCGAGGACCATGAATTCTTCGAGGCCTCCTCCATCCGGAAATTCGGGGACCTGTATTATTTCGTCTATTCCTCCGTGTGGATGAACGAGCTGTGCTATGCCGTCAGCCGGGATCCCCTCCGGGGCTTCCGCTACGGGGGCGTTCTGGTGAGCAACTGCGATTACGGCGTCGGCGGCTGGAAGGATCCGAGAAAACGGACCAATGTGGGGGGCAACAACCATGGGGGCCTGGTGGAGGCGGCGGGGGAGCGGTATATCTTCTACCACCGCCATACCGACGGCACGGAGTTCAGCCGTCAGGGCTGCCTGGAGCGGCTGAAGGTCCTGCCGGACGGCTCCATGCCCCAGGCGGAGATGACCTCCTGCGGAGGCGGGGAGCCCTTCGAGGGCCGGGGGGAATTCTCCGCGAGCCTGGCCTGCTGCCTGTTCTGGGAAGACCTGCACCCGGACCGCCAGGCTCCCAACCGCCCCCGGCTCACCCAGGACGGGCGGGACGGGGATGAGGAGCCCCAGTATATCGCCTCCATGACGGAGGGGGTGACTGCGGGCTTCAAGTATTTCGACTGCCGGGGCGTACGGCGGATCACCCTCCGCACCCGGGGCTATGCCGGGGGCTGCTTCGAGGTCCGCACGGACCTGGATGGGGAGCCCCTGGGGCGGATCCCCTTGGGTTTCCGGAACCAGTGGACGGCGTTCTCCGCCGGGATCCCCATCCCGGATGGGGTCCATGCCCTGTATTTCACCTATCGTGGACCGGGAGCCGCCATGCTGGCCTCCTTCGCCCTGGAATGAGCTTCCGGAAAAAGGAGGGAAGACCATGACCATCCTGGTGACCGCCTTTGACCCCTTCGGCGGGGCGGAGACCAATTCCTCCCTGGAGGTGCTGGAGGCCCTGCCGGAGCGCATCGGCTCCGCAAAGCTGGAGAAGCGTATCCTGCCCACGGTGTTCGGTCTCTCCGCCCGGCTGGCGGTGGAGGCGGCGGAGCTGCTCCGGCCGGACGCCGTCGTCTGCCTGGGTCAGGCGGCGGGGAGGAAGGCCGTCACCCCGGAGCGGGTGGCCCTCAATCTCATGGACGCCGCCCGGCCGGATAACGGGGGGAACCGGCCGGTGGACGAGCCCGTGGTCCCCGGCGGACCGGCGGCGTATTTTTCCACTCTGCCGGTGAAGGCAATGGCCGCAGCCATCCGGGAGGCGGGAGTTCCCGCCGAGGTGTCCCATACCGCCGGGACCTTCGTATGCAACAGTTTGATGTATGCTGTGCTCCACTATGCCGTCTCCCGCCGCCCGGGCCTGCCCTGCGGCTTTATCCATGTGCCCGGACCGGAGGACGGCCTGAGCCGGGAGGACCTGACCCGGGGCGTCGCCGCCGCCCTGGCGGCGGTGGCGGAGCGCATCGGCGCATAAAAACCGGCCCGGGCGGGAGGTTTTCCCGCCCGGGCCGAAGTCTGTCTGCCAGGTTTAGTGGGTCTTATAATAGTCCTTGGCGTAATTCTGGTATACGTCGTTCACCGCGTCCTGGCGCATCTTGGCGCCGGGGGAATCCGGCTTGCCGCCGCCCATGGCGGCAAACACGAAGCCGCCGTCCGGGGCGAAGGTATCCACATACTCCACCAGGGCGGCCCGGAAGGCCTCCTCGTCCTCGCAGTTCGCCCATTTCAGGCTGTCCCAGGCCCCGTTCAGGGCCATCTTCCGGCCGAAGCGCTTCTTGATCCCCACCAGGTCGTTGGTGGTCTGGGCGGGGTTCCAGCAGCGGATGCCCATTTCCACCCAGTCCCCCACGAACTGCTCGCTTCTGCCGCAGTCGTGCCGCTCCATGAGGATGCCGTTCTCCGCCGCCAGGTCGCAGTGCTTCTTCTGGAAGGGCTTGAAGAACTCCCGGTACATCTCCACGCTGAAGAAGGGGGCCCGGAGGGCGGAATCGTCGTCCATGATGGACATGACCTCCGGCTTGATCCACCGGATCTGCTGCTTCAGTACCTCCAGGTAAAACTCTGAAACGTATTCAAGCAGGGCCTTGACCTCCTCCGGCTCCTCATACAGGGCCAGCATGGCGTTCTCGAAGCCCATGAAGGAGATGAGGGTGAGGAAATAGTCGCCGCCGGTGACGGGTATGTACTTTTCGCTGCGGTCGATATCCTTGATTTTGTCCGTATAATACTTCTCCCAGTCCACCCCGCTCAGGTCGGGGGTGTGGATCACATCCCGCCATTTGGTGATGTCCTCCAGGATGATGCAGCCGGGCTTGGGCATGGCGCCGTTCATGAGCTCCGGGCTGCCCACGTAGGTGACCCCCAGAGCGGTGACGATGGGTCCGTCCGGCGCATAGACGGGGGTGAGCCATTCCTCCGTGAAGCGGCCGCTGCGGGGCTCGAACATGCTGGGCACGTATTCGGGGATCTCCCCCCGGAGCAGGGTCAGGTAGTTTTCCTTGGCGTTCATGGCGCGTCCTCCTCCAAATACTGCTTTTCTGCCTCCAGTATAATCCGCTCTTCATGAAATTGCAATAATCCCTTGTGCCGCAAAGGGACAGGCGGTATAATGTGAGCAGTAAAGCAAAACGAAAAAGGAGGGAAAATATGCCAAAGGAAAAGATCGTCATGGGGGAAAACGGCCAGCCCACCTTTGAGGGACTGAGCCAGTACTGCCCGCCCCGGTGCTTCGAGCTGGCGGGCCGGGACCTGACCCTATGCATGGACAGCGGCTATGACTATACCCTGCATTTCGACCGGGATACCGTCACCTGGGGCAAGCTGGGGGAGGAGCAGCGGACGGATGAATACGTCTGCCTCAAGGCGGAGGAAGACACCTATTTCATCAATGCGGAGATCCCCGGGGTACAGCCCCGGCTGGGCCTCACCCTGATCCTGGATGACGAAAACGCCCTGGTCACCGTGATCGAAGGCCGGCAGGGGATGAATCCCAAGCTCCCCTTCCTGGTGGAGATCCACGCCCACTTCGGGGCGGTGCAGATCCCCGGCCAGCCCCTGAACGAAAAGCGCCACGGCTATACCACGGATCTGGTGGGCCGGGCGATCCTGTGGACCTATTCCCCCAGCTTCCGGGTGGCGCATGTGTACTCCTCCGAGCGGTACTACAATGTCACCATGCCCATGCCGGACCATGAACCCACGCCGGAGGAAATAGAGAGCGCCAAAGCCATGGGCGAGTCCTTCCGGGGCTACAAGGACCCCACGGAGCCCGCCCTGTACATCCGCATCAAGGAGGGGATCTATGTCTTCGCCTTCGCGGAGCAGAACCTGGAGAAGTTCACCGGCCCCAACACCCGGGGCAACAGCCTGGCCTTCCTCATGAATCTGCAGCGGATGTACGACGTGGGCCGGTCCTTCGGCACCAATGCCCAGCAGCAGCCGGAGAACTACTGCTTCGGGGCCTATGGTACCGAGATCCCTTTTCCCGAGCGCTTCCGGAACATGAAGAGCGCCTATTACATGTGAGGGAAGCGCCATGAAGCCGGATTTTTCCGTGATCGAAAGGCTGGGCCTGGACCTGCCTCCCATCGGGGTGAACTACGACCTGTTCCGGCCGGAGGACGTCCCGCCGCTGGAGATGGGCCTGGATAAATCCCTGTGCGAGATCCTCCGCTATGCCCAGGAAAAGGGGGAGCCCTTCTGCTTCACCAAGGATCATCCGGAAAACTGCGTGGGGAAGATCATGGTGGGGATGGATTCCTTCCCCCCCTCGGCGGAGAGCGGGCAGATCGGCCCCCGGTTGGGGGTGTTCGACTCCGCCCGCTGCAATGCGCGGCTGTATTACTCCGTCAAACGGCTGCCCTGCGGCTCCGTGAACTATGTGTCCTTCATCCCCTGGCGGTATCTGAACAGGACGCCGGATGTGCTGGTGTTCACCGGCCCGGCGGCGATGCTGGAGCCGGTGCTCCGGGCGGCGACCTACAGCACCGGGGAGGGCTACCATTCCGAATGCACCCCGGTGATGGGCTGCTCCTGGTTCCTGGTGTATCCCTATATGACCGGGAAGATCAATTTCGTGGTGCCCGCCTTCGTCCATGGGCCCCATGGGCGGCAGCTCTGGCCCTCCGATACGGTGGTGGTCTCCGTGCCCTACCAGTGGGTGCCCACGGTGATCGGGAATCTGGGGGAGATGCCCCTGGAGCTCCCCGGCCACGCGGGGAAGGAGGCCTATTACGCCGAGTTCGGCGGCATTTTGAAGGACCTGGAAGAAAAAATGAAGAACCCGTGAAACAAACCGGAGGCCGTGTTATGCGGCCTCCGGTAATTTTCATTTCTGTTCGATCCAGTGCCTTCCCGGCTTTTCCCAGGTCCGCTCGCTGATGATATATCGCGGCCGGCGCTTGGATTCCAGGTAGGTTTTGCCCACATACTGGCCGATGACCCCCAGGCTGATGAGCTGGATGCCCCCCAGGAGGCAGACGACGCAGATGGTGGAGGTCCAGCCCGCCACGGTATTGCCCAGAATGGCCTCCACGATGGCCCAGATGGCGATGACCAGCCCCAGGAGGCTCACCCCTGCTCCCAGGCCGGTGATGAAGGAGATGGGCTTGACGGAGAGGCTGGTGATCCCGTTGAAGGCCAGGGCCAGCATCTTCTTCAAGGGATAATGGCTCTCCCCGGCCAGGCGCTCCGCCCGGTCGTAGTACACGCTGCTGCTGGGGAAGCCCACCAGAGGGAACATGCCCCGGAGGAAGATGTTCACCTCTTCGTAGTCCGCGAAATGGTTCAGCACCAGGCTGCTCACCAGGCGGTAGTCCGCATGGTTGAACACAACCTCCGCCCCCATGGCAGCCAGGAGCTTATAGAAGCTCTCCGCCGTGAAGCGCTTGAACCAGGTATCCGTATCCCGTCTGGACCGGACGCCGTACACCACCTCGCTGCCCCCCAGGTAGGCCTCTACCATGGCGTCCATGGCGTTTATGTCATCCTGGCCGTCGCAGTCGATGGAGATGGTGATATCGCATTTGTCCCGGGCTTCCATAAGGCCCGCCAGCACCGCGTTCTGGTGGCCCCGGTTCCGGCTCTGGCTGATGCCCAGGAAGCGCTCGTCCTTTTCCGCCAGCTCCCGGATGATGGCCCAGGTCCGGTCCTTTGAGCCGTCGTTCACAAACAGGATGCGGCTCCGGGCGCTGATCCTCCCGGCGCTGCTCAGGTCCTCCAGCTTCTGCAGGAACATAGGCGCGGTGATGGGCAGCACCGCCTCTTCGTTATAGCAGGGGATGACGATCCACAGGATCGGCTTCGCTTCCATGGCGTTTGCCTCCGAAATCAGGAGTGTTTTCTCTAGTATACCACTCCCGTCAATAGCAAAACCGACTCGCCCCGGATCCGCTGAGGCGGATCCGGGGCGAAGGGCCTCAGAAGTTGTTCTCCGTCCGGGAGATCAGGTCGTTCTGGCAGTCCAGGGAGAGCTCGTTGAAGTAGGCGGAGTAGCCCGCGATGCGTACCACCAGATCCCGGTAGGTATCCGGATCCTTTTGGGCGGCCCGCATGGTCTCGGAGGAGACGATGTTGTACTGCACCTCCATGCCTCCCATGTCCATATAGGTCTGGGTGAGGTTCCGGAGCTTGGCGATCCCCTCCTCTCCGTTCAGGGCGGAGGGATGGATGCGGATGTTCAGGGCCAGGCCGTTCATGAATTTCCCGTGCTCAAAGCTCAGGGCAGAGGAGAGAACGGAGGTGGGACCGCAGCAGTCCCGCCCCTGGGCGGGGGAGGCGGCGTCCGCGATGGGGGTGCCCGCCTTGCGTCCGTCCGGGGTCGCCCAGGTGGTGTAGCCCTGGGCCACATGGCTGGCGGCGCCGTACATGCCGCCCTTGAAGATCTTGCAGCGCCGGCTGTAGCACTCGGTGCAGATATCGTAGTAGGCGTCCACCACCCATTTCATCTGCTCGTCCGCATAGGGATCGGCGTTGCCGTAGTGGGGCACGGTGGAGAGGATCTTCTGCCGCAGGGGCTCGTACCCTTCCCAGTTGGCCATATAGGCGTCATAGAGCTCCCGGGTGGTGCAGAGCTTCTTGTCGAAGCACATATACCGGATGGTGGTGAGGGAGTCCGCCACCGTGGCCAGGCCCACGGCGGTGCAGCCGAAGGAATTGTACTTCGCCCCGCCGCAGACGATGTCCTTCCCGTTTTCCATGCATCCCTCCATGCTGATGGAGAGGATGGGATGCTGGTCATGGTACATGAACAGGTATTCCACATAATTCATGATGGAGACCTGGGCCTTCAGCACATACCGGGCCATGGCCTTCCAGGCTTCCTTCACCTCATCCAGGGACTGCATCTCATAGAGATAGCCCGTGTGGAGGCTGCTCTGTTCCCCGTTGAAGGGGTTTTTCCCGTCGTTCAGGGCCATATCCAGGATGGTGCTGTACTGGGTGTAGGCCTCCGGGGGGGTGGTGCCGTTGCCCGCGGCGTAGTCGTTGCCGGAGCCGGTGATCTCCTGGCAGCCGATGAGGGCGTAATCCCGGGCGTCCCGGAGGGAGAAGCCCAGCTGCTTCATGGCCCAGGGGATGATGACCTCGTCGTTCTGGAACAGAGGCAGGCCGCCCACCAGCTTGTTCACCTCGATGGCGCATTCCCAGAGCTTCTCCGGGGTATTCTTGTTGATCCGCAGGGAGATGGTGGGATCGTGGAGGCTGAGGCGGCCCAGGGTCTCCAGGGTCATGTAGGTGACGGGGTTGGTGGCGTCCTCCCCGGTATCCGGGTCCACGCCTCCCACGGTGGTATGGAGGTAGGTGTTGCCGATGCCGATGATGACGGTGAGGGGACCTACGCCGCCATTATAGAAGCTGTTGATCTTCATGAAGAAGCAGTCGGTGATCTCCTGGGCCTCGTCCATGGTGATCCGTCCCGCCTCCAGATCCGCCTTCAGGTAGGGCCAGGTGTACTGGTCGAAGCGGCCGAAGGAGCCGATATCTCCCACCCCGGACATGGCGATCATGTTCTCGTACAGCAGGGTTGCCTGGCAGGCCTGGGAGAAGGTCTGCACCGGATTCTCGGAGATCCAGGTGAGGTCGTCCCCCATGCGCCGGAGCTCCTTCTTCCGCACCGGGTCGGCGCATTTCTCCGCCGCGTCGTAGCAGGTCTGGCCGTAGCGCTTCAGGAGGGTGATGGCCCCGTCGCAGACGATCTCCACGGAGTTATAGAACATGTATTTCTCCACGTCCTCCCCCATGAGGTTGTTCCGGTGGGCGTCCATCCAGTCCCGGGCCTGCTTTTTCAGGGCGGCGTAGCCCAGGCTGAGGACCTTGGTATAGCCGGGGGTGGAGTGGCCCGCGGGCATCATCACGATGGGCATGTTGGCCCCGAAGGAGCGGACCCCCAGCCGGTTCAGCTCATCGTAGCCCTCCGGCTGCCAGGCCATGGCCATATCCCCGATGGTGCGGCCCTTCCAGTAGCCGCTGACGCTTTTCAGGTCCGCCATCTCCTGGGGGCTCATCACCAGCCGGAGCTCGTCCGTGGGCGGGTTATGGTAGAGCCCGTCCTCCCCCAGCTTCCAGGTGCCGTTTTCCACCAGGCCGACGTACATGTCCCCGCCGCCCCACCTGGGGTCGAAGCGGCAGCCGCAGAAATACTTGCTGTTGTTGGCCACCAGGATCTCGTGGTCCTCCACCCGGGTGGTCATTTCCTCGCACATGGCCTTGAAGATCAGGGCATTTTTGATGGTGGGCACCACGCTCTCATACTTCTGGGCCGCCCGGGTGACGATGAGAGAGCGCTCCGCATCCACATGGAAGATGCGTTCCCGGGTGCGCTCGTGCATGACCCGCATCCGGGGGGTAACGGGACGAAACTGATACATAGGATTTACCTCCGTTCCGGCTCCGCCTGCGGGAAACCGACCCGCACCGGAGCAGCCGACGCCCGAAGGGCGCATATTCCTGTTTCCTCCATTGTAGGGCAATCCGGAGGAAAAAGCAAGCCGCCGTCACGGTGTTGTTCCGGGGGGAAAACTGTGATACACTGTCTGCAACGAATGATGGGAGGATCATGATATGTCCAGCAAAAAGACGCTCAAACAGATCTTGGAGGAGAGCAAGGGCTGCTTCCTGGTGCCCTGCGTGTATGACTGCGCCTCCAACCATGCGGTGGAGATGTGCGGCTTCCCCGTGAGTCTGCTCAGCGGGGGAGAGACCTCCATCGCCATGAACGGGGTGATCGATTACGGGTTCACCGGCCTGACGGATCTGGAGTGGGTGGTGAGCCGGGTATCCCAGACCAGCTCCATCCCCCTGATCGCGGATATCGAGGACGGCTTCGGCGGCCCCCTGGCGGTTTACCGCTCCGCCCGGCGGCTGAGCAAGGCCGGGGCCGCGGCCATCCAGCTGGAGGACTCGGCGGATATGGAGGAGAGCACCCGGCTCCTGCCCCGGGAGAAATACCTGGCCAAAGTGCGGGCCGCCCTGGACGCCCTGGAGGGGACGGACTGCCTTCTCATCGCCCGCAGCAACGCGGACCCCTTCGATCCGGAGGAGATGAGGGAGGGCTGCGAGCGCCTCCAGGAAGCCATCGATATCGGCGCCGCCCGGGGGCAGTATGTCATCGCCATGATGGTGGCCATCATCAACCTGGAGCAGGCCAGGGAGATGGCGAAGCGGGTCACCGGACCCAAGATCTTCGCGGACGTGCGGGCGGAGAAGGGACCGGACGGGAAATACAGGCCCTCCGTCACCATGGCGGAGCTGACGGAGCTGGGCTTCGTCATGTGCAGCACCCATTATACCCTGAAGGCCGCCATGGAGGGCATGCTGGAGCACGGGCTGCAGAACTACAGGAACCAGGACGTGACCTATACCTTCTCCACCGCCCCCGCCACCGGCATGGAGAGCTTCTCCGCCTCCGGCATGTTCGACCCCCAGGCCTACATGAAGCTGGAGAACCAATACACCAGCGGAGACAAGGAATACACCATCGTGGGGCATAAGGTGGAGGATTATCCCGAGGGCTTTGTCCGCCCGGATGTAAAGGAGCGGCTCTGAGCTTGAGGATCATCGACGCCCATGTCCATCTTTCTCCTCCCTCCGCCCTGGGCAGGGGGGAGGAACGCCTGGGGAGCCGCCTGGAACGAAACGGCTGGCGGCGGACGTCGGAGGGCGGCTTTCCCGCCATGCCCCCCTATCTGACGGACAGCTGCTTTTCGGCGGAGGGGCTCATCGCCCTGATGGACGCCAATGGGGTGGAGGCGGCGGTCATCCAGCAGACCCCCCTCTCTCCCCAGAACGAGGAGACGGCCCGGGCGGTGGAACGGTATCCGGACCGGCTCAGCGGAGCCATGCTCCTGGAGCCCCGGGAGAGCTGGCGGGAGGAGATGGAATACTGGTATGGCCGGGGGCTCCGGAGCGTGAAGCTGGAGATGCGCTCCCTGACGGAAAAGACCATGTATCCCGGTCTGCGGTATACGGACAGCCGGATGCTGGCCCTGTTCGCCCGGGCAGGGGAGATGGGGCTCACCGTCACCATCGATCCGGCGCCCACGGACTATGCCGTATATGATCCGGAGGCGCTGCGCGCCGCGCTGGAGGCCTGCCCCCGGACCCGCTTTGTCCTCTGCCACCTGGCCTATCCCCGGCCCCTGGACAGCTTGGAGAGCCGGGAGAAGTGGGAGCGGATGGCGGACCTGGCCGGGCTGCCCAACTGCTGGCTGGATGTGAGCGCCATGCCGGATTTCTTCGGGGAGGAGGGCTGGCCCTATCCCTCGGCCCTGGAGCTCCTGGGCCGGGCACGGGATCGGGTGGGGATCCGGAAGCTGATCTGGGGCTCGGATATCCCCGGCACACTGTGCGCCGCCGCCTATCCCCAGCTGATCGAAATGTTCCGCCGGGCGGAGCTGACCCCGGCGGAGCGGGAAGCCCTGTTCAGCCGGAATGCGCCGGAGGCTTACGCCCTCCCGGCGGGAAAGGGAGAAGCATGAGAAAGATCGTTTCCTTCTTCGGAGACCGGTCCGAATTGTTCACGGAGCTGAACCGCCGGGCGGGGGACTATGCCGGAAGCCTGGACCTGGAATACCGCTGGGTCCCCCAGCTGCCCTTTTCGGAGGAAGCGGTGGTGGAGGAGCTGCGCCGGGCGGATGCGGGGATCATCGATGTGGAGCCCTACGGGGAGCCCATCTTCAGCCGGATCCGGGAGAGCACGAAGCTCCTGGTGCGCTTCGGCGTGGGCTACGATAAGGTGGACCTGGCCGCCGCCTCCCGGGCGGGGATCGCCGTGGCCCGCACCACCGGAGCCAATACCGCCGCCGTGGCGGAGATGGCCCTGACCCTGCTGCTGAGCTGCAATCGGCGGATGAAGCTTGCCCAGACCCGCACAGCGAGCGGCGTCTGGGCGAAGGACGTGGGCCATGAGCTCATCGGCGCCACCCTGGGCATCCTGGGCTACGGGAGCATCGGCCGAAAGCTCCGGCAGCTGGTGACCGGTTTTGGCTGCCGCGTATTGGTATGCGACCACCGGCTGACCCCGGAGGAAGCCGCGGCGGAGCGGGTGGAACCGGTGAGCCTGGAAGAGCTTTTCCGTCAGTCCGACGCCGTGAGCCTCCATATCCCCGCCCGGCCGGAGAACGATAAGCTGGTGGACGCCCGTCTCCTGGGGCTCATGAAGCCCTCGGCGGTGCTGGTGAACACCGCCCGGGGGAGCATCCTGGATGAAGAGGCCCTCTATGAAGCCCTGAAGGCGGGGAAGCTCGCGGGAGCGGGGCTGGATGTGTATGCCCGGGAGCCCCTCCCTGCGGATTCCCCCCTCCTGAGGCTGGAAAACTGCGTCCTCACCCCCCATGTGGCCAGCCAGACCGTGGAATCCCTCTGGAACATCTACCGCATGGCCCTGGATATCTGCGCCGATTTCTTCGCCGGGAAGGGGAGCCCCCATATCCTGAATCCGGATTACGCGGGGAAGACCTGAGATGAAATACTATCTGGGGGTGGATAACGGCGGCACCTCCACCAAGGCCGCCCTGTATGACGTCCGGGGGCGGGAGCTGTGCTCCGCCGCCCGGGAAACGGCGGTCCTGACCCCGGGACCGGACTGCTTCGAGCGGGACATGGAGGAGATGTGGGAGGCAAACTGCGCCGTCATCCGGGAAACGGTGACGGGCAGCGGCGTGGACCCTGGGGATATCGCGGGAGTCGCCGTATGCGGCCATGGGAAGGGCCTCTACCTCTGGGGGCGGGAGGGGAAGCCCGTCCGGAACGGCATCCTCTCCGCAGATAACCGGGCCTACGCCTATGTGGAGCGGTGGCGGAAGGACGGGACGGAGGCGCGGGCCTTTGCCCGTTCCTGCCAGCATATCATGGCCTGCCAGCCCGTGGCCCTGCTTCCCTGGCTCCGGGATCATGAGCCGGAAGCCATCCCCCGGATCCAATGGGTCTTCGGCTGCAAGGACTATGTCCGCTTCCGTCTCACCGGGGAGGCCCGGGGGGAGCTGACGGACTGCTCCGGCGCCGGGGCGGTGAACCTGCGCACCCGGCAGTATGACCCGGCGCTCCTTACCCTCTACGGGCTGGAGGATCTGGCGGCCGCCTTCCCGCCCCTGTGCCGCTCGGATGAGGTCGCGGGCTGCGTCACCCGGGAGGCGGCGGAGCGCTGCGGCCTCCGGGAGGGGACCCCGGTGCTGGGGGGCATGTTCGATATCGACGCCTGCGCCCTGGCGGCGGGGGTGCTGGATGAGCGGAACGTATGCATGATCGCCGGGACCTGGAGCATCAACGAATATCTCCGGCCCAGTCCGGTGACGGACGGGCGGGCGGCCATGAACTCCCTCTTCTGCCTGCCGGAGTATTATCTTATCGAGGAGAGCAGCCCCACCTCCGCGGGGAACAGCGAATGGTTCATCCGCACCCTCCTGCCGGAGGTGAAGGCGGAGGCGGAGGCGGCGGGGGAGAGCGTCTACGCCGTGCTGGACCGCTGGGTGAGGGAGACGGGACCGAAGGGGTTCGTGCCCCTGTTCCTGCCCTTCCTCATGGGGTCCAACGCCCACCCCAACGCCCGGGGGGCCTTCGTGGGCCTCTCCGCGGACCAGGGACGGGAGCTCCTGGCCCGAAGCGTGTATGAGGGCGTGGTCTACTGCCACAAGGTCCATCTGGATAAGCTCCTGGCCACAAAAGAAGCCCCGCCGGACTGCATCCGTCTGGCGGGGGGAGCGGCGAGGAGCGAAGTATGGGCGCAGATGTTCGCGGATATCCTGGACCTGCCGGTGGAGCGGCTGGAAGCCCGGGAGACCGGGACCCTGGGCTGCGCCATCGCCGCCGCGGCGGGCACGGGCGCCTACCCGGACCTGGCCTCCGCCGCCCGGGCCATGAGCCCCGTGGGGGGACGGTTTGAGCCGAATCGGGAGGCGGGTCGGAGGTACGAAAAGCGTTATAGGCTGTATAAACGGCTCATGGACTGCCTGGATCCCTTATGGCCGGATATGCAGGGAGTCATCGAGGGACGATGAAATAACGCCCGCGGCGGCGGGATCCGCCTGCGGGCTGAAATCAGATGACAAATGATGATAAAACAGCAGGAGGCGTACGATGAACAACAAAGGCGTGGGCGCTGTCTTTTTCCTGATCGCCGCTGTATTGATGGCGGCAAGATACATTGCTGCAGCGCTGTTTATGAGCAATTTATCGAGTTGGAGCGCAGAGCTCTTTCAAAGCGGTCTGGATTATGTGGGTTCTCCGCTGAAGACCGCGGCTGTCGTTTCCCTGATCGCAGGGATCGTTTTCCTGGCTCTCGGCGTCTGTCAGGATCTGAGAAAGTCCAAAAGGGACTGACTCCGGGGCGTTGTTTCATCCCGCGGAAGAATACAGGGCGATCTCGTCGATCTCCCGGTTGGCGGCGATGATATAGTCCCGCCCGGCGCCATCCCGGAAATGCATCAGGTTGGCGCAGCCCGCCGCCGTATCCAGGGTCTCCGTGCGATAGTTTCCCGTCTCCGGGTCCCAGGCGACGGCGATGGTGCTCCGGGTTCCGCTCCGCCAGCCAACGATCCAGGCGGGCCTGCCCTCCAGGGTGCAGCACCAGGTGGCATGGAGGAAGGCGGTCTCCTTTTCCGGCAGGGGCAGCTTCCACCGGGGCACGTAGCGGCCGAAGTCGTCCAGGTGCCAGATGGTCAGACCGTTTCCGTGGAAGGGACTGATGCAGCCCAGCTCCTCCTGCCCGTCCCCGTCCAGGTCCGCCAGGATGGAATCGCTGCTGGGCACGGCGCTGAGCTGCCGGATCGTCCATTCTCCCTCCGGGTTTTCCGGGGGCGTATAGAGGAAGGACCCTTCCTCACAGCCGATGAGACCTTCGTCGTATCCCTCCCGCCGGAGCTTGCAGAAGCCGTGGTTCTGCAGAAGGGTTTTTCCCACCTGCCGGAGCTCCAGACCGGCGCAGGTCCGCAGGGCAAGGGGATCCGCCGGGAGCAGCGATGCATAGCAGGCGCCGGGGTCCCGCCAGTCCCCCGGCCAGGCGCAGGAGGATTTGAGGCAGCATACCAGGAGCCAGGCGCAGCCGCCCCGGCGCAGGATGCCGATGCGGTGGGCGTAGGGCGCTTTGCACAGGGTATGCACCGCCCAGCCGCCTCCCTCCCTGGGGAAGGCCAGCACGATCTGCGCCTCGTCCGCGTCATCCGGACCGTAGAAGCGCTGCACCGCCAGGAAATCCCCCTTCCCCCCGGGGAGCTGCTCCATGCTCATCACCCCGCCGGGGGAGGTCCAGACCGTGTCCAGAAGCTCTCCCTCCTCAGAAAAGAGCAGGCAGGCGTCCTCCTTTTCCGAGGCCACCAGAAAGCCGTTCTCCCCGGGCCAGTCCAGGGCGGCAATGGAGTAGCACTTGTCCAGCTCCGCCAGTTTCCGCTTGATGAATCCCATCTCTCTTCCCCCCGTGTTTCGTTTTTCTTCAGTATACTCTGCGCCGGAGCCCGGCGCAAGGACAGGAGCGCAGCATGATGGAATACTCCCTCGGCCTGTATGAAAAGGCCCTGCCCCCCGCGGATGACCTGATTTCCCTTTGCTGGAGGGCGCGGGAGGCGGGCTTCGACCGCCTGGAGCTGAGCATCGATGAGACGGACGCCCGTCTCGCCCGGCTGGACTGGAGCGAAAGGGCCCAGCGGGAGCTGGGGCTCCGGAGCCGGGAGGCGGGGGCGGCCATCCGCACCCTTTGCCTCAGCGGTCATCGAAAATATCCCCTGGGGGCACGGGACCCGGCGGTGCGGGATCGGTCTCTGGAGATCCTGAAAAAAGCGGTGACCTTCGCCGCCAATGTGGGGATCGGGATCATTCAGCTGGCGGGGTACGACGTGTACTATGAGCCGGGGGACGAGGAGACCCGGGCCCGGTTCCGGGAGGGCCTGCATCTGGGCGCCGCCTGGGCGGCGGAGGCGGGGGTGATCCTGGCCTTCGAGACCATGGAGACCCCCTTCATGGATACGGTGGAAAAGGCTGTGGCCTGGGTTAAGGAGATCGACTCCCCCTGGCTGGGCCTGTACCCGGATATCGGGAACCTGCAGAATGCGGCGGTGAAGTACGGCCATCAAGTCACCGAGGACCTGGCCCTGGGGGCGGGGCATACCTTCGCCCTCCACCTGAAGGAGACGAAGCCCGGGGTCTACCGGGATATGCGCTTCGGCTCCGGGGGACATACGGATTACCTGGGCTGCCTTCGCACGGCCCTGGCCATGGGCGTCCGGCTCTTCACCGGAGAATTCTGGTACCACGGGGAGGAGGGCTGGGAGGCAGAGCTCCGGCGGGCAAACGCCTTCCTCCGGGAGAGGATCGAAGAGGCGGCGAAAACCCTTTGAGATAAAGTCACCCCGGCGTGTGCCGGGGTGTTTTCCGTCTTCAGGAGCATCACTGCGCCTTTTTGTTCCGCCTGTACAGGATATTCAGTCCCCGGAGGAGCAGATCCGGCTCCATGCGGATCTCGTGACGGCAAAGGGGGGTGATGAAGGGCGCCAGGCCGCCGGTGGCGATCACCGTGGACTCATGCCCCACCTCATCCCGCATCAGGTCGATCATCCCGTCCAGCATGCAGGCGGTGCCGTACATGATGCCGCTGCGCATGCAGTCCGCCGTGTTCCTGGCTACGACCTGACCGGGTCGGCCCAGGCTGATGGCGGGGAGCTGGGCGGTGCGTCCCGTCAGGGCGTCCAGGGAAACCCGGACCCCGGGGATGATGACCCCGCCCATGTACCGGGCGCCGGGCTCCACCACCTCCATGGTGGTGGCGGTGCCCATGTCGATGATGATCAGGGGTGCTTCATACCGCTCCAGGGCCGCTACGGCCACGACGATCCGGTCCGCCCCCACCTGAGAAGGCATATCCAGACAGAGCTCCAACCCCGTATCCATGGAGGCGTCCACCACCAGGGGACGCAGGCCGATCATTTTATACACGCCCGCCCAAACGGAGTTGAAGACGGGGGGGACGACAGAGGAGATGATGCAGTCCCGGATATCCTCCTTATGTATCCCGCTGGCCTCCAGCATATTCCGGATCTCCACCCCGTACTGGTCGGAGGTCCTGGCCAGGTCCGTGGCGATGCGCACCTCAGAACAGATCTCCTCCCCCCGGATGCAGCCGATGGTAATGTTGGAATTCCCGATATCGATGGCTAGGAGCATGCCCGTTTCCTCCTTCAGCTGGTCTTCTTCAGGGGCAGGATCTTGGCGTGGTACAGGGCGGAGCCCACGAAGCCGGAGACGATGGTGCAAACCGCCATCTCCACCACCGCATTGACCCCCACAAACAGGATGGTAAAGACCAGGAAATTGTGGCTTCCCTTATTCTCCATCAAGCCCTGCACGTAATCCGTATTCCCGAAGAGCAGCAGCAGGGCGCTCATAAAAAACAGCGTGTTGAGGAAGGCGGAGCAGAAGCCCGAGATGAAGCAGGCGATGCGGGGACCGGGCTTCTTCTCCAGAGCCCGGAAGATGAGCCCCACCAGGAAGCCGTCCAGGGCCCGGGGAACGAACCGCTGGATGAAGGCTAAGATGGGATTGATGCCGAAAAGCGCGGCGCCCATGCCGCTGGGGATGCCGATCCCGATGCACTGAAGGAAGCTCAGGATCCCGAAGATGCAGCCCATGGCCAGTCCCCCCGCCGGCCCCAGGGCGATAGCCGCCGCGGCCACGGGGATCACGTTCAGGGTAATGGAAAGCGGGCCTATGGGGATGGTCCCGATGGGCGTGAAGGAGAAGAGGATCAACAGCGCCGTCATCAGGCCCAGGATCGTCAAGGCCCGTACATCAATGCTCTTTTTCATTTTTCATTCCTCCTGCTGCCGCTCCCCTCCCGGGGGATGCGGCGCTTTGGTATTTTGCGGACCGGCTTCGGACCGCTGCTCCTGGGGCTCCGCTCCGCGGATGCCCCGGACCTGCCGCCGCCGGTTCCTGCGCATTATATCACAGAGAGAGGAGAATGCAAGAGGCAAGGTTGCAGTTTGCCTCCGCCTCGGGTATAATTCCCTTGATATCAACCATGGGAGGCGACGCACATGCTGAAAGGGAAAACCGTGCTTCTGGGGGTCACCGGGGGGATCGCGGCCTACAAGGCGGCGTACCTGGCGTCTGCCCTGGTGAAGCTCCATGCGCAGGTGGACGTGGTGATGACGGAAAACGCGACGAAGTTTATCGCCCCCCTCACCTTTGAGCACCTTACCGCCCGGAAGGCGTATACGGATACCTTCGACCGCTTCACGGTGAACGAGGTGGAGCATATCGCCCTGGCGGACCGGGCGGACCTGGTGATCGTCGCCCCCGCCACCGCCAACATCTGCGCCAAGATCGCCCACGGCCTGGGGGACGACATGCTCAGCACCACCCTCCTGGCCTGCCGCTGTCCCCGGCTCATCGCCCCGGCCATGAATACCCATATGCTGGAGAATCCCGCCACCCGGGATAATCTGAAGCAGCTGGAGAAGTACGGCTGGACCGTCATCCCGCCCGCGGTGGGCCGCCTGGCCTGCGGGACCACGGGTCCGGGGAAGCTGCCGGAGCCGGAGACCATCCTCCAGTACATTCTGCGGGAGATCGCCCTGCCCCATGATCTCCTGGGGAAGAAGGTCCTGGTCACCGCCGGGCCCACCCGGGAGCCTCTGGATCCGGTGCGGTTTATCTCCAACCACTCCTCCGGCAAGATGGGCTACGCCATCGCCAGGATGGCCATGCTCCGGGGAGCGGAGGTCACCCTGGTGAGCGGGAAGACCGCTCTGGAGCCCCCGCCCTTCGTGGAGACCGTGGAGGTGACCACGGCGGAGGATATGTTCCGGGCGGTGACGGAGCGGGCGGAGAACGCGGACTGGATCATCAAGTCCGCCGCCGTGGCGGATTATACCCCCGTTCAGACGGCGGAAAACAAGCTGAAGAAGAAGGAGGGGGATCTTTCCATCCCCCTGAAACGTACGCAGGATATCCTCCTTTGGCTGGGGCAGCATCGCAAGCCCGGTCAGCTCCTGGCGGGCTTCTCCATGGAGAGCGAGAATATGCTGGAAAACAGCCGGGCGAAGCTGGTAAAGAAAAACGCGGACATGATCTGCGCCAACGACCTGCGCCAGGCGGGAGCGGGCTTCCAGGTGGATACCAACGTCCTCACCCTCATCACCCGGGAGTATATCCGGGAGCTGCCCCTGCTGAGCAAGGAGGAAGCCGCCCTGGCGGTCCTGGACCGGCTGAAGGAGCTGGAGGGGGCGAAGGCCGGGGAATGAGAACCGGGGGATAAATGAACAAGATCTTGCGAAAACCGGGCTTCTGGATCGATCTTCTGGGACTGGCGATCCTGGCTGCGGCTTGGATTCTGTGGTACCGGGGGCAGAAGGCCGTCTCCGTTCCCGCCCTCGCCGCCTCCCTGGCCGCCGTGATTCTCTTCGCCCTGGTGTGTCTCCGCTTCGTGCCGGTGTGGATGCGGGCCTGGAGCCGGAATGCGCCGCCGGAGCCGGGGGCGGACCTTGCCGAGCCTCCGGGGGTGGGACTGCGCATTTTCGCCCTCCTGCTGGGGGTGGATATCGCCGTCCTGCTGCTGACCTGGGCGATCTGGCGGATCGCCGGGGAGGAGGGGAGTTTCCGGGAATACCTGGATTTCTGGCGCTGTCTGGACAGCGGCCAGTATCTGGATATCGTCCGGGACTGGTACCCCTCCGAGGGGGACAGGGACGCCCTGGTGCGGCTGGTCTTCCTCCCGGGCTATCCCGTCCTGGTACGGCTGGTGCACTGCCTGGTGAAAAACGACCTGATTTCCGGCCTGATCGTTTCCGGCCTGGCCTTTCCGGCGGCGGGCGTGGTCCTGTATCGCCTCCTGCGCCTGGATCTTCCCCGGAAGGACGCCCTCCGGGGGATCAGGTACCTCTGCCTCCTGCCCGGGGTATTCTTTTTTGCCGCGCCCATGAGCGACGGGCTGTTCCTTCTGCTCTGCGCCCTGTGCCTGTACCTGGTCCGGAAAAGGCGGTGGATCCCGGGCTGTCTCTGCGGCGGCGCGGCGGCCTTCACCCGGAGCCTGGGCCTGAGCCTGCTGATCCCCCTGGTCTTCCTGCTGGCGGAGGATGCCCTCCGGGACCGGGATCGGCTGGGGGAGGGGGAGCGGTTCCGGCGGGTCCTTGGGCGCGCGGCCGCCCTGCTTCTGGTCCCGGCCGGCTTCGGGGTATACTGCTGGATAAATTACCGGGTCTCCGGGGACCCCTTCAAGTTCATGGAATACCAGAGCGAGCATTGGCACCAGCACCTGGGGTGGTTCTTCAATACGGCGGCGTACCAGATGGATTATGCGGTGCATGATTTCTGGGATAAGCCGCATGTCTTCCTGGGGCTCTGGCTGCCCAATCTGCTGTTCAGCTTCGGCTGCCTCACTCTGATGTTCTGTGCGGCGAAGAAGCTCCGCCCGGGCTATACGGCCTGGTTCATCGGGTATTACGCCGTGGCTTACGGGGCCACCTGGCTGCTCAGCGGTCCCCGGTATCTTATCGCCCTGATCCCCGTCCCGACGGCCATGGCCCTGGTGACGCAGAAGCGGGCGGCGGATATCCTCCTGACCGTCTGCTGCAGCATCCTGGCGGTCTTGTATTTCCTGGCTTTCGTCCTGCGCTGGCAGGTGTGGTAGACGCAGAAAAAACCCGGCCGGATCTGTCCCGGCCGGGCTCCTTCTGTTCATAGGCTTTTATCTTCTGGGCGGGAAGGGCGGACGCTTTGTCAGCATGTCCGCAAATTCCGTCATGATCTCCGGGATCTTGATGCTCTGGGGGCAGATGGAGGCGCAGGCGCCGCAGCCCACGCAGCGGCGGGGATCCAGGGCGGGATCCGCCTTATCCGGATCGTAGCGGGACATGAAATCCCCGTTCTTCATCCCGTTGTAGGCGGCGATGATTTTCGGGATATCCAGCTCCATGGGGCAGCCCTCGGTGCAGTACCGGCAGGCGGTGCAGGGCACCCAGGTGAGCATGGAGTCTGCCACCTCCTGAAGAAGAGCCTTCTCCTCTTCGCTGAGTGGATTCGGGGCAGAGAAGGTCTCCACATTCTCCTTGATCTGCTCCAGGGTGGTCATGCCGGAGAGCACCACCGCTGCCTCGGGCAGGGTCTGGAGCCAGCGCAGGGCCCAGCGGGCGGCGCTGTCCCCGGGCTTGCAGGCCTGCAGCTTTGCCAGCTGTTCCTCGGGGATATTGGCCAGTCTTCCGCCCCGGACGCCTTCCATGACCACCACCTTCAGGCCGTGTTTCACGATGGCCTCGTACTTGCCCTTGGCGTCCTGAAGCTTCCAGTCCAGATAATTCAGCTGGATCTGCACAAAGTCGAAGACCCCCTCGTACCGGGTGAGAAAATCGTCTATGGTCTGGGCGGAGGAGGCATGGGAGCTGAAGCCCAGGCGCCGGATCTTCCCCTCCGCCTTCATGCGCTGCACGAAGTCCACCACCTTAAGGTCCGGGTCGTCGTAGATGGCCAGGGAAGCCTCGTTCACATTATGCAGGAGATAGAAATCGAAGTAATCCACCTGGCACTTCTCCAACTGCTCTTTGAAGACCCCTTCCACGGTGTTGTCCGGCCAGCCGGCGAGGCCGCTGGTGAAGCCCACCACGCCCCCTTCCTTTTTCACCATCATGTGGCCGGGGAACTTGCTGGCCAGCAGGAAGCTTTCCCGGGGGTAGGCCTTCAGGGCCTGGCCGATGAAGCGTTCGGACTGGCCCCCATGATAGCGGTAGGCGGTATCGTAATAATTGATCCCGCGGCTCATGGCATAGTCGATGATCTCCTGAGCCTTTTCCCGGTTGATGTTGTCGTCCTTCCCCTCCAGGGTGGGCAGGCGCATATTGCCCATGCCCAGGGCGGAGACCTTGACGCCGGCGATTTCCCGATAATACATTTGCTTCTCCTCCGTTTCCTTTTTTCCTGTCCGTATTGTAGCACGTTTTGCCGTCAAGTGCCACCATCCTCTTGCAAAAGCTCCGGCGCTGTGCTAAGATAATAAATGTAAAAATGTCTTTGTCGAGATGGATAGATAGCATGGCAACCATGCATCTGCCCTCCCCCGCTGAAGAAGTTGAGAAGAACAGGAAATATAGAGTTTTTTGCAGAAAGGATCAATGCCATGTATACCTTCAGACCTGTATCCGACCGTATCGAGCGCCTGCGCGGGAAGGTCCGGGACCGCATCATCATCGCGGATCCCTCCAAGGCCCGGATCGTCCGGGAAGCTCAGGCCAAGTACAAGAACTATCCTCCCATCCTGGCGAAGCCCGCCGAGGCCCTGTATGTGATCCAGCGCATGCATACGGATATCGAGGAGGATGAATACTTTGCCGGCGACGTGGGCAACAAGCACTGGGGCGCCGCCAGCGGGACCATGTGGCTGATGATGGACATCGAGCATACCTGGCCCATCGGGCCGGACGGCCTGCATCATGCCCCGGATGACGACCCCACCTATTCCCACCAGAAGCTGGCCATTTCTCCCGAGGACCTGAAGGAAATGCGGGAGGATATGAAGAAGAACATGCAGCCCGGCATGGTCCGGCCCGAGACCTGGCTTCCCCAGGGAGCGGATGAGCTCTTCCGCCTGGAGGCGACTCCCTTCGGCCGTCCCGGCGGCTTCGGCGTGCTGATGCCTCCCGGACACCTGACCCCCGGCTTCCAGACCATCCTGAAGCGGGGCTACGGGGAGATCCGCAAGCAGGCGCAGGACTGGCTGGATGAGCGCAAGGGCAACATCATGGGGGACGACATGGGCAAGTACGAGTTCTACTCTGCCGCCGTCCTGGCCTGCGACGGGGCCATTGCCCTGACCCGCCGGTATGCGGATACCGCCCGGGAGAAGGCCAAGACCGCCGCCGACCCCGCGAAGAAGGCCGAGTATGAGAAGATGGCCGAGGGCCTGGACCATATCGCGGAGGGCACCCCCCGGAACTTCTGGGAAGCCTGTCAGATGTATATGCTCTACCATATCTTCCTCATCGTGCACAATGGTCCCGGCGTCACCAGCATGGGCCGCTTCGACCAGTATGTCTGGCCCTATCTGAAGAAGGACCTGGAGGAGGGCACCATCACCATGGAGCATGCCCAGGAGCTGGTGGACGCCTTCTTCCTGAAGCTGAACATCTTCTATGGCGGCGGCTTCGGCAAGGGCGCCCAGACCGCGGGCATCGGCCATATCGGCCAGCATACCACCATCGGCGGCTGCGACCCCAAGACCGGGGAGGACGCGGTGAACCCCGTCTCCTACATGGTGCTGGAGTCCATCGCCCGGCTGAAGCTCCATGAGCCCACCGTCTCCCTCCGCACCACCAAGAACACCCCCCAGGAGATGTGGGACTGCGCCATCGCCACCAGCATGAACGTGGGCGGCCTGCCTCTGCTGCAGAACGACGACTGCATCATCCCCGGCATCATGCGGGAGCTGGGCTTCTCCCTGGAGGACGCCCGGAACTATGCCTTCATCGGCTGCCAGGAGATCACCGGCTCCGGCAACGACTATCCCGCCCCCAACGGCTCCGCCATGGGCATCAACGGCATCTACTGGCCCATCGCCCTGGTGATGGCCATCAATAACGGCATCAACCCCATGAACGGACGGCAGGCTCCGGCGGAGTACTGCTCCGGCTACCTGTACGAGATGAAGTCCATGGAGGAGGTCAAGGCGGCCTACGAGAAGCTCACCAAGTGGATGTTCACCTGGATCGCCACCCTGAACAACTACTGCGAGCATGAGTATACCCGGCTCTTCCCCTTCCCGAACCTCTCCATCTCCACCGAGGGCTGCATGGAGTCCGGCAAGGACGTCTCCGCCGGCGGGGCGAAGTACAACAGCTACGGCGGCACCGCCACCGGTCTCGCCACCGTGGGGGACAGCCTCACCGCCCTGAAGTATATGGTCTTCGATAAGAAGCTCGTCTCCGGCAAGGAGATGCTGGACGCTATCCTGGCCAACTGGGAGGGCTACGAGCCTCTGCGCCAGAGGATCATCAACGAGGTGCCCCATTACGGCAACGCCGATCCCTATGCGGATATGGAGCAGAAGTACGTGATGGATCTGTACTACAACCAGTCCCGCGGTTTCCATAACGAGCGCTGCAAGGTGTACAAGTGCGGCATGTTCGGCGCGGCGGACCATGTGCCCCAGGGGGAGATCACCTGGGCCACGCCGGACGGACGCAAGGCCGGCACCCCCATCGCGGACGCCATGAGCCCCGTTCAGGGCCGAGACGAGAAGGGCCCCACCAGCGTCTTCGTCTCCTCCTGCTGCTTCGACCATTCCCGGTATATGGACGGCATGGCGGTGAACCTGAAGATCCATCCCACCGCCCTGAATTCCGACGACGGCATCACCAAGCTGCAGGATATGACCAAGACCTACTTCGAGGAAGGCGGTATGGAGGTCCAGTATAACGTGGTGGACGCCGCCACCCTCCGGGCCGCTCAGCAGCATCCTGAGGAGTACCATAACCTGGTGGTGCGCATCGCCGGGTATTCTGCCTACTTCGTGGATATGACCGAAGCCATGCAGAACGACGTCATCTCCCGGGCCGAGCACTCTTTCTAAACCCAGAGTCAGTGCGGGGCCTCTGCCGGATGGCAGGGGCCCCGCGTTTTTTGGAGGAAATCTATGCTGTATCTGAAAGAAGCAAATCCGGAGGACGCGGAGGCGGAGTGGGCCTTCCTCCGGGATATGCCGGAAAATGAGAACGGGGTGGAGAACCGCTGGCACGGCTGCAGCTGGGAGACCTTTCGGGATATCGCCCTGCCCCGGATGCTGGCCCACAGCCGGGGCGACAACCTGCCGGAGGGCTATGTGGCGGATACGACCTGCTTCCTCTGGGCGGATGGGGAGATCGTGGGCCTCTTCAAGCTGCGGCACTGGCTGAACGACGCCCTGCGCTTCGGCGCGGGCCATATCGGCTATTTCATCAAGCAGGACTGCCGGGGCCGGGGATACGGCACCGAGGGCCTGCGCCTGACCCTGGAGCGGGGAAGGACCGTCATCCCGGAGGAGGAATTCTGGCTCCGGCTGTACAAATACAACATCCCCTCCCTCCGGGTCATGCTGAAAAACGGCGGCCGGGTCGTGGGGGAGGACGAGGAGCATTTCTTCGTCCGGATCCCGAAATAATCAATCTTAAGAAAAATCGGGCCGCTCCAAACGGAGCGGCCCGAACGCAAGACAAAGGCTCTCGGCAGAGTTCCCGCCTGCAGGCGGGAATCAAATGGAAATCATTTTGGGGCGGAATTCATTTCTGCCCCAAAATCCTGCTATCGCCGCAAGTGTCGAAGTGTTCGACCGAGGCGCGCAGCGGCGATGCAATCCTTCTCAAATCGGAGCCCAGCGAAGCGGGTCCGATTTGAAGCGAAGCTTTATTTCTGCTCGCTGAGCACGCGGAGGGCGGGAGCCTGCACCCCCTCCCGGCCGAAGGCCCGGACGATGGCGCCGGTGACGTCGAAGTACACATCCCAGTAGTCCGCGGGATCGCACCAGGCCCGGACGGTGAATTCCATGGCCTCGTTGGTGCCGCCGCTCACCCGGGCGAAGGGCTCGGGATCCTTCAGCGCCTTGGGCACGCTGGCGATGGCCTCCAGGCACAGGGATTCGATCTTCTCCACGCTCTCGCTCTTGGCGCAGGTGAAGGTCAGGTCCACCCGGCGCAGGGGCTCGCTGGTGAGGTTGGTTACGTTGGCGTTCATGAGGGAGCCGTTGGGCACAGTGATCCGCTTGTTATCCAGGGTGGTGATGACCGTATAGAACATGGTGATCTTAGTGACGTTGCCGGAGGCTCCGGCGGCTTCCACATAGTCCCCCACCTTGAAGGGCTTGAAGATCATGAGCATGATGCCGCCCGCCAGGTTGGCCAGGGAGCCCTGGAGCGCCATGCCGACGGCCAGACCTGCGGAGGCCAGCACGGTGATGATGGAGGCCGTGGGCACGCCCAGGATGGTGATGATGGCGATGACCAGCAGGACGAAGAGGGCGATGCGGATGAAGCTCACCAGGAAGGTGTGCAGGGAGGGGTCGAGCTTTTCCATCATCTTGCTCTTGTCCAGCCATTTGACGAACTTTTTGATGATGAACCGGCCCACCAGGAAGACCACCAGCGCCAGCAGGATATGGGATACGATGGTGGTGATGGTTGCGAGGATGTTTGCCATAGAACATACCGCCTTTCAAAATGAATCTTAACCGAATTTTAGCACAGGAAAAGCGGGGATGTCTATGCCTTCCGTGAGTTTTTTCAGCTGCCCAGAATGGCGGCCAGATCCTGCTCCGGGGTGGTGATGGGGGCGAGTCCGGTCTTCTCCGCCAGGATGCCCAGAACGCCGGGGGAAAGGAAGGCGGGAAGGGTGGGACCGAGACGGATGTTTTTGATCCCCAGATACAGGAGGGTCAGCAGGATGCACACCGCCTTCTGCTCGTACCAGCTGAGCACCATGCTGAGGGGAAGGTCGTTCACCCCGCAGCCGAAAGCACCCGCCAGAGCCTGGGCGATCTGAATCGCGGAGTAGGCGTCATTGCACTGCCCCACGTCCATGAGCCGGGGCAGTCCGCCGATCGTCCCCAGGTCCAGGTCGTTGAAGCGGTATTTGCCGCAGGCCAGGGTGAGCACCACCGTATCTCCGGGGGTCTGCTTCACGAGGTCCGTGTAGTAGCTCCGGCTGCCTCTGGCCCCGTCGCATCCGCCCACCAGGAAGAAATGCCGGATGGCGCCGCTCTTCACCGCGTCCACCACCTTGTCCGCCGCCCCCAGGACCGCATTCCGGGCGAAGCCGACGGTTAAGGTCTCGCCTCCGTTCAGCCCGGAAAACTGCCTGTCCTCCGGCCAGCCTCCCAGCTCCAGCGCCCTGCGGATCACGGGGGAGAAATCCTTGTCCGCGCCGATATGCTCCACTCCGGGCCAGGAGACCGTTTCCGTGGTAAAGATCCGATCCCGGTAGCTGTCTCTGGGGGGCATCAGGCAGTTGGTGATGAAGACGACGGGGGCGGGGAGCTCCGCGAATTCCTTCTGCTGGTTCTGCCAGGCGGTACCGTAATTCCCCTTGAAGTGGGGATACTTCTTCAGCCCCGGATAGGCATGGGCAGGGAGCATCTCCCCGTGGGTATAGACGTTTACGCCCTTCCCGGCGGTCTGGTCCAGAATGCATTTCAGGTCCAGCAGGTCGTGACCGCTCACGAGGATGAAGGGCCCCTTCTCCACCTTCAGACTGACGGCGGTGGGCTCCGGGTGGCCGAAGGTCTCCGTATTGGCCCGATCCAGCAGCTCCATGCACCGGAGGTTCACCCCTCCGGTCTCCATGGCCAGGTCCAGCAGCTCTTCCTGCTCTGCGTCCTCCCGGCCCACGGCGCACAGGGCTTTATAAAAGAACCGCTGCACCAGATCGTCCCGGTACCCCAGGACCCGGGCATGCCAGGCATAAGCCGCCATACCCCGAAGACCGAAGAGGATCAGGGAGCGGAGGGAGCGGGTATCCGGGTCATCTGCGGTCCAGAGCCGCTCCATCTCATAGTCGTCGTTTCGCCCGCAGGGCTTCTGACAGGAGCCGCACTGGGGTACCAGCCGCTCCTTTTCCCCCCGCACCCGCTCCAGCAGAGCAGTCAGGGCGGCGTTGTCGAAATTCACATTGGTCAGGGTGGAGAACAGGACCTCTGTTACCAGGCTGTCCGTCTCCGGGGTGATGTTGTCCTCGTTTCCCTCCACAGCGCGGCTGAGACCGATCAGCGCGCCGGTGAGCCGATCCTGCAGCTCCGCCGTTTCCGCCCGTTTGCCGCAGACTCCCGCCTTTCCCGTGCAGCCCTTGCCCAGGGCGGTCTGTTCACACTGATAACAAAACATAGCGCCTTCTCCTTTCACAAAATGAACCGTTCTTCGTTTCGATTCATTTTATCGGAGAAGGCGCCGACGATTCAGTTGCTCAGGCAACAATTATTCCTTGGCGATGATCAGGGAGAAGTACCCCGCGTCATCCGGGATCTCCGTCAGATCCCGGCAGATCCGTTCGGAATCCAGGCCGCAGTCAATGACGGCCTGCACCTTCCGGCCGCCGGCCTTCAGCATCTCCTTTACCTCCCGCATGTGGCTGGCGGATTTCATGAGCACATAGGTGCCCTCCAGCTCCAGCATATCCCCGGTCTTGTGGGCGGCGGGAAGGACGTGGATGGGCTCGTCCCATTCCGCCAGGGGCAGGTTCAGCCTGGCGGCGGCGGCGCAGAAGGAGGTGACGCCGCTCACCAGCTCCACGGGATACCCCTCCGCCTCCAAAATGTGCTGCAGGTAGCTGAAGGTGCAGTACACCGTGGGATCCCCCAGGGTGAGGAACACCACGTTTTCCCCGGCGTCCGCCAGGGCCATGAGCTGCCGGGCCCCCTTCTCATGGGCCTCACGGAGCTTCGCCTTGTCCCGCACCATGGGCATGTGCACCGCCACCAGCTCCTTTTCCGCCAGCTCCGGCGCCGCCTGTACGGCGATGCGGTAGGCCAGGGATTCCCTGGGCTCCTTCGAGGGCAGGGCGATCAGCCGGTTTTCCCGGATGAGACGGACGGCCTTGAGGGTCATGAGCTCCGGGTCGCCGGGTCCCACGCCCACGCCATAGATGGTTCCACGCATGATGTTTCCTCCTGCCGGTTTCAGAATCCCTGCCATTATATCAGACGGGGGGCGGTTTGCAATCCTTCTCCCCGGTCAGGCACGAAATCGGCGGGCATTGCCAAGGGCCCGGGAAGGGGTGTATACTGGAAAAAAACGAAAGGGAATCTGCATCATGAAATATCCGAATCTGTTCCGCCCCATCCGCCTGGGGAACACCCTTTTCCGGAACCGCATCTTCGCCTCACCCCAGGGCTTCTACAATGTCGGGCCGGACTGCCTCCCCAATGCGGAGGCCGCCGCCTATTATGAGCGGAAGGCCGTCGGCGGCTTCGCCTCCATCTGCGTGGGGGACTGCATCGTGGACCGGGAGCGGGGCTGCCATTACAGCTTCCTGTTCAATATCGAGGATCCCCATTCCCTCCCGGGCTTCTCCGCCCTGGCCTGCGGCGTGGCCCGCCATGGCTGCGTGGCCTCCTGCGAGCTCTCCCATGCGGGGATGTTCGCCCATGCCAGCCAGGACGCGGGCTTTCCCCTCTATGGCCCGGTGGAGATGGAGAATAAGTACGGCCATGTGACCCAGATGGACGAGGGGGAGATCGAAAGGCTGCTGGAGCACTATGCCCGCTGCGCCGCCCGGGCCAAGCAGGCGGGCTTCGGCATGATCACCCTCCACGGGGGCCATGGCTGGCTCCTGGCCCAGTTCATGTCTCCGAAGATCAACACCCGGAGGGACGAATGGGGCGGCAGCCTGGAAAACCGCATGCGCCTGCCCCTGAAGGTGGTGGAGGCGGTGCGGGGGGCCGTCGGCCCCGGCTTCCCCATCGAATTCCGCATGAGCGGCAGCGAGTGCAACGACGGGGGCTATGATATCGAGGAGGGGATCCGTCTGGCCATGGCCCTGGATGGAAAGGTGGATCTGATCCATGTCTCCGCCGGGAACCATGAGGTGATGGAATCCATGTGCATCACCCACCCCTCCATGTTCCTGGAGGACGGGTGCAATTCCTGGCTGGCCCGGGAGATCAAGAAGCATGTGACCACCCCCGTGGCCGCGGTGGGGGCCTTCACGGATCCGGTGATGATGGAGGAATTCATCGCCTCCGGCGGGGCAGACGTGGTGCAGCTGGGACGGCAGAGCCTGGCGGATCCGGATTTCCCCATCAAGGCCCGCACCGGCCGGGAGGAGGAGATCAATCGCTGTCTCCGGTGCAACACCTGCTTTGCGGGCAATGGCAGGCATCAGATCCTCCAGTGCGCCATCAATCCGGAGATCGGCCGGGAGCTGAATGTCCGCACCGCCTATCCCGACCCCGTGAAGAAAAAGGTCCTGGTGATCGGCGGCGGCCCCGGCGGGATGCAGGCGGCCCTCACCGCGGCCCGGAGGGGACATGCGGTGACCCTGTGCGAGAAGGGACCGAAGCTGGGCGGCGTCCTCCTGTGCGAGGAAAAGGTGCCCTTCAAGTCCCATCTGGCCCAGTATCTGGAGCGGCAGGCCCGCCTGGCGGAAAAGGCGGGGGTGGAGATCCGGCTGAATACGGAGGTCACCCCGGAATACGCCAAAGCTCAGAAGGCGGATGTGATCATCGCCGCTCTGGGGGCGAAACCCAGCCTGCCCCCCATCCCGGGGATCGGGCTGGCCATGGGCGCCGAGGAGGCCTACCGGGAGCCGGAGAAGACCGGGGAAAGGGTGGTCATCCTGGGGGCCGGCCTGGTGGGGATCGAGCTGGGCTTGTTCCTGGCGGGCCTTGGGAAAAAGGTCACTATCCTGGAGGCGAAGGAAGGCCCCACCGTGGATTTCGGGAATATGCATACCCTGGCCATCATGCAGGAGATGCCCCGGCGGGGGGTGGAGCTGCGCTGCGCCGTCCGGGTGGAGCGGATCGAAGCGGGGAAGGTCGTCGCCGGCGAGGAGACCTGGGAGGCGGATACGGTCATCGCCGCCACCGGCCAGCGGCCGCTGATGGAGGAGGCCGCTGCCTTATACGACTGCGCGCCGGAGTTCGTGATGCTGGGGGACTGCCTGGCCTCCCGGAACATCCTCAGCGCCACCCAGGAGGCCTTCACCATCGCCCGGGACATCGGAAGAATGTAAGCCTTCCGGGAAAATCCCTCCTTCGGCCTTGCCTTTTCGGGAATGGACAGGTATAATCAGATTAGACAAGAGGCTATGGAGAACGGAGGGAGAAATATGTACAAACTGACGGAAAAGGAAAACCTGCTCCGGCTGCTGGAGACGGGATACCCGGAATACCTGCCGGAGTATGATTTCTTCGGTTGGGGAGCCGGCACCTCCATGTTCCGGGACCGGAAGTCCCCGGACGGATACATGCTGGATGAATTCGGGGTGGAGATGACCACCTCGGAAGCTTCCATGGGCGGCTTCATGCCCGTGCCCGGGCGGATCTTCCTGAAGGACATCCGCAAATGGCGGGATGTGGTGAAGCTGCCCGATCTGTCCGGGATCGACTGGGAGCGGCAGGCGGAGAAGGACATGAAGGGAAAGGACTGGGTCACGAAGCCTGTGATTGTGCACAACCTGGGGTACTTCATGCTCCTGATGAACATGATGGGCTTTGTGGACGGCCTCTGCGCCATGGAGGAGGAGCCGGAGGAGGTTTATGCCCTGTTCGATTACGTGAGCGGGTATTTCCTGGAGAAGGAGAAGGCCCTGCTGAAGTACTACCATGGGGATATCTATGAGCTGGCGGACGATACCGCCGCCATGCAGTTCCCCTTCATCAGCCAGGAGACCTACCGGAAGCTGGTGAAGCCCTTCGCCCAGCGGGAGGCGGACCTGGCCCTGAACGCGGGACTGAAGATCGGCATGCATGACTGCGGCAAATGCGAGAGCTTCATCGATGACTGGATCGATATGGGCGTCTCTCTGTGGGAGCCCGCCCAGGTGGGGAACGATCTCCTGGAGGTGCAGCGGAAGTACCATGGCAAGCTGGCCTTCGCCGGCGGCTGGGATAACCAGGGGAGAATCTCTTTCCCGGAGACCCAGGACGAGGAGCTGGCCCAGGCGGTGCGGGACTATATCGATAAATACGCCCCCGGGGGAGGTTTCTGCTTCATGGCCGGCGTGGTTGGGAGCAAGGACCAGGAGGTCCACCAGCGCAAGTCCGCCCTGGTGCACCAGATCTACCTGGATTACGGCCGGGACTGGTACAAAAACCACGGAGGTTAAGGCTTCAGATACAAAGACGCCTGCGGGATCGTTCCCGCAGGCGTTTTCCGTATGTCCGTTTTCCTCAATCCTCCGGCGGATGCTCCTTCACGGGCACGCCGTGGGCCATGACGATCTTGCCGTTCTCGTCCCGCTCCACGTGCAGGGCTTCGTCGATCAGGTCCGTCAGATGCATTTCCTCCAGCATGGCCCGCTGGCAGGTGGGGAACTGCTTCAGCGCCATATGGAATACGAGGCACTTCCGGCAGTCGCCATGGTAGGGGCATTTCTTGTTCCAGCAGGTGCATTCATAGGTATCCGCCTCGGCGGCCTGCTGGAATGCGCCCTTCATGTCCCCCCGGATCTTCTTGGGGGGATACCGCAGCCAGGTGAGGGGATCGGGCTGATCCAGTATGTTCTTGGGTACAAATTCCTTCTTTTCCTCGTCCATCTTCCTCGCGCCTTTCTTTTTCCGGGCGATGCGCCGCCCTTTATTTGAACCAGTTTACCATATCCGGCGGAAAATAACAAGGGAGATTTGCGAAAATTGCACAAATCGGAGCCGCTTCCTGAACGCAGCGGCCTCAGCGTATCGCGCCCTGCGGCGGAGAATGAACTGCAGGACGCAGCAACGGACCACAAAAGCCCTCGGCCGGATTTGCACCAGTCCCGGCACTCGATCCGAAGCGCTTGCTTCGATTTGAAGAGGAGGAGCAATTGAACGCATGCAAACATCCGCGGCCTTGCTGCAACCGCCGTCCCCGCTGCCCAAACCGAAGCGTCTGCTTCGGTTTGGAGAGGAGGAATAACCGAACACATGCGAGTGCTCGCGGCCCCTTACGGTAACCGCGAGCACGAAGCCTGTGAGGTTTATTCCGACGACGTTAGCAGACCGGTACGATCCAGCCCTTGGGATCCGGAAGCTTGCCCCACTGGATGCCCGTGAGGGTCTCGTAAAGCTTCTGGGTGAGGGGGCCGATGCCGCCGCCGCCCAGGACGTGGTCCTGGTCCAGATAGTTGATCTCTCCGATGGGGGAGATGACCGCCGCGGTGCCGGTTCCCCAGCCCTCCTCCAGCGCGCCGCTCTCCGCCGCGTTCACCAGCTCATCCACGGAGATATCCCGTTCCTCCACGGCGTAGCCCCAGTCCCGCAGCAGCTCCAGGGCGGAGCGGCGGGTGATGCCGGGCAGGACGCTGCCCTTGGCCAGGGAGGGGGTGACGATCTTGCCGCCGATCTTGAACATGACGTTCATGGCGCCCACTTCTTCGATATACTTCTGCTCCACGCCGTCCAGCCAAAGGACCTGGCTGAAGCCCTTCTTGGCCGCGGCCTCGCTGGCCCGGAGGGAGGCGGCGTAGTTGCCGCCGCATTTGGCGAAGCCGGTGCCGCCCCGAACGGCGCGCACGTCCCGGCTCTCAATGGCGATGCGCACCGGGTTCAGGCCCTCGGGATAGTAGCTGCCCACGGGGCAGGTGATGATGCAGAAAATATAGTTATGGGCCGCATGGACGCCCACATGGGGATCCGTGGCGATGATGAAGGGGCGAATGTACAGGCTGGTGTCCGGCTTGGAGGGGACCCAGTCCTGGTCCAGCTTCACCAGGGTCTTCAGCGCGTCCATGAACAGGTCCTCGGGGACCCGGGGGATGCAGAGGCGGTCGGCGGAGTCGTTCATCCGGCGGATGTTGTCAATGGGCCGGAAGAGCTGGATCCTGCCCTCGGCGGTGCGGTAGGCCTTGAGCCCCTCGAAGATCTCCTGGGCGTAATGCAGCACCATGGCGGAGGGCTCCAGGCTGATGGGACCGTAGGGGACGATCCGGGGGTCTACCCAGCCCTGCCCCAGGTGGTAGTCCATCAGGAACATATGGTCGGAAAAATAGGTGCCGAAGGGGATGCCGTCGATCTCCGGCTTCGCCTTGGGCTTGTCTGTACGCATGATCCGGATCTCACTCATGATGATTCGCTCCTTTTTCCTGGAATACCGATCATTGTATGCCAAGGACCGGGAAAAAGCAAGCTTTTTTACGCTGCCGTAATGAACCGCCCGTTCCGGCGTCTGCCCCCGCCCGCCGGCCGCCCCCAAAGCGTTTGCAGAAAGCCTGGCTCATCCCCCGGGCGGCGGGCAGCATCAGGCCGCGCATGGAGAGCTGATTGTATCTTTCCTCGTTGTCCCTTCCCTTGCACAGCCCATATTGGTATGCTATCATGAGGGCGAAAGAAATATGGAAATCCTGCGGCGGCAGGGATACCGACGGTGCTGCAAAGGCGAAGCTGAAGTCCGCTGTCAGCAGGGCAATCGTCAAGGGATTCCTGTAGGCGGCGTGTCTTCACCGCTGCGCAAAGCCTTATGTTCAGGAGGTTTTTCGGTATGAAATGCGCTTTTCGCTCTTTTGTTTCCTGTTTCCTTTGTATACAGATCTTGTTTAGCCTTCTGCCTGTGCCTGCCCATGCGGCAAGCGCTTCATGAGCATGCGGGGATAATGCGGAATGGACGCTGAAAAACGGGGTCCTGACAATCAGCGGAACCGGAGAAACGTGGGGTTTTTATCAGGATAAACCCCGCCCCTGGGAGAAGTGGAAAAATGAGATCAGACAGGTTGTTGTGAACGAAGGCATTACGGCTCTAGGTGCAGGAGCTTTTTATGAATATGAAAGCATTGAGCGCGTGACGCTTCCGGATTCTCTGATATCTATAGGAAGTTTTGCGTTCTATTCTTGCAGAAAGCTTTCTGAGTGCACACTTCCTCCCCACCTGGAGAGTCTGGGGCAGGATAACTTCGTGTGGTCTGCCATAACAAGCGCGACTATACCAGCCAGCGTGACATTCCTGGACGCGGGCATATATGGGTGCAGTCCGAATCTGGAAACCGTCTATATTCAAGGAGATCCGGATGCCTCGGGATTTACCTATGGCTCTAATATATTTAGACTTTGCCCGTCGCTGCGATCGATAGAAGTTGAGGAGGAGCATATCGCGCTGCGTTCGAACAACGGCGTGCTATTCAGCAAGAGCGGGACGACATTGGTAGCTCTACCCGGTGGATACCGCAGCAGCAGCTATAGGATCCCATCAGGTACGGAAGTAATCTATCAAGGTGCATTGGACGGCGATCGATCGATAGAAGGATATGGCTTTATCCGAAAGCTTATCGTTCCCGACAGCGTTGTGCATATCGGCCCGTCAAATGACTGCCGGTGGGTTGGAGAGATACATTTTGAAGGGGACGCCCCTGCCGGAATAGAGGAATCGCTGCGGCTGAACTCTGTGGATTTCTTGCCGGTCACGGTTTTTTACCCAAAGAATAATCCGACGTGGACTGGGATCATCGAAAAGGCTGTGGAGCATGAAGAGATCGTTTGGATCGAAGAGGAGCCTCTGACCATAGTCGGACTCACGGTGAACAAGACTGCTGCGGCCGTAGAGGAACCAATCACCTGGACCGCCTCTGCCTACGGCGGTACCGGGACACTGCAGTATGCTTTCCGCGTCTACAAAGACGGGACGATCGTCCAAAAGGGAGTCTATTCCAAATCAACAACCTTCACCTATACACCTGCGGAGATCGGTATTTATAAAGTCAAGGCCTATGTAAAGGACACAACCAGCACGATAGTCAGCAAGACGAGCAGCGGCGTAAGCGTAGTTGCCAAGCCCACCATCACCACCCAGCCGACGAACGTCACCGTAGCGGCGGGGGCCTCCGCCACCTTCAAGGTGGTTGCCTCCGGCGCGGGCCTTACCTACCAGTGGCAGTATTCCAAAACCGGTACCACCTGGACAAACAAAACCGGCGCGACCTCCGCCAGCTATACCGTTACGGCGAAAGAGTCCTATAACGGCATGCTCTACCGCTGCATCGTCACCAACGCGGGGGGCAGCGTGACCTCCGGAACCGCGAAGCTCACGGTCACCGTGGCCAAGCCCGTCATCACCACCCAGCCCAAGGCCCAGACGGCGGCGGTGGGGGCGACCGCCACCTACAAGGTGGTGGCCTCCGGCACGGGGCTCACCTACCAGTGGCAGTATTCCAACGACTACGGCGCCACCTGGCATAACAAGACCGGGGCTACCTCCGCCACCTACACCGTCACGGCCAAGGCCTCCTACAACGGCATGCTCTACCGCTGCCGGGTGAAGAACAGCGGCGGGACCGTATACAGCAGCAAGGTCCGGCTTACGGTCAGCGGAGTGAAGCCCAAGATCCTGTCCCAGCCCAAGGCGGCGACGGCTGCGGCGGGAGGAAGCGTGACCTTCAAGGTCATCGCCGCAGGGGAGAGCATGAGCTACCAGTGGCAGTATTCCACCAACGGCGGCACCACCTGGAAGAACAAGACCGGAGCCACCTCCGCCAGCTATACTGTCACGGCCAAGGCCTCCTACAACGGCATCCTCTACCGCTGCCGGGTGAAGAACAGCTACGGCACCGTGTATTCCGAAGGCGCGGCGCTGACAGTGAGTTAATTGCAAAAAAACGCAAAGAAACCCATGCGTCCCGGGTGCTTCGGCACCCGGGACTTCTATACGAAGGGGATCCCTGCCGGGGGCGTGACTTTCCCAATGCGGTGAAAGTCACCAAAGGCGCACCAAAGGGGACCTTCGTCGTCGCGGACCTCGCGGGCTGCGCTGACGCGGTTTATGTAAGAGCCGCGCCAGCTTGCAGGCGTTCGGTCGCTCCTCCTCTTCCCGACGAAGCATACGCTTCGCCGGGATTATGGGAAATGCG
>JAFWOX010000127.1 GCA_017545325.1 Oscillospiraceae bacterium | reverse complement strand
CGGTTACCGCAAAGGCCGCGATCCCTCGCGAGTGTTCGGTCATTCCTCCTCTCCAAACCGAAGCAGAGGCTTCGGTTTGGGAAACGGGGGAGGGGGGACGGAAAACATTGCCGATCTACAGATAACCACCCTGAAAAGCAAGCGACTATTGCCAAGCAGATTCATAGTCGGCAAGCTGACGTTCAACACCCGCTTGTTTATCATCGAACCTTTGTCCCCTTCGCTTCAGCGCCCTGGGCACCGGGGGTGCAGGGGAACACCCCTGCCGCGCTCTTTCCCCGGTTTCTCTCGCGGAAGAGAAACCGGGCCGCCGGAGGCAAGTTCCCGTGCCGCTCAGTTTTCCCAGAATCGCCCCAGCTCCCGGAGAGCCAGACTGCGGACCGTACCGGTCCCGGTGAGCCGGAGGGTATCCAGGGAGCGGTCCTGGATATACCCCATGCCCAGGAATATGCTGCCGGAGTCCGCGAAGATCTCCGCGCTGAGGGTATCCGCCAGGATCCGCAGACGCACGAGGCCCTTTTCCCCCCGCACCGAGGCGCTCTTCTCCCCGCAGGTCAGGGACCCGTCCTCGTATTTCATTTCCAAGCCGAAGAGGGAGAGGGTGAGGGCGGCGTCCGCCGGGAATTCCAGCTCGATATCGCAGGCCTTGCTCCCCACCCGCAGCTTCACCGGCTCCGCCGGGCTGAGGGACAGATCCTCCAGGGTCCGGCTGCTCCGGTACAGGCCCTCGATCTCCTTCGCGGGCCAGGCGCAGAGGCGCAGGGCCCCGTTTACGGTTTTCAGGTTCATCTCCTGGGGGAGGTCCATGCAGCAGCCGAAGGGCTGCCCCGGCACCACCTGCTTGATGAAGGCGGTGCGGATGCGCCTTCCCCCGGGCTCATCGGACCAGGACTGGGCGGCATAGGACACATCCCCGTAATTCAGCTGCCCGGGTTCCCCCTCTGGGGTGAACCGGCGGCCATCGAAGGTCCCGAGGAGATACCGGTCCGAGGCGGCGGAAAAGACCCACCGGAGCTTCTCCGGATCCCCGTCCGCCGGGAGAGGATAGAAATCCGGGCACTCCCAGTCCTCCGGCAGGGTCAGGCGCTGAAGCTCCGTCCAATGGAGGAGATCCTCAGAGCGGAACAGGGCGAAGTCGTGTTCCTCCAGGTACAGGGCCAGGATATAGCAGCGCTCCGGCTCGTACCGGATCACCTTGGGATCCCGGTTCCCCGGGGCCAGCTGGGGAATCACCGGGTTTCCGGACCAGTTCACCAGGGTCCGGCCCCCGTCGGTGCTGTAAGCCAGGTTTTGGGTGAAGGGGCTGCCCTGGGAGGTCCGGGAGGTGCCCCCCGCGGCGGTATAGAAGAAGAGGATGGGATCCTCCTCCCCCTGCTTCAGGCCGGAGACGTTCTCCCGGTCCACGATGCCGCTGCCGGAGAAGATGGTCCCGGCCTCATCGGGAAACAGCACGTCCCCCAGCTCCCGCCAGTGGACCAGGTCCTCGCTCTCCCCGGAGCCCCAATGCATGTTCTCCCAGGTGGTGGCGGCGGGATTATGCTGGTAGTACATCCGGTATTTTCCCCGGTACCATACCAGGCCGTTGGGGTCGTTGATCCAGCCCCGGCGGGCGGTGAAATGGGCCCAGGGACGGTATTTTCCCGCGTAATCCAGGGGCGGGTCCTCCGTCTGCTCCACGGCGAAGCTCGCCTCCGGCTCGCAGGTCAGCTCCAGGGTCCTGCCCCGGAACCGGGCGATATCCACGGGAAAGAGATAATCCGGCTCGTCCGGGTCCAGGGAGACCGCCAGATCCAGAACCAGCTTTTCCCCGTCCCGGAAAAACAGGCGCTTGGGTCTGGCGTTCCAGCTGGCGGGGAGCAGGATATACCGGCTCTCGCATTTCAGTTCCATCTTCATTCCTCCAATATTTCCAGCTTCGCCCGGAAGGCGATGGCCCGGGGGGTATCCATGGCGTCGAACTTCACCACATGGGCGTTCCGCTCCGTATCCGCCTCCAGCACCGTGCCGGTCCCCAGAATGGGATGCTTTACCCGGGCGCCGGGGGGAAGGGTCCTGGGCCCTTCCTCCGCGGGCAGGGCGGACTGGTTGGCGGCGATATAGCTCCGGGCCTCCCGGATAAGCTCCTCCCGGGGCGGCTGGGTATATTCGATGAGCTCCGGGTCCACATCCAGGATGAAGCGGGAGGGATAGCGGGGGGAGCCGTCCAGCCCCCGGCCCTCCCCCTCGGAGAGGAAGAGGCGCTTCTGCGCCCGGGTGAAGGCCACGAAGGCCAGCCGCCGCTCCTCCTCCATGGCGGGGAGGGTGCGGATCTTCCGGGAGGGGAAGATGCCCTCGTTCATGCCGCAGAGGAAGACATAGGGAAACTCCAGGCCCTTGGCGGCATGGACGGTCATGAGCTTCACCTTCCCCGCGTTCTCCGGGGTATCCCCGTTGGTGAACAGGGCGATATGGGAAAGGTAATGCTCCAGGGTGGCCTCCTCCCCGCAGCTCGTCTCATACTCGTATACGCTCTGCCGGAGCTCCGCCAGGTTATCCAGCCGCTCCTGGCTCCCCTCGGTGCGGAGGGTCTCCTCATACCCGCTCCGGTGGAGCACGTCCCCCAGGAGCTCGGAGACGGGGCGCTCCGCCATCCCCTCGCTCAGCTCCTCCACCAGGCGGATGAACTTCCGCGCCCCCGTGCCCCGGAAGCGCTCGTCGTCCGAGAGGCGGACAAGGGCGGTATACAGGGAGCAGTCTTCCTCCGCGGCATAGTCCTCCAGCACCTTCATGCGGCTGACGCCGATGTTCCGCCGGGGGGTGTTCACCACCCGCCGGAAGGAGAGATCATCCCGGTAGGCCAGAAGGCGCAGGTAGCTCAGGGCGTCCTTGATCTCCGCCCGGCCGTAGAACTGCACCCCGCTGTAGATGGTATAGGGGAGCTTCCGCCGCCGGAAGACCTCCTCCAGGCTCCGGGTGACATAGTGGGCCCGGTAGAGCACCGCCGCGTCCCCCAGGTTCGCGCCTGCGTCCGCCAGCTCCAGGATCCGGGCGGCGATCCATTCCGCCTCCTGGTCGGCGTTCTTCCCGTGGTGGCAGAGAACGCTCCCCCCATCCGGCAGGGTGGGGATCAGGTCCTTTTTGATCCGTGTGGCGTTCCGGGAGATGAGGGAGTTGGCCGCGGCGATGATCTGGGGGGTGGAGCGGTAGTTCTCCATCATCATGATGGTGCGGGTGCCGGGATGGTGCTTGTCGAAGTCCAGCAGGTAGCGCACGTCCGCCCCCCGCCAGGTATAGATGGTCTGGTCCGGGTCCCCCACGATGAACAGGTTCTTGTGATAGCCGCAAAGGACCTCCATCAGGGTATACTGGAGCTGATCGATATCCTGGAATTCATCGATCATGATGTATTCCAGCCGCCGCTGCCATTTCAGCCGGATCTCCTCGTTCTCCTGGAAAACATACAGGGTGAACTTGATCAGGTCGTTGTAATCCAGGCCGAAGCATTTCTTCTGCTGGCAGAGGTAGCCGTAGAAGATGATGTCCTGGGTGGCGGCGGCCAGGCGGTATTTCTCCTGCAGGGCCTCCGGGGAGAGGTTGATCAGGTCCAGGTAGTAATCCGGCTTTTTGAAGAGCTTCTGGATCTCGATCATGTCCCGGGCGGCGGAGAAGGTCATGTCCCGCAGGGTGAGGCCCCGCTCATCGTAGATGATCCGGAGCATGGAGTCGATATCCGAATTATCCAGTACCAGGAAACGCTTGGGGTACTGTACCGCGCTGATATCCTCCTGGAGGACGGAGACGCAGAAGCCATGGAAGGTGTTGATATACCCTGTGTCGTTGTCCCCGGTGAGGTTGTGTATGCGCTGGCGCATCTCGTTCGCCGCCTTGTTGGTGAATGTGACGCAGAGGATATTCCCGGGGAGGATGCCCAGGTCGTTCACCAGGTAGGCGAAGCGGTGGGTCAGGGCCCGGGTCTTGCCGGAGCCCGCCCCGGCGATCACCCGGATGAAGCCCTCCGTGGCGGTGATCGCCTCCCGCTGGGCGGAGTTGAGATCGGGTTCCATTCCGGCACCTCCTTCTTTGGAAAAATCCCGGCGCAGCGCGCCGGGACGGATAAATCGATTTTCATAACCCCCGACGCTGAACGCGTCAGGCCTTTTTCCATTTGACCCCCTGCTTGGTATCCTCCAGGAGGATGCCCTTTTCCTTCAGCTCGTCCCGGATCCGGTCCGCCTCGGCCCAGTTTTTGACCTTCCGGGCCTCCTGCCGCTGCCGGATCAGGTCCTCCACCCATTCCGCCAGGTCGTCCTTCTCCTCCTGCCTGTACAGCAGGCCCAGAACGCCGTCCAGCTCCAGGAGCCGGTCCAGGCAGGCTCTGGCCAGGGCTTTGGAGCAGCCGTCCTTCCCGGTGGCGGTGTTCACGTCCCGCACCAGCTCGAACATGGCGCTTACGGCGTCGGCGGTGTTGAAATCGTCGTCCATGGCGGCGATGAATTTTTCCCGATAGGGATCCAGGGAGACCAGGAAGGCCTCCTCCTCCCCGGTGAGGGAAGCGTCCGTACCATTGGCAGCCAGGAATTCCAGGTTATCCCGGGCGTTGGTGAGGCGCTGCAGCGCGCCCTTGGCCTGGTTCAGGGCCTCCTCAGAGTAATTCAGGGGGCTGCGGTAATGGGCGGAGAGCATGAACATGCGCAGGGTGCCGTACCCGTAGGCTTCGGCGGCCTCCCGCACGGTGAAGAAGTTGTTCAGGCTCTTGGACATCTTCTGATTATTGATGCTGATGAAGCCGTTATGCAGCCAGTAACGCACGAACTGACAGCCGTTGGCCGCCTCGGACTGGGCGATCTCGTTCTCATGATGGGGGAAGATCAGGTCCTGGCCGCCGCAGTGGATATCGATGGTCTTGCCCAGGTACCGGTTGGACATGGCGGAGCATTCGATATGCCAGCCGGGCCGACCGAGGCCCCAGGGGGAATCCCAGGCGGGCTCCCCGGGCTTCGCCGCCTTCCACAGGGCGAAGTCCATGGGGTTCTCCTTCTGTTCGCTCACGTCGATCCGGGCTCCGGCCTGGAGGTCCTCCAGAGGCTGATGGGAGAGCTTGCCGTATTCCCGGAATTTCGCGGTGCGGTAGTACACGTCCCCGCCCGAGGGGTAGGCGTAGCCCTTCTCGATGAGGGTCTGCACCAGATCGATGATCTGGGGGATGTTCTCCGTGGCCTTGGGGTGGACCGTAGCCTCCCGCACCCCCAGGCCCGCCGCGTCCTTCCTGTACTCGGCAATATACTTCTCCGCCACCTCCGCGGAGGAAATGCCTTCCTCTCCCGCCCGGCGGATGATCTTATCGTCCACATCGGTGAAATTCTGCACGAAGGTCACCTGGTAGCCCCGGTATTCCAGATAGCGCCGGAGCACGTCGAAGAGGATGATGGGCCTGGCGTTGCCCACATGGATATAATTGTAAACCGTGGGGCCGCAGGCATACATGCTCACCTTGCCCGGCTCCAGGGGCTTGAACTCTTCATACTGACGGCTGAGGGTATTATAAAGCTTCATTTTCGCTAACCTTCCTTTATGATGGACTCAGGCGTAGGTCCGGATCACGGCGGCCACCCGGCCCAGGATCCGGGCATGGCTCCCGTCGATGGGGGAGTAGGCCTCGTTTTCCGGCAGGAGGGTGACCCGCCCCTGCTCCCGGCGGAGCCGCTTGCAGGTGGCCTCGTCCTCCAGCAGGGCGATGACGATCTCGCCGCTGTCCGCGGTATCCTGGCTGCGCACCACCACCAGGTCCCCGTCCAGTATTCCGGCCCGGATCATGGAATCCCCCTTGATGCGCAGGGCGAAATAGTCCCCCGAGCCCTCCGGCGTATAGGTGACATAGCCCTCCGCATTCTCCACCGCCAGGATCGGCTGTCCGGCGGCGACGGTGCCCAGGATGGGGATCCCCTCCGGCTCCGTACATCGGTCCGTCAGCCGGATGGAGCGGCTCTTTCCCGCCTCCCGGCGGATATAGCCCAGCTCCTCCAGCCTGTCCAGATGACTGTTCACGGTGGAGGGAGAGCTGAGACCCAGCTCCCGGCCCAGCTCCCGGACGCTGGGGCAGTACCCCCGGTCCCGGATGGAGGAGATGATGCAGTCCAGCACCTGTTTCTGTTTTTTCGTCAGGTCCTTCATATCGGCCCTCCTGTATTTTATCATTATATACGGAGCGGAGGCGCATTGCAAGGCAAAGAAAGAAGGAGAAGATTATACTTGACAACAAATAATCTTTGTGAGAGAATAATAACGTCTTCGAGTTCCCCCGCCTGTGGCAGCAGCTATGGCGTCGGAACCGTGTCGGTCCTCCGGCAAAGGGTCATGCGGGAAACGGCCTGGCCTTCCTGATTGAAAAGGAGACGGTTGAATACGTGCGTCTGCCCGAGGCAGGCGAAGCTCGTAATGCTGTCCGTCCCTTTTTGAAAGGGGCGGTTTTTTTGTCGGACATATTATCTTTTGGAGGAATAATACCATGAAGAGAACCATCGCGCTGCTCCTGTGCCTGTGCCTGGCCCTGTGCCTGTTTGCCGGCTGCGCCAAGACCGGGCCCAAGCCCGCATCCGATACCGCAGCTCCCGCCGCGGAGCCCGTGGAGCTGATCGTATTCGCCGCCGCCTCCATGACGGAGACCATGAACCGGATCGCCGAGCTGTACAAGGCCGTCGCGCCCAATGTGACCATCGTTTACAACTTCGACTCCTCCGGCACCCTGAAGACCCAGATCCAGGAGGGGGCCGACTGCGACCTGTTCATTTCCGCCGCTCCCAAGCAGATGAACCAGCTGGATAAGGCCAAGGACGCCGACGGCGGCAACACGGAGGGACTGGACTTCGTGCTCCAGGGCACCCGAGTGAACCTGCTGGAGAACAAGGTGGCCCTGGCGGTCCCCGCCGGGAATCCCAAGGATATCCAGACCTATGACGATCTGGTGGCCGGGCTGAAGGCCGGCACCCTCATGCTGGCCATGGGCAACAGCGACGTGCCCGTGGGGCAGTACACGCAGAAGATCCTCTCCTACTTTGAGCTGGATGAGGCGGCCCTGGCCGAGGCGGGGGTCATCACCTACGGCTCCAACGTGAAGGAGGTCACCACCCAGGTCTCCGAGGCCGCCGTGGACTGCGGCATCATCTATGGCACCGACGCCTTCTCCGCCGGCCTCACCGTGGTGGATACCGCCACCGCCGAGATGTGCGGCCAGGTCATCTATCCCGCCGCCGTGCTGAACGTGAGCAAGCATCCCGAGGAGGCCAAGGCCTTCCTTGAATACCTGAAGGGCAAGGAGGCCGGGGAGGTGTTCTCCGCCGTGGGCTTCTCCCCCCTCCCCTGATGCGCTGACGCGCTTCAAATCGGACCCGCTTCGCTGGGCTCCGATTTGAAAAGGCTTGCATCGCCGCTGCGCGCCTCGGGCGGACACTTCGACACTTGCGGCGATAGATGTATTTTCGGCCAGAAATGAATTCCGCCCGAAAATGATCCCAATCGATTCGCGCCTGCGGACGCGAACTCTGCGAGGCTATCCTATGCGTCCGTGGGCTTCTCCCCCCTCTCCTGATGCGCTGACGCGCTTCAAATCGGACCCGCTTCGCGGAAAACGAAGCTTCCTTTCTGCATTTCACATTCATACATTTCATACACTTTTCTCCTCTTGACTTCATTCCAACGGGATCAGGCGGGTGCGCAAAGCCCGCCTGTATTCCTGTTTATACTGCATGGGCAGGTGATCCGATGGACTGGTATCCTTTACTCAATTCCCTGCGCATTGCCGGCATCAGCACCGTGATCATTTTCTTCGTGGGCATCTTTGCCGCCTACTATATCGCCAAGGCGCCCCGGGCGGTGAAGGGCGTGCTGGACGTGGTCCTGACGCTGCCCCTGGTGCTGCCCCCCACGGTGGTGGGCTACCTGCTGCTTCGGGTCCTGGGGCCCAAGCGCATCATCGGGGCCTGGGTGCTGGCCGTCTTCGGCGTCAGGATGACCATGACCTGGTGGTCCGCCATCTTTGCCACCACGGTGGTCATCTTCCCCCTGATGTACCGGACTGCCCGGGGCGCCTTCGAGGCCTTCGATGAGACCCTGGCCTATTCCGGCCAGACCCTGGGCCTTCGGAACAGCTACATTTTCTGGCGCATCCGCATGCCCTTCTGCCGCCAGGGCATCCTGGCGGGAACGGTGCTGGCCTTCGCCCGGGCTCTGGGGGAGTACGGCGCCACCAGCATGATCGCGGGCTATACCCCGGGCCGCACCGCCACCATCTCCACCACGGTCTACCAGCTCTGGCGCACCAATGACGACGCCGGGGCCCTGCGGTGGGTGCTCATCAATATGGCCATCTCCGCCGTAGTGCTCCTGGCGGTGAACATGCTGGAGAAGAAACAGAAGGGGGGCGCGTGACATGGCCCTCCTGGTGGACATCGAAAAGAAGCTGCGGGATTTCTCCCTGAAGGTCTCCTTTGAGGCGGACCGGGAGGTCCTGGCCCTGCTGGGGGCCTCCGGCTGCGGGAAGAGCATGACCCTCAAATGCATCGCGGGGATCGAAAAGCCGGACCGGGGCCGGATCGAGCTGGACGGCGTTGTGCTCTATGACAGCGGGAAGCGCATTAATCTTCCGCCCCAGCAGCGGAAGGTGGGGTACCTTTTCCAGCAATACGCCCTCTTTCCCAACATGACCGTGACCCAGAACATCCGCTGCGGCATCCGGGACAGGAAGCGGGCTGGGGAGGTCCTGCCCGAGATCATCGCCGCCATGCATCTCACCGGGCTGGAGGAGGCCCATCCGGCCCGCCTGTCCGGCGGACAGCAGCAGCGGGTGGCCCTGGCGAGGATCCTGGTGAACGAGCCTCAGCTCCTGCTCCTGGACGAGCCCTTTTCCGCCCTGGACAGCCAGCTGCGCTTCCAGCTGGAGGAGGAGCTGCGCCGCACCATCGCCCGATTCGGGAAGACCGTGCTCCTGGTCTCCCACAACCGGGACGAGGTATTCCGCCTCTCCCACCGGATCGCCGTGATGGACCGGGGAAGGGTGGAAGTATGCGGGACCAAAAAAGACCTGTTCGCGGATCCGGTGACCCGGACGGGGGCCTTCCTCACGGGCTGCCAGAATATCTCCCGGGCGGAAAAGCTGCCGGACGGGCGTATCCGGGCTGCCGACTGGGGGGTCAATCTCACCGGTCCCCGGGAAGCGGGCAGCGCCGCCTTTGTCGGCATCCGCATGCACGATATTCAGCCGGCCGGACCCGGGGAGCGGGGAAGCAACATCCTGTTCTGCCGGGTGGAGGAGGAGATCGAGAATCCCTTCTCCGTGACCATCATGCTCCGCTGCGGATCGGACAGCGCGGCCCTTCTGGGCTGGGAGCTGGATAAGGAGACCTGGGCCCGCCTGCGGGGGGAGAACGTCTGCGTCCGGCTGCCGGAAGAAGCGCTCCTGCTACTGGAGGAATGACCATGAAAAACAGCCTGTCTTTTGAAAAGGCCCGGGAGCTCCTGCTGGAAAGGGTACACAGCGTGGGGACGGAGATCCTTCCCCTGGAGGCCTGCGGCGGACGCATCCTGGCAAAAGGGGTGACCGCCCTCCGGGATGTGCCCCCCTTCGACCGTTCCCCCTATGACGGCTATGCCTTCCGCGCCGCCGACGCCGCCGGGGCCTCCCGGGAGACGCCGGTGACCCTGAGGGTTCTGGAGGAGGTCCCGGCGGGCAGCCTTCCCCGCTTTGCCGCTGCGGAGGGCGCCGCCATCCGCATCATGACCGGCGCGCCCATCCCCGAGGGGGCGGACGCCGTGATCATGTACGAAAAGACGGCGTTCACCGCAGAGACCGTCACCCTTTTCGACCCTGTCCGGTCGGGAGACAACATCGTCCGGGCCGGGGAGGACGTGCGGGCCGGGGAAACGCTGGGGTCGGCGGGCGGCCCCCTGGACGCCGGGACCCTGGGCACCCTCGCCGCCCAAGGGATCCCCGCCCTGGAGGTATATCGGAGGCCCCGGGTGGGCGTCATTTCCACCGGCAGCGAGCTCATCGAGCCGGGCGAGCCGCCGCAGCCGGGGAAGATCTATAACTCCAACCGCTATACCTTTACGGCCCTGCTGTGGGAGGCCGGCTGCGAACCCGTCTGGCTGGGCTCCTCCGGGGACCGGACGGAGTCCATCGCCGCCCTCATCCGGGAGGGGGAGGCCGGCTGCGACGCGGTCATCCTCACCGGCGGCGTCTCCGCGGGGGATTATGACCTGACTCCCGCGGCCATGGAGGCCTGCGGGGCGGAGGTGCTCTTCCGCCGGGTGGACATGAAGCCGGGCATGGCCTGCTGCTGCGGCCTGGGGGAGGGAAAGCTCCTCTGCGGCCTTTCCGGCAATCCCGCCGCCGCCATGACGAGCTTCTGGGCCGTGGTCCTTCCCGCCCTGAAAAAGCTCTGCGGCCGCCGCGACTGCCTTCCCGGGGAGCTGACGGTGACCCTGCTGGACGGCTTCAAAAAGAAAAGTCCCGTCACCCGCCTTCTCCGGGGCAGACTGACGTTCTCCCAGGGGGCAGCGGAGATGACTCTGTCCCCGAAGCAGGGAAACGGCGTGCTCTCCAGCGCCGCGGGCTGCGATGTGATGGCCGTGATTCCGGCGGGGAGCGGTCCTCTCCCCGCCGGCACCAAACTGAAAGGATTTATGCTGCGATGAAAAAGGTCAATGTGGAAGATGCGGTGGGCATGACCCTGTGCCACGATATCACCGCCATGTTCGACGGCTTCAAGGGCGCCCTGTTCAAGCGGGGCCACGTCATTCAGGCTGAGGATATCCCCCGGCTGCTGGATATCGGCAAGAAGCATGTCTTCATCTGGGAGGAGAACGCGGGGGAGCTCCATGAGGAGGACTGCGCCCTGCGCCTGGCCGCCATGGCTCCCGTGGAGGGGGCCCATTATGAGGGGCCTTCCGAAGGCAAGATGCTGCTGAAGGCGGATATCCGGGGGCAGTTCCGCCTGGATACGGAATTGCTGCGGCAGATCAATTCCATCGGGGATATCACCATCACCGCCCTGCCGGACCATTATCCCGTGGAGGCGGGCGCCCGCCTGGCCTCCATGCGCATCGTGCCCCTGGTGACGAAGGAGAGTCAGATCATCGAAGCGGAAAAGCTCTGCCGGGGCCGGAAGCTGCTGGAGCTGCGGCCCTATCAGCCCCGGAAGGTCGGCGTTATCATCACCGGCAGCGAGGTCTATTCCGGCAGGATCCAGGATAAATTCGAGCCCGTTGTCCGCCGGAAGCTGGCAAACTACCCTGGGGTTATCTGCGGGGTGAAGCTCTGCGACGACGACCTGGATATGATCGTCTCCGCGGCTCGGGGCTTCCTGGAGGCCGGGGCGGATTTCCTCATCTTCACCGGCGGCATGTCCGTGGACCCGGACGACCTGACCCCCACCGCCATCCGGCTTTTGGGGGCGGAGATCGTCACCCACGGGGTCCCCTCCCAGCCGGGGAATATGACCCTGGCGGCCTACCTGGGCTCCTGCGCCATCCTGGGGGTGCCGGGGGCGGCCATCAGCCTGCCCACCACCATGTTCGACGTACTGCTGCCCCAGATCTACACCGGGGACCGCCTGACGAAGCAGGACCTCATCAATCTGGGCGAAGGGGGCCTCTGCCAGCAGTGCAAGGCCTGCCACTTCCCCAATTGCAGCTTCGGGAGATACTGAGATGCTGGATAAGTTCGGGCGGGAGATCACCTATCTCCGCCTCTCCGTCACAGACCTGTGCAACCTCCGCTGCCGCTACTGCATGCCGGAGGAGGGAGTCCAAAAGAAAGACCACGAGGCCATGCTGACGGAGGACGAGATGATCCTGGCGGTGGAGGCCGCCGCCTCCCTGGGGGTCACCAAGCTGCGCATCACCGGCGGGGAACCCCTGGTGAAGAAGAATATCCTCTCCATCTGCCGAAGGGCCGCCGCAGTTCCCGGCATCCGGGAGGTCTGCATGACCACCAACGGAATTCGTCTGCCTGAATTGGCGGTACCTCTTCGGGAAGCGGGGGTACGGCGGCTGAACATCAGCCTGGATACCCTGAAGGAGGAGAAATACACACAGATCACCCGCTGCGGCCATCTTTCGGAGGCCCTGGCGGGCATCCATGCCGCCCTGGAAGCGGGTTTCGAGAAAATCAAGCTGAACGCCGTGCTGATCGGCGGCTTCAATGACGACGAGATCGAAGAACTGGCGGCCCTGACCCTGAAGTATCCCCTGGATATGCGCTTCATTGAGCTGATGCCCATGGGAGAAATCGGCTTCGGAAAGGAAGCCTATCTGCCCTATACCGAGGTGCTGCGGCGGCTTCCGGAGCTGGAACCGCTGGCCGAGGACGGCGGGGCTGCCAGGCTCTATCGCCTGCCGGGAGCGCAGGGGAACGTGGGCCTCATCAGCCCCGTCAGCGCCCACTTATGCGGGAGCTGCAACCGTCTGCGCCTCACCGCCGACGGGAAGCTGAAGCCCTGCCTCCACT
>JAFWOX010000126.1 GCA_017545325.1 Oscillospiraceae bacterium | reverse complement strand
CATCGCCTGCATCGCGGGCAGCTTCAGCACCAACCTGCTCCAGTTCGGCACCCCGGACCAGGTGCGGGATGAGGCCAGGAAGCTGCTGGATATCTGCGCCCCGGGCGGCGGCTTCATCTTCATGACCAGCTCCGGCCTGAGCCATGTGAAGCGGGAGAACGTGGAGGCCATGTTCGAAACCGTCAAGGAATACGGCAAATACTGATCGGACCTGAGGCTGACCTGTGCAGGAATAAAGCGGTCGGGAACGGATGGGTTATCCGTTCCCGATCTTCGTTTTGCCGGTTTTCCCGCGGATTGGGGCTCCGGATCCGGCGGTCATTCCCCGCAGGTCAGCAGGAGGGAGTCGGTCTCCCGGTCGTATTCCGCATGGAAGCCCAGGATCGCGGCCAGGTCCTGGAGGCGGAAGAAATTGTTGCCCCCCAGGTTATAGGTGCAGAGGTTCAGGGCCTCGCCGTCCGCCGTCAGGCTCTGTTTGCTGGTTTTCAGGGAGTCGGACCGGTCCGCTCCCGGGGTGAGCTCGCCGCCCACGGGGGTATAGGGCTCTCCGGCGGCGAGGGCGACGGCGTTCTGCTCCGGGTCATAGCTCACCTCAAACTGGGCGGCGGTCCCGCTCAGCAGCATGGCCAGGTCCCGAAGCATGACGTAGCTTTCCCCATTGATGCTGTAGGCCTCCGGCCGTACCTCTTCTCCGTTCAGCAGGATGTGCTGAGGGGAGGGGACGCACCGGCTGTTTTCCAGGGTGATCATCGTCAGATCTCCCCGGGGCGCGGCGTAGTCCGGGCCGATGACGCCGCCCAGGCTGTCCCGGATATACTCCGTCACCGCCTCGTCCAGCAGCATGCCGGTATCGAAGCTCTCCAGTCCGGCGAAGACCGAGTAGGTATCGCCGCCTGTGGCGCAGAAGTCGCTGGTGGCCACGGCGTAGATCTCCGTTTCGGAAAAGGGCAGACCGTTCACGCTCTGGATGCTGACCCGCCGGATGCTGTTGGGCGCATGGTAGGTGGAGGCGGGGTAGAGCGCGCCCTTATCATAGGGCTTGGTGGTATCCAAAGTCCACTGCAGGCCCGTGCAGTGGGGGAAGCCCCCCACCTGCTCCGGGGTGCGGAAGGTGGAGGCCTCCAGCGCCTCCAGCAGCTGCGCGCCGGTGCAGTAGACGACGCAGAGGGTATTATCGAAGGGATGTACGGTATTCACGTCTCCCCGGGTGACGGGGCCGATATGGATAGAATCCCGGATGCCTCCGCCGTTGACGAGAGCGAGCAGATGGTCGGCGCCGATATGCAGCATATCCGGCCGTTCCCGGATGCAGGCATACAGGGCGTCGGAGGTCAGGTTGCCGTGGTTGGTCTCCTGGGTGCGGTTATAGGCCCGGTCCCCCTCCAGCTCCACCTCGCTGGCCCCGATGACCTCGTCGAAGGCGGATTCCACCTCCGCCTTGATCTCCGCTGCGATGGCGCTCACCGTGGGATCCTGCTCCGCGTTTTCCAGGGGGACCAGACAGCGGCTTTCGATGGTCTTGGTCTTGTTGTCGATGATCACCGCGCCGATGTAGGCGGACTTGGTGCCTGTGGACTGGATGGGCTCGTCCGCTTCCCCGGCGGTCATGAGGGTGTGGGAATGGCCGTCGATCACCAGGTCGATGCCCGAGACGGCGGCGTACACATCCTGGGAACGGTTGGGCTCGCTCTCCCCATGGACGCCCAGATGGGTCAGGGCGATGACCAGATCCGCGCCCCCCTCCCGCAGGGCGTCCGCCTGGGCCTGGGCGCAGGCATACAGCTCCTGTCCGGCCAGGAAGGTCAGGCCCCGGACCAGGGCGGGGTTGGCCTTGGTCCGGCATTCCGGCGTTTCCAGTCCGAAGAAGCCGATGGTCAGACCGGAGGCGCCGGTATGGGTCCAGGCGGGCTCCAGCATCGGCGTGCCGTCCTCCCGGAGGATGGAGGCGCAGATCACCGGGAAGTCCGCGGCTGCGATGTTCGCCTCCAGCTGCTCGATGCCGTAGTCGAATTCGTGGTTCCCGGGGATGGCCAGGTCATAGCCTGCGGCGTTCATGAGCCGGATGGCCGAGGCGCCCTTGTCGTTGTTGACGGTGGGATCCCCCTGGGTGAAGTCCCCGGCGTCCACCAGCAGTACGTCCGCGCCCTGGTGCTCCAGCCGCAGCTTCATGTGGGCCGCCACGGCGTAGCCGGTGATCGCGCCGTGGATATCATTGGTGTGCAGGATGACGGTTTTGCCCTTCCAGCTTTTCGCGAGGTCGAGGCTGCCGATTTCCGCCGGGTAATCCGCCGCCGCAGGCAGCATCCCCAGCAGCAAAATGAGGGCCAGCAGCGCGGCCAGGATCCGGGAAGTACGTTTCATGGATCGTCCTCCTTGTGGGGCTGCGCCCCGTTGATTGACAAAAAAGCGGCGGAGCAGCGCGGATGATCGCGCAGGTCTGCCGCCGAAGGGAATCATACCATTTTCTGCGAAAAAGTCAATAAACCGCCGCGCTCACGTAGGCGCAGAAAAGAAAAACTATGCATTTTCCCATCGCCATGTTATCCTGTATCTGCAATGCCAGTTGAAGGAAGTGTCCTATGAAATCCGGATCGAGAGATATGACCGTCGGCAGCCCCCTCCGGCTGCTGACCGCCTTTACCCTGCCCGCCCTGGCGGGCAATCTGCTGAACCAGGTCTATTCCATCACGGACAGCATCATCGTCGGCTGTTATCTGGGTCAGACCTCCCTGGCGGCCATCGGCGTCACCATGCCCATCGTGCTGCTGACGGCGGCCATGGTCATCGGCCTGAACGTAGGCGTCGGCATCCTGCTGAGTCAGGCCTTCGGCCGCAAGGATATCGCCCAGATGCGCCATACCTTTGCCAACAGTCTCTATCTTGCCCTCATCATCGCCGTGTTTACCACCGGCGTCGGTCTGCCGCTGACCTTGCCGATCCTGAAGCTGATGGGTACCCCCTCCGCCCCCATGGCGGAGGCCGCCTCCTACATGCACATCAACTTCGCCACCACCATCTTCCCCCTGCTGTACTACCTGTTCAACAACGCCTTCCGGGGTATGGGGGACAGCATGACGGCCCTGTGGTGCCTGATCGTCTCGGTGGTCATCAATGTCTTCCTGGATATCCTGTTTGTGGCGGTATTCGGCTGGGGCGTACCCGGCACCGCCTGGGCTACGGCCATTGCCCAGGCGCTCAGCGTCGTCTTCTCCGCGGTCATGCTCTATCGGCGCTTCCCGGAGATGCGACTGAGGCGGGCGGATTTCCGCCCGGATCGTCTCCTGCTGGGGGAGATCACGAAGCTGGCGGTGCCCATCGCCGTTCAGACGGGATTCAATAACCTGGGCAACGTGGTGGTGCAGAGCTGCATCAACGGCTTCGGCGAGGCGGTCATGGCGGCCTATACGGCGGCGAGCCGGCTGGGCACCCTGTCCCTGATGCCCGCGGAGACCCTGGGCAGTTCCATGTCGGTCTTCGCCGGCCAGAATTTCGGCGCGGGCAGACTGGGGCGCATCAAAAAGGGGGTGAAGGCCTCCTGGCAGCTGAACGTCATCATCTCCGTGATTCTGGGCGGCGTGCTGTTGGTTTTCGGAAAATCCTTCATCGGCCTGTTCCTGAAGGATCCCAGCCGGGAGGTCACCACGGCGGCCTACCGCTTCCTGCTCTTCGCCGCGGTGCCCGGGATTCTGAACGGTATCATGTGCATCTATCAGCAGACCCTTCGGGGCGTGGGCAAGGCGACCCAGGCGGTGATCGGCGGCTTCATGCAGCTGGGGGCCAAGGTGCTGGTGGCGCTCCTGGGCGCCAGGGTGATCCTGCAGCTGGACGTGGTTTGGCTGGCCTGGCCCGTCAGCTTCGTGGCCGGCACCGTCTTCCCCTTCCTGGTCTACCGGCGGATGATCCGCGGGGTGCCGGAGGATGAACCGGAACAGAATGAAAACACGGAGGCAAAAGCCTGATCATCGAAACCGAAAGACTGCTCCTGCGTCCCTTCCGCGAAAGCGACGCGGCCGACGTGCGGAATACCCGGCGAGCCGGCGGTGAACTGCTTTGCCTCCATGAAGCTGAACTCCCCGGAGGATGCGACGGCAGAGATGAAGACGGCAGCCCGCACTACGAGAACACCATGCAGTACGCCATCCTGAAGGAAGAATGGCGATTCTGAGAGGGGTCGGCTATGCGCCTTCTGTTTGAACTGGATAAGGGAGATCATTCCCTCTGTACCCACGAATTCGCGCGGCCTTCCGCCCGGGCCATCCTGATCCGGGACGGCAGGATCGCCATGGTACACAGCCTGAAATACGATTACTACCAGTTTCCCGGAGGCGGCATCAAGAAGGGGGAAGACCCTGTGCAGGCCGTGATCCGGGAGACCCTGGAGGAAGCGGGCCTGACCGTGATCCCCGATTCTGTGCGGGAATATGGGCTGGTGCGCCGTATCCAAAAGAGCCTAGAGGATCCCACGGAGCGGTTTCTGCAGGAAAACTACTATTACCTCTGTGAAGCCGAGCCGGAGCAGAGGCCGCAGAAGCTGGACTCTTATGAAGCGGAGGAACGCTTCACCCCGGAGTTCGTGGAGCCGGAGACGGCCATCCGCGTGAATCGCACGGGGGAGCACGGCTCCGTGGACCCGATGTCGCTGGAGCGGGAGGCAAGGGTCTTGGAATTGCTTATGAAAGAGGGTTTCCTGCGCGGGCACAAAGGGAATAAGGCATCAGAAACAAAGAGACGGGAGTAAAGCCCATGGACTACTCCGCAGAAAGGCATTTTGTGCGGACCTTCATCCGAAAAAACAGGAGGGAGCGCCTGCTCTATGAGCTGACCACTCCGAAAAAACGCGTGGATGGCGCAGCCGCTTTTGCCATCAGGCAAGGGAGTTTCTGGACCCGGATAAGATTCTCCTGGAGGGCGAGGACCTGGAGCGCAGGCCGGAGTTTGCGCAGTTTGTCCGGCGGCATGACGAGCTGTGCCTGAGCCTCCGGGCACAATTTGGCTTGTTATGGCGCGGCGGATATTTTATACTGTATTTATCCCAGATGGATACGGGTCCGGAAGGGCCGCATGAAGGAAAGCAATTCGCCAACGGGAAAGGAGACTCTATGCGTGATCATTCACTGAGCCCGGAGACGCTGAGGGAGCTGGAAGAGAAATGCTATAAAATCCGGGGGGATATCCTCAACCTGGTCTACCGCTTCGGCATGGGCCACCTGGGCGGCGAGCTCAGCATGGTGGAGGTGGCGGTGGCCCTGTATTACCGCTACATGAACTGGGACCCGAAGGATGTGAAGAACGAGGACCGGGACCGCTTCATCCTTTCGAAGGCCCATTGCAGCGAAACCCTGTACAGCATCTTTGCCGACATGGGGATCTATACCCAGGACTATATCGTGGAGCATTTCGAGTGCCTGGATAACTCCCGGTTCGGCCAGCATTCCAACCGCCATTATGTTCCTGCCATCGAGGTTTCCGCCGGCTCCTTGGGCCACGGACTGCCCATCGCCGTGGGCTATGCCCTGGGCGCACGGGTGCAGAAGCAGGATTACCGGGTTATCGTCATGGTGGGGGACGGGGAGCTGGACGAGGGCACCAACTGGGAGGCTATGCAGGCCGCGGCCCAGTTCCAGCTTGGCAATCTGGTGTGCATCGTGGACCGCAACAAGCTCCAGATGACCGGTTTCACCGAGGAGCTTATGGCCCAGCGGGACCTGGAGGCGAAGGCCAGAGCCTTCGGCTGGGACGCCATGACCATTGAGGACGGCAACGACATTTCCCAGGTCTGCGCCGCCCTGGAGAAACTGCCGGAGCGGGATCATGCGCGCCGCGCCGCGCCGCTCTTCATTGTTTCCAACACGGTCAAGGGCAAGGGCGTGGACTTCATGGAGAACACGTTCAAATGGCACGGCGGCGGTCTGGCGAAGGAACAGCTGGACGAGGCGCTGGCCTCCATCGAGAAAAACAGAAGGAGGGTGTGAGCATGGCTGTCGTAAAAACCACCTATGATTTTGACCAGATGCTCTCCAACGCCCGGGAAGCCTACGGGGAAGAGCTGCTGAAGATGGCCGACGAGGGCCTCAACTTCGTCTTTACCTATTCGGATAACGTGGCCCCCTCCACGGCTGCGGGCAGGATGTGTCAGAAATACCCCGAGCGCTGCTTCAACTTCGGCATCGCGGAGCCGGATCAGGTGGGCGCCTCCTGCGGGCTGGCTCTCAGCGGCCTTGTGGTGTATTCCCAGGTTTTCGGGCCCTTCCTGCCCCTGCGCGCAGCGGACCAGATCCACACGGATATCGCCTATAACGATGTGAACGTGCGCCTTATCGGCACCCATGCGGGCTGCACCTCCGGCGGTGGTCCCACCCACAACGTCATTGCGGACCTGGCCTTCTACCGGGCCGTGCCGAACCTGACGATCTTCGTCCCGGCGGACGCGGGCCAATGCATCAAGGGCATCCGCCAGTCCTACAGCTTCCAGGGACCCATGATCATCCGCATCAACCGGGGCGGCTCGCCCAACGTCTATGCCGATCAGGATTATCCGCTGGAGTTCGGCAAGGCCATTGAGACCGTGGAAGGCCGGGACCTGACCATCATCTCCTCCGGCTCCAGCGTCTACTGGTCCATGATTGGCGCCAAGCTCCTCAGGGAGCGTTACGCCCTATCCGCCCGGGTCATCGATATGCACACCATCAAGCCCCTGGATTATGCCATGATCGACAAGTGCGCCGACGAGACCGGCAACGTCTTCACCGTGGAGGAGCACTCCGTCAACGGCGGCCTGGGCGGCGCGGTGGCGGAATACCTGCTGGAGCGGGGCTTCCTGGGCAAGTTCAAGCGCATCGGCCTGCCGGATGAGTTCGCCGTGCTGGGGGATCCGGACGAGGTCTATCGGTATTACGGCATGGACCCCGAGGGGATCGCCAGAACCGTCGCGGAATGCATGAAAAAGAAATAAGGAGGGAACATCCGATGAAATGCTTACAGGTCACCCGGCCGGGCGATCTCCGCTCCGCCGATCCGGAGAAAAAGGCGTTGATGGAGGTCGTGGAGGTCCCCGAGCCGCAGATCACCAGCCCTACAGAGGTGAAGATCAAGGTAGCATACTGCGCCATCTGCGCCTCCGACCCCCATGTGGCCCAGAACATCTTCGGCCGCACGCCGCCCTACGGCATGGGCCATGAGATCTCAGGCGTCATCGTGGAGATGGGATCCGGCGTCAACACCAAGGGCCTCAAGGTGGGGGACAAGGTAGCCGGCAATTTCCTGCGCGCCTGCGGCCGGTGCTACCACTGCCAGAACGGCCACCCGGAGTTCTGCACCAACGCCATTGACGAGGGCACGGCCCCCGGCTACGCCGAGTACGTGGTCTGGGACGAGAGCCAGGTCTGGAAGATCCCGGAGGATATGCCCCTGCGCAAGGCCTGCCTGCTTGAGCCCACCTCCATCGCCGTCCGGGTCACGGACCGCGCAGACCTGATGGTGGGCCAGCGTGTCGCCATCCAGGGCGGCGGCCCCATCGGCCTGCTGTGCGCGCAGATGCTGAAGATGCGGGGAGCGACGGATCTGACCGTCATCGAGCCCCGGGCCGACCGCCGGGCCTTTGCGCTGAAATTCGGCGCGGACCATGTGATCGACCCGACGGTCACGGATGTGGCGACCGAGTGCGCCCGCCTCACCGGCGGCCTGGGCTATGATGTGGTGATCGAGGTCACCGGCGTGCCCGCCATCGCCGGCATTCCCCTGAAGATCGCCGCGGACGGCGGCACCGTTATGTACATTGCCATGTATGACGAGGGCTTTGCCATGTCCGTCCCCATGACGGATACCTTCCATAACCGCAACCTGACCCTCCGGGCCACAAAGGTGGCGCCGTACTGCTTCCCCCGGGCGGTGCAGATCCTCTCCCGCATGGCGCTGGACGACTTCATGCCCATCTCCTTCCCCCTGGAGGAGATCCACAAGGCCTTCGAGACCTATTTCACCGGGGACTATCTCAAGGTGCTGATCAACTGCAATGCCGACCTGGCGGAGCGGTAATCCGCAGAACGGCCTGCGGCATGAATGCCGTTCGGGATTAGGAATAACCGTTGAACGGAATACCGCTCTGAAAAAGCACCGGAGTGACGACGCATAACAGGAACGCTCCCGCGGGAAACCGGCAAGTGCCGCCCTCGCGGGAGCGAAATTTTGGATGTATAGATGTATAGTCAATATCGGCAAATAAATTTGCGGTTTTGCTGCGAATCGTCTGTTTAAAGAATGATGCCGTCCGCGATATTTAGAGAGTTCATTGAGCGCATCGGATGAATAATTACCCCCAAAGGTTTTCCATCCATAGAAAAAGGATGTTCGGAAAACCTTTGGGGGCTTATTGCTGTCTGTTGAGCCTCCTGCTGTAATCATCACGCAAGGATTAGGATGGTGTGTGGTTCAATAGAAAGGTTTTCTTTGGTCCGAGTGAAATTAAAGGACTTGAGGGTCACAGTCAACCAGAAGAACTCGTTTCCCTTTTTCGGTAAGCATCCACGCAATATTATAGGTCGTTAGAGTCTTGCTCACGCCGCCTTTATGATTGAAAAGAATAAGAACCTTTGCCTTCATATTTCCTCCTAAGTTGTGGTAAAAGTGAGAGATAATTCTGCATCTTATACTTTGTCGCAAAAATGTTCAGCCACTATTGCATTGAGCTGTTCCGCAATCACAGAGAATTCCTGATTCAAGTCAAGCGTCCGAACACTTACCTTGTTTCCGCTCATCTTATAGGTGGTGTCAGGCTGGATAAGCTCATCTGTCCGTGCATATAACAGCATTCCAGATACTATATGCGGAGCATCTCCGAACTCCGCATCTTTGTTTTTAACATACGTAAAAATCTGGTACAAATTATTAGAGTGCAGTGTATGAACATTATACTGTGCTTGCAAAGTGTGCGAATAGTATTTTGCATCAATTATCAACACTTTGCTGCCTTGCGTTAGCATTATATCACTTTGCATCACAGGGAGCAATGTGCCAGCGCTGTCATCCAATGCCCAGGGGATTTGGGATGCCGTCGCTTTTACCTGAGGGCATTCTTTCACATAGTATTCAAGGATAAACTTTTCATACAGTCTGCTCATACGTTGGTCATCCAGGAATGAAGCAAGCCTGTATTCGCCGTTGTCAGTGGTAAGGAGCATACCCTCTGCAATCAACTGGCAAATGCTAATCAACATTTGATATGTGGCATTGTTGCGATGAAAACGAATTGCAGACCATCGAACAGAATGAAGATCAACGTTGTCAACACCAGAGAAGTACAGCATCTCTCGCTTCAATGCATCTTTGTAATTCTGATCAACCGATTTATGACGTATGAGAAGCAGCGTCGTGCTTTTCAGAATCTGATTCAGCAAGTTGTTTTCGGACAATTCATCATATTCGCAGGAAACCGCTGCTTTTCTGGAAAACCGATTCCGAATCGTACCGGGAATTTCTATTTTGCCCCTTACAACTGGCAGGCTCTCCGAGTGATTCATATACTCTCGATACAACCCTTGTTTCAACTGCCGTCCAATTCCCTTTGCCAGAATTGCGGCAAACAGGTTATGAATATGATCAAAGTCTTCCTTCTCAACGTCTTCATAGTCGCCCTGCTGCAAGACCGAAAAGGCATAGGAGAGCATATAATAGATGTTTTTGATCAGAATATGTTTATTCCGGTTCATCAGAACACACTCCGAAGGATCTCCTTCCATTTTTCCAGCTCTGAAGGATCATCAAACCAGTATTCGCATAAAGTAGGAAGAATGTCATACTCCACAACAGACCGGAGCCAGTCATCTGTACAGTTATCGCAGCCGCAGAAATAGCTGTGCCCGATGCAAAAGCCCTTGCCAAGAGACTTGTCATGAGTAATACGTCGATTCAACTCTTTTATCTTTTGAATCAATGTATCCAGCCTGTCGCTGTGAAGTCCAGCCTGATAGCTTCGGAAACCATCGGAATCAAATCCCGGCACCATCTCAAAGAAACTGAAACGGCGGCGAAGCGCGTAGTCAATCATGGCAAGGCTTCTATCAGCAGTATTCATCATCCCGATCAGATAGAGATTTTTCGGCACTGTAAACTGTTCACCATTGTACGCGAGGGTTATTTCTGTTCCGCGGTAATCCTTTTCCAACAGCATAAGTAGTTCGCCGAAAATCTTACTCAGATTGCCGCGGTTGATTTCATCGATTAGGAAGAAAAAATCTTTGTCTGGATTTGCTGCAGCTTTTTCACAGAACTGATAGAATACGCCTTTTTGCAGAGCGAAGCCATCTTTCACAGGCTTGTAGCCGATGACGAAGTCTTCATAAGAGTAGTTTTGATGAAATTGAACAAGAGCAATCTGCTCTTCACTCTGCTTGCCGATCATGGTATAGGCTAAACGTCTGGCTGCAAAAGTTTTGCCGACACCCGGAGCCCCCTGAAGAATAATGTTCTTTTTATGCCTCAACAAGGCCGACAATTCTTTGAATTGTCCCTCCGACAGATAAACGTCTCGAAGGAAGTCTTCTTCTGTATAAGATGCAGCATCTTCTTCCTCGACAAGTTCAAGTCCTTCATCTTCGCTGTTCCATAGAAACCGAAGAATGCCAAACTCCGTCAGTGCTTCGTAGAGCTCTGGACGCAGTTTCCATATGTAACTTCCTGGTGTATCGCTGTCGGCGTTCTTGCCCTGGAACAAAATTGTCCAAACGCGGGTTCTTCCCCCTTCGCTAAAAAGAGGACAATTTGTTTCCCGATAGATTCTATTCGCCAGTTGTGTACAGCGTCCTATAATTGCAGAGGGCGGCAGATGATACCGTGTTGCAATCTGCTTGCAGGTAGCAGCACCGCCCGCCTCATAGAATGCAGCCAGCGCACCGCCCCAAACAGGGCCGATCACATTCGGATTCTTTAGGATATCCAGCCACTGCTCTTTGGAGAAACCCGGCGTATACTGTGATACAGGCGGAAACCACCCGTCCTCCGCTATGTCGCGGTATTCATAATATGGTGTCAAATCAATGGACGGTATCGGATCACCATTTTTCTTTGCTTCGTTAATGATGTTCGTTTTAATGATAATCTTTCCCGCCAGTTCATCTGATATTACTATTCTTTTCCCTAATTCGGACAGCTTCCACATTCCACTAGGAGCGTCGCCATCAATGATTCCTTCAACTCTGAGGTAGTTCCTTGCAAAATCTATTTCATTGGTTATAATCGGGATACCAGATTTGTTCTTTTTCTCCAGCTCCTCTTTAGAAACATGGAACATGTTATAGATTTTGTCATGAACAGCTGGACGCGGAGCCTCCCCACCTAAAGAACAAAGTACATCAACTATCGGGCTAAACCAACGCTTGTATTTTGCGTTTGAATGCAAATCATCTGGATTAACTTCTTTTGTTACATAGATAATGGTTTGTGTCAGTAAGTGATACGCGCCGTCTGAGTAGCAATCTGGTTCAGATGCCAGATGTTTGCGTTGCATGTCAAGCAATTCACCATCTTCTATAATTGCTCTGCGGACTTCATCACACATTTGACGGAAATTATCATACTTTCGGATTTCTGAGTTCTTTTCCTTACTCTTCTCTTGATAGTTGATTTGTTCTTTAAAGGATTTGTACATCTGGGACTTGTACAGATAATACTTGTCCGGAAAAGCAAATGAAAGGTATACCATCAGCGCACGTAAATCCTGATAGTGGTTCTTCGCTTTTTCTTTATCGGGGACGGTTTCCCGATATTCCTTTAAGATCTGGTCACAGCCTGAACGAAACGGTTGGAGCCGTTCTGATAATGGCAGTTCCTCATTGTAGAGCAAACGGAACAACTCACGCATTCTTTCGGGAGACCAGGCAACAAGCTCATAGAGCATTCTTTTCGGGTAATACTTTCCCCCGCCGAGAAGATTGTCTGCACGGCTGAATGCTTCCTTCAGCATGGCAGAAAAGTCATCTGCATCGATATTCCAGTGCTGTTGAAAATGCTGAACTGCAATCCACTTATACTTTTCATCAGCCCAGTATTGATCAAAATTTGCTTTATATCTGTCGATTGCGTCTTGTATGGTCATCGTTGAAAAACTCCTTTACGCATTATTGGCACTGGCTTGGGGGACTACGCATTCATTCTCTTTGCAACACCTTAGCGGTCAAGATGTCAACCTGCATCTGCAGTTCTGCGATAATCCCATTATTTGACGCCTGAGAAAAAGGTGTAGAGCTTACTGCAAGTCTGGTTGTTGTCACCTTTGCTACATCCTCGTCAGTCAGGCGCAATTCCTTTATTTTTTCGATAGCTTTTTCGCGATCCAAATGGCCAGTAAGTTGATACTCGTGAATAATCCGCTTGCGTTCCTCTATATCTTTGAGCAAGGAAGCCTTGTCATATATTTCCTTCATGCTATTGTCCATCATTCGATTCTCCAGTGATTTCATCTTTTTTGTGCCACTTTTTCAGCACCGCCTCCACCTGCGCGATCAACTGCTCCTTGTTCGGCATATACAGCACATAGCGGGAGGCAAAGATGTTGTTGGACAGACCGCCCAAAGCGTATTCGGCGGTGATGCTGTCCTTTTCGGTGCAGAGGATGATCCCGATGGGCGGGTTATCATCCGGATCGTTGACCTCGGCGGCGTAGTAGTTCAGATATAGATTGATCTGCCCGGCGGCCTCCGGTGTCAGCTTGGTGGTTTTCAACTCGATCAGCACATAGGCGCGGAGAATCTTGTTATAGAACACCATGTCCACATAGTAATGGGTGTTGTTTACCGTCACGCGCTGCTGGGTGCCGACGAACATGAAGCCGCGCCCCAGCTCCAGCAGGAACTTTTCGATCTGCTGCACCAGCGCACGCTCCAGATCGCTTTCCATCACAGGCTTGTCCTCTGGCAGACCGAGGAACTCAAACACATAGGGATCGCGGATGATGTCAGCGGGCTCCGCAATTTCGATACCCTTTTCAGCCAAGGCCAGCACTTTCTCCTTGTTTGTTTCGCCGCGGGAGAGAAGCAGCCGCTCAAAAAGGGAACTGTCGATTTGCCGCTTCAGCTCGCGGACAGACCAGTTGGCGTTGACGGCTTCCTTCTCATAAAAGCTGCGCTTATCCGGATCGGATATTGACAGCAGCTCGCAATAATGCGACCAACTCAATTGTCCAGACAGTGTCTGGACTTTTTCATAAGTCATATAAAATTGCCGCATATTATAAAGATTCGCCCGTGAAAAGCCCTTGCCAAATTCAGCCGTCAGCACCCGGGCCAGCTCTTTCAGTGTCTGTTTTCCATAGTCGGCGCGTTCCGGAACGGTCTGCTCATATTCAGAGATGATGCGACCAATATTCCAGTAGGTATTCAGAAGCTCGCTATTGACCTGTCTGGCCACATTGCTGCGGGCAGAGTCAAGAACCGTCTTGATCTCCGCCACAATACCCTTCATGGCCGGCATGAAAGCGTCATGATTGCGTTCCATTCCAACTACCTCCAAGAGTATCGACTTCATACGATTTCCATCATCTAATGTACCACAGTTACCGGCAGAGTTCAATTCATCTGGATGCACGGGAAACGCACTCATGCAGCCCGCCGCGGGCGGGCAGCTCATTGCGGCTGGATTGAATTGCGCTTCGCGCAAACGGCCGCTGGTTCGAATCCCCATTGCAAATGCAAAAAACCGTCGGGGAAGCATCCCCAACGGTTTTTTGGTCCGAGTGACTGGATTCGAACCGAGCAGCCCGCCGCGGGCGGGCAGCTCGAAGCGGCTGGATTAAACGGCGCTGACGCGCCTGACGGCCGCTGGTTCGAATCCCCATTGCAAATGCAAAAATCCGCCGGGGAAATACCCCCTGCGGATTTTTGGTCCGAGTGACTGGATTCGAACCAGCGGCCTCTTGAACCCCATTCAAGCGCGATACCAAACTTCGCCACACCCGGATTTCTGTTCAGCTTTTGTATATTAGCACAACGGTCTGCGGAATGCAAGGGTAAATTTCGAAAATTACCGGAAAGGAAAAAGGGGAGAGAAAAACCGCGGAGAAACGCGGTCTCAGCCCTCCCCCTGGCCGTCAGCGGGGGCCTGGGCGGCCTTCTTGGCCTTCTCCTGGAGGCGCTTCAGGCGTTTCAGGGATTCCTGCTGCTTCTGGTACTTCTTCTGGAAGAAGGCCTTTGCCTCCTCCCCGGCGGGGTACACCGTACGCAGAACGCTGTATCTGCCGCTGGGGCGGCGGGAGAAGCGCAGGCGCAGGAAGGCTTCATGCCCCTTGGCGCACTTCACCAGGCCGATCTGCCGGTCCTTGTTCTGGGGGACCCAGGCGCGGCAGCGCAGCTCCTCCCCGCATTCCGGGCAGCGGAAGCGGCACAGGGCGGGGTGATGCAGAGCGTCCCCCGGGGAGTCGAAGCCCGTCTCCAGCTGCCGCTGCGTTCCCGGCGGCAGGGCGGGACCGGGGCCCAGCTCCTCGTATTCCCGGATGCCCCGGCGGATATCCGTGGCGGCGCAGATGGCGGCGGCATAGCGGGCGTCGTTCAGGGAATCATGCTGCTCCAGATCCAGGGTGATCCCCAGGGCTTCCGCCGCATCCGTCAGAGAAGTGCTGGTCTCGGTGCGGCCCAGGAAGCCGTCATAGATGAGGCGCAGGTCGTACACCTGCTCCGGGACCCAGGAGGGATCCAGGCCCCAGGCCTCCAGATTGGCGCAGAGGACCCGCTCATCCTCTCCGCCCCAGGCGAAAAGGTCAAAATCCCCGCCCCCCTGGCAGCACCAGGCGCCGAACCGCTCCGCCGCCTCCGGGAAGGGGTCGCCCCCCAGCATATCCGTCTCACTGATGTGGGTGAGCTTCTTCACCTTCCAATGGACCTGCCGGAAATACCGGGGCTTCACGGAGGCGCTGAATTCCCCCATGGTCCGGCCCTCCGGGTCCAGCATCACGGCGCCGATCTGGATGATCTCCCCGGGCATGAGGGCCTTGGGTACATGGGGATACTGCTTCCAGGGAAGGGGCTGGTTCCATTCCATATCGAAGACGACGGCCCGACGGCCGGGGTTGGGCAGTTGGTCCATATCCGCAGAACCTTTCTCGATGATTTCTCAGAACAGAAGGATGCCCACCAGGGCGGAGCACAGGATCCACACCAGGGGGTGGAGCTTCTTCAGCCTGGGGATGAGCTGAGTGCATACCAGCAGCAGCACCGCCAGGACGACGCCCTTCCAGTCCGCCATGGCCAAAAGACGCCCGGCCCCGGGCCGGAGAAAGACCCCGTAGGCGATGGTGAGCCCGGCGCAGGTGATCAGGGCGGTGGAGGCGGGGCGGAGACAGCGGAAGACGGTATTCACGAAGGGATTATCCTGCACCCGTTTCAGGAAGGTGGCAATGAGCAGGATGATCAGGTAGGAGGGGGTGATGAGGCCCAGGGTGGCGACGATGGCCCCGGGGACGCCTCCCGCGGTGAAGCCCACATAGGTGGCGGTATTCACGCCGATGGGGCCGGGGGTGGACTCCGCCACCGCCACCATATCCGCCAGCTGGGCCTGGGTGAACAGGCCGGTGCGCACCGCCATATCGGAGAGGAAGGGGAGGGTGGCGAGACCGCCGCCCACCGCCAGGAGGCCGGTTTTGAAAAACTCCCAGAAGAGGAGGAGATACAGGCTCATTCCCCGCCATCTCCCTTCTTTCGCCGCAGCAGCTCCAGGATGATCCCCAGAGCGGCGGACAGGAGGACGAAGACCGGCGGCGTTACCCGGGTGAACAGGGCCAGGGCCAGGACGACCAGATAGATCCCCAGGGTGAGGGGGCCGGTCACGGCCTTCTTCCACAGCTTCAGCACCGCGTTGAAGATCAGGACGCAGACGCAGACCTTGATCCCGGCGAAGGCCTTCTGGACATAGAGATTATCGGCAAAGGCGCTGATGAGCCCGGCCAGGCAGATGATGATCACCAGGGAGGGGAAGACCACCCCCAGGGTGGCTATCAGGCCCCCCAGCCAGCCCCGGGTCTTGCAGCCCACAAAGGTGGCGGTGTTCACGGCGATGACGCCGGGGGTGCATTGGCCCACGGCGAAGTAGTCCGCCAGCTCCTCCTCGGTGGCCCAGCCCTTGTGCTCCACGATCTCCCGCTGGAGCATGGGCAGCATGGCGTAGCCCCCGCCGAAGGTCATGACCCCCACCTTGCTGAAGGACAGGAAAAGCTCTCCCAGACCGGCCAACCCGTTCACCTCCCGAAATTCAACTGAAACAGTATAGCATACTTTTTCCCGCCGGAACAGACCCAATCTGCCGGAGATCCCGGGGGCGGGATTTTTTCCGGGGGATTTGACGGGAAACGGTGGAAATTTTCCCCGGGGAAGGGTATAATGCCTTCACTACGGCGTAAAGGTGGTGGCTTCTGATGACGCTTGAGCTGACGGATAAGGAATTCCGGCGTCTGCTGGACCTGGTATATGTGGGCAACTGGGTGATGAACTCCATGCGGGGGGAAAACCGCATCCAGGCCTATGACGATGTGGAGTCCAAGTGCTTCTCCTATTGTCTCAAGACGGGGATGTATTCCCTCTTCGAGATGGTGGACGGGGAAGTGGTCCCCTCCGCGGGCTTCGAGGAGGGGGGCATCCAGGAGGCCATCCTGGATTATGAGGACGGGATCTTCTTCGATATTCTGGCGGAGGAGCTGGCCCGGCGGGACCTGGCCATGGGTCCGGGGGAGAGCGGCGGAAACAGCGAGCTCACCCAGCGGATGCAGGAATACATGGATGAATTCGAGAAGAACGGACTGAACAACGTTACCGTGGAGCGGGAGGACGGATAAAGTCCTTCGCCCCGGACCCGCTGCGCCGGGCTCCGGCGCGAAGGAGGGAGGAACGAGGAATGGAGCGCAAAGACGCCGTGCTGCCCTTTGTCATGGGAAGCCTTGCGTTTGTCTGCTTCCTGCTGGCGGCGGTTTTCCTGTCGGCTGCGGTGCAGCCGCCCTGGGGTCGGATCCCGGTCCTTCTGCTGCCCGCCCTCGTGCTGTGGGGAATCGGCGTTCTCGCCCGGAAAGGCATGCTGAGCTCCCGCATGACCGAGGCGCTCACCGCAGGCCTGACGATCCTGTTCCTGCTGCTTTCCCTCGTCTATGTGTTCTTCCTGTCCCTTCGGATCGCTGCGACGACGATTACAGACACGAAATACTATGAGCGGGCCTATGGAAAGATCGGCGGCAGCGAAGCGGTGCGCGCGTGCTTCCCCGCCCGCATTCCGGAGGACGCTCAGGATGCGGCGTTCAGCTATACGCCGCAGTTTTTGCAGGGCGGAGAGGTATTTGAGCTGTCCTACCGCACGACGGAGGATAGGCTCATGGAAAGGATCGGACAGCTTCAGGCCGCCGCGGAATGGAGCGGGTCCGACGAAGCCTGGCATGAGCTGCACCGTCAGGGCCCAGGGGTTTCGGAGCTCCTCCGGTTTCAGCTGTTCGGGGAAGGCTTTTCCAACCATGGGGAAGAGGGCTATTGCCTGGTCGACCGATCAGCCTGCCAGATCACGTTCTGCTATTCCAGGTGGTAGCCGCCAGGCCTCTCAGGGCTCATGACCGCAGACACAAAGAAGTTGGATCATTTCCGCCCGAAAAACCTGCTCGCGGAGCGCAATCTCTTACTCAAACCGAAGCGGCTGCTTCGGTTTGAAGAGGAAAAATGACCGAACACCTGCGTGTTTTCCCGGCCCTTACGGTAACCGGGAAAACGAAGCCTGTGAGGTCCATTTTGACGAAAAAAACGGCCTCCCGGTGATCCAATCCGGGAGGCTGTGCCGTATTACCGTTCCTCTTACAGACGCACGGTCGTTATCGGGAGAGGGCGACCAGGATGACCTCGCGGCCGCCGGTGGAAAGCTCCTTCTCCAGCGCGTTGATCTTCGCCAGCTCCTCGGGGCTCAGCTGGGCGATCTCAAACTTCTTCTCCACGGCCAGCAGAACGACCTGCCGGTCCGCGTCGGAGAGCTTCTCCTGGAGCTTGTTCAGCTCCGCCAGGTCCTCGGGGGAGATTTTCGCGTAATCGTACTTCATTTCATTCCTCCTTTCCTTGGTTTCAGGCATAACATTTCCATTTGATCCATTTAGTATACTATCATGAACAAGAAAAAAACACCAATGACACTTCGGGAAATCTGTGCCAGTTTGGGGACGAATGCGGCGGAAGGAATCCCGTGTCCGGCTGACCGGCAAACGGTTGACTCCCCGGAGAACTGTGCTATAATTGGAGGAAGAAACGAGACGGTTTTCGTGCAAAGTACCTAAAGCGCGGAGGCCGTATCCGGGAAAGAAGAGCATAGAATAAGAAAAACAGAAAGGAGAAAAGACATGAAACGTTTGGCGGCAATCATCCTGTCGGCGCTGCTGCTCCTGGCCCTCTTTGCGGGCTGCGGTCCCGCCACGCCCCCGGCGGCGTCCCCCAGCCCGGCGCCGGAGGGGACCCAGGCGCCCGCCACCCAGGCGCCTGCGCAGACGGCGGCTCCCACCGAAGCGCCGGAGGAAACCGCGGGGCCCGCTCCAGAGCCCACGCCTGAGCCCACCCCCGAATCCCCCTATCATTTCGCCTCGGGCAAATTCCAGGCGGATGCGGACGGCATCGCCACGGAAAAATACGCCTATGAGCTGCCCCTGAGCACCACGGATGAGGTCCTCACCATGTGGACCGCCTGCTGGACCCCCGAGGTCCTGGGGGAGGGCGGCTACGGGGAGATGGAATTCCCCCGGGAGGCGGAGCGGCTTACCGGCGTACATGTGGAGTATGAAGCCCTGGCCCTTTCCGCCCGGCAGACCAATTTCGCCGTGCTCCTGGCTTCCGACTCCCTGCTGGATATCATGTGCGGCGCCAACGCCTACTACACCGGCGCGTTCCGGAACGCGGTGGTGGAGGACGGGTACTTCGCGAACATCTACGATTACCGGGAGTACATGCCCAACTATATGTACGAGGCCACCAAGGACCCCAAGGATCTGGATACCCTGCGCCGGGTCTTTACGGAAAAGGATCTGGTTCTGGCGGTGTACGAGCTGCGGGACGCCCTGGAGCTCACCGCCGGCGCCTTCGCCCGGGGAGACTGGCTGGCCCATATGGGCAAGACCTATGAGGATATCCGCACCTTCGACGATATCCATGATATGCTCTATTTCTTCATGAGCCAGGAGGGAGCCTCCGATCCCATGATCCTCCTGTCCACCCTGGACCCCGGCACCGAATTCGTCGGCTATGACACCTATTTCCGCTGCTCCGGCATCAATACCCAGTATGTGAAGGACGGCAAGGTGTACCTCAGCAACATGGGGGAAAACGACCTGGCCCTGATGACCCGGATGAACCAGTGGTACAACGAGGGCCTCATCAGCAAGAACTGGGCCTCCTTCACCAGCACCGTGGACTACGATCCCCTGATCGACGACGGCTCCATGGGCTACGTGGTGAACAGCTGGCCCACAGCCATCAGCCAGCATAACGCCGTCATCCCCGAAGGGGAGACCGTGGGCTGGGTGCCCCTCACCAAGCCCCTGCTGGAGGAGAGCCAGACCCTGCATCTGGGCTATAAGGTGGGCCGGGTGCATATCGGCAACGCCTCCATCTCCGCCGACTGCGAGAATATCCCCCTGGCCTGCACCTGGCTGGACTGGCGGTACAGCGACGAGGGCGCCTTCTTCTATGGCTACGGCGTCCAGGGCCTGAGCTGGGATTATGACGAGGAGGGGAATATCTACATCACCGATTTCATCGTCCATCATGAGGTCCACTGGTCCATGGTCATGTGCATCTACGCCCTGAACAGCCTCTCGGAGCCCGGCCTCTATGTGGATTCCCAGTGGAACGTGCCCGGCAACGAGGGCGCCCATGACTACGTGGTGTACTGGGGCTCCACTCCCCATGACGACGACTATGTTTACCCCAGCGGCCTGACCTATACCGATGAGCAGAATGATATCCTGGCCCAGTACGGCTCCGACGTCCAGACCTATCTCCAGGAGAACTACCTGGCGTTCCTGGATAACTCCAAGCCCCTGAGCGAGTGGGATTCCTATCTCGCGGGTCTGCACGGCATCGGCGTGGACGAGGTCCTGGCGGTGTATCAGGAGGCGTACGAAGCCTATCTGGCCGGCTGATGAGCGCTTCGGCCCGAACCCGCTCCGCCGGACTCCGGGCCGCATCTGAAAAAAACAACATGTGAAAATACAGGAAGGAGCGGCAACATGCAGGAAAAATTTGAAAAACTGTTCTATGAGTTCGTACCCCAGGAGACCCATTGGGGCGACTGGATCCTGTCCCCCCAGGCCTATTTCCGGGGCGAAACCGACATGCCCGGCGCGGGCATCAACCTGGGCTTCCAGGTCTTCCTGAAGCCCGTCCGGCTGGAGACCGAACCCCATTTCCACCGGGAGGACGAGTATCTGGTCTTCCTGGGGGCCCAGCTGCCGGACGTGTTCTCCGCCTGGGACGCGGAGGTCCATTTCTACATGGGTCCCACCTATGACACCATGGAGAAGGTGGTCATCACCGAGCCCACCATCATCCGCCTGCCCAAGGGCTGGTGGCACAGCCCCCTGGATTTCGTCCGTATCGACAAGCCCGTCCTCTTCCAGGCGGTGATGAAATCCGGCCGCTGCGGCCTGGTGAAGTATGTCCAGCGGAAGGATACCGGCGAAAAGCAGTACCTGTACATGGGGGATGAGAACATCCGCAGCTGCGTGCTGGATCCCGAAAAGAAGTGCACCTATTGCGGCTACTGCTTCTCCCATAAGGACAAGATCCCCCCCAGGCCCTATGACTTCGTGCCCTGGACCGTGGTGAACGAGGACGGGGTGAAGAGCTATTCCGATACCGGCGCCTATGATCCGGAGAAGGCTCCGGATTCCTCCGAGTGTGTGGTGACCGAGGGCAACAAGTCCAAGCCCTATTCCGACGCCACGGTGCTGAAGGCCCCCAAGCCCGCCCTCAGCGACGAGGTGGCCAAGAATGTGCTGGCCTGCCCCAAGGAAAAGACCCAGTGGGGCCCCTGGTGTCCCTCTCCCCAGTTCTATTTCCGGGGCGAGACTTATATGGAGGGCGCTACCTGGCACTGCGGCTACCAGATCTTCACCGGCCCCAACGACATGGAGGACTGCCATTTCCACCAGGGCGCGGAGGAGTACATCTTCTTCATGGGCGCCAATCCCATGAACATCTTCGATTTTGACGCGGAGGTGGAGATGACCATCGGCGATGATCCGGACCATATGGAATCCAAGATCATCACCAAGCCCACCGTGGTCCGGCTGCCCGCCAACGTGTGGCATTGCCCCATCAAGTTCCGGAACGTGAAGAAGCCCCTCCTGTTCCAGGCGGCCTTCATGGACGGCACCTGGGGCACCATCACCCGCAGCCGCATCCAGCTGACGGATGAGCAGAAGGCCAAAATGCCCTTCGCCCGGGAGCATACCTACAACTACATGGGGGATAACGTCCGCTTCTGCCGCTACAATCCCAAGAAGCGCTGCAACATCTGCGGCAAGTGCTTCTCCCAGATGCGCCGGCCCGAGGAAAAGAAAGAGGACTGAACCAGCTGACTGAATGACGCCATGACCTCCGGCTCTGCCGGAGGTCATGCTGAACCGGAGGATAGAATGTCAACGACGAAAGATCTGGACCGGCTGCTCCGGTCCTATGTGGAGGATAAAGGCCTGCCCGGAGCCGCCCTTTCCGTATGCCGGGGGGAGGAGGTCCTGTACGAAAACTACCTGGGGTATCGGGATATGGCCCATACCCGACCCCTGACGCCGGATACCCTCTTCCGGATCCACTCCATCACCAAGGCCTTCTCGGCCCTCTGCGGCATGATGGAGTATGAGCGGGGGGCGTTCCTCATGGATGATCCCGTCTCCGCCTATATCCCGGAGTACAAGGATCTGAAGGTGAGCGTGAAGCAGCCCGACGGCTCCTGGCGCGTGGAGGCTTCCAAGACTCCCATGCTCATGCGGCACCTGTTCAATATGAACGTGGGCTTCTATGCCTATGACGGCAGTCCCACCGCCAAGGGCCTGAAGGAGGTCCATGAGGACCTGGGGGGCAGCAAGTTCCAGGCGGATTACAGCCTGAATGAGGAGATCCGCGCCCTGGCGAGGATCCCCATGCTCTTCGAGCCCGGCGCCCATTTCCAGTATGGCTACGGCATCAGCATCATGGGGGCGGTGGTGGAGATCACCAGCGGCATGCCCCTGAGCCGCTTCATGCGGGAGAGGATCTTCGAGCCCCTGGGCATGAAGGATACGGGCTTCCGCTTCCTCCCCGGCTGGCGGGAGCGCATGGCGGAGTGCGTCCGGCATCTGCCGGACGGGACCGTGGTCCAATGCGGCGACCTGCTGGGGGACCCGCTGGACAGCATGTATCGGGAGAGCGCCGCCTACGAAGCGCCGGATGCGGGACTCATCTCCACCCTCCGGGACCTCCGGGCCTTCTCCGGGATGCTGGCCTGCGGCGGCACCTGGAAGGGGGAGAAGCTCATCGGCCGCAAGACCCTGGCCATGATGCGCCAGAACCTGCTGTCCGAGGCGATGCTGGAGGAATTCCGCGCCGCTATGCCGGAGATGAAGGGCTATGGCTATGGCTACGGCGTCCGCACCCTCATGGATCCCGTTTCGGGGCTGTGCAGCGGTTCCGTGGGGGAATACGGCTGGGAGGGGGCCGCCGGCGCCTGGATGATGGCCGACCCGGAGGAGCGGCTCTCCGCCTCCTTCATGATCCAGGATATGCTGCCGGACAGCAAATACTATAACGACCGCCTGCGGGCGGTGATCAACGGCCTTCTGTAAGCCGGAAAACGCACGGGGCTGCCCACTGCGGCAGCCCCGGATAATCATCATCGGAGGAGACCATGGACCGGATCACGCTGCGCATCGCTCAGGAACTGAACCAGCCCGCCCAGGCGGTGCAGAATGTTATCGACCTGCTGGACGGGGGAAACACCATCCCCTTTATCGCCCGGTACCGCAAGGAGGCCCACGGGGCCATGGACGACGAAGCCCTGCGGACCCTGGAGGAGCGGCTGCGCTATCTCCGCAGCCTGGAGCAGCGGCGGGAGGAGATCCTCCGCCTCATCGGGGAGCAGGAGAAGCTCACCCCGGAGCTGGAGGGGGAGATCCGCAAAGCGGATACCCTGGCCGCCCTGGAGGACCTGTACCGGCCCTACCGCCCGAAGCGCCGCACCCGGGCCTCCATCGCCAAGGAGAAGGGGCTGGAGCCCCTGGCCATGGCGATCCTGCTCCAGCCCCAGAAGGACCCCGCCGCCCTGGCGGCGGCCTATGTGGACGGGGAGAAGGGCGTCGCCACGGCGGAGGAGGCCCTGGCCGGGGCTTCGGATATCCTGGCGGAGCAGGTGAGCGATTCTCCGGAGAACCGGAAGCGACTGCGGGAGACCATCCGGAAGCGGGGGAGCCTCCGCTCCGCCGCCGCGAAGGAGGAGGACAGCGTATACCGGCTGTACTACGATTTTTCCCAGCCCGTTTCCCGGCTGCAGGGGCATCAGATCCTGGCCATGAACCGGGGGGAGAAGGAGGGCTTCCTGAAGGTCTCCCTGGCCCTGGACCGGGACCTGGCCCTGGAGGAGATCTCCCGGGGGATGGTCAGGCCGGGGGCCCGGAGCGAAGCCTTCCTCCGCGCCGCCATCGCGGACGGGTACGACCGCCTGCTGCAGCCCGGCATGGAGACGGAGACCCGGGCGGCCCTGACGGAGACCGCTGCGGAGGGGGCGATCCGCAATTTTGCCCTGAATCTGAAGCCCCTGCTCATGGCGCCCCCGGTGAAGGGAAAGGTGACCATGGGCCTGGATCCGGGCTACCGCATGGGCTGCAAGGTGGCGGTGGTGGACCCCACGGGGAAGGTGCTGGATACCGCCGTGGTCTATCCCACCCACGGGGACCGGCAGCGGGCCGCCTGCATCGATACCCTGGCCGCCCTCATCGCCCGGCACGGGGTGGAGCATATCGCCATCGGCAACGGCACCGCCTCCCGGGAGACGGAGCAGATGACGGTGGAGCTGCTCCGCCGCTGCCCCGGGGTGAGCTACATGGTGGTGAGTGAGGCCGGGGCCAGCGTGTACAGCGCCAGCAAGCTGGCGGCGGAGGAATTTCCCCAGTATGATGTGAACCTGCGCTCCGCCGTTTCCATCGCCCGCCGGCTCCAGGATCCCCTGGCGGAGCTGGTGAAGATCGAGCCCAAGGCCATCGGCGTGGGGCAGTACCAGCACGATATGCCCCAGAAGCGGCTGGAGGAGAGCCTGGACGCCGTGGTGGAGGACTGCGTGAACGCGGTGGGGGCGGACCTGAACACCGCCTCCCCCTCTCTTCTGCGCCGGGTCAGCGGCCTCACGGCGGCCACGGCGAAGAACATCGTGGCCTATCGGGAGGAAAACGGCGCCTTCACCTCCCGGAAGCAGCTCCTGAAGGTGCCGAAGCTGGGCCCCAAGGCCTATGAGCAGTGCGCGGGCTTCCTCCGGGTGCCGGAAAGCCCCCTGGTGCTGGATAATACCGCCGTTCACCCCGAGAGCTACGCCGCGGCGGAGCGGCTGCTGGAGCTCTGCGGCTATTCCCTTGGAGAGGTGAAGGCCGGAGGTATCGGGGAGCTGCCCCGGCGGCTGAAGGAGCGGGGAGAAGCCCGGACGGCGGAGGACTGCGGCGTGGGCGTCCCCACCCTGCGGGATATCGTCAGGGAGCTGATGAAGCCCGGCCGGGATCCCCGGGAGGAGCTGCCTAAGCCCATTTTCCGCACGGATATCCTGGAGCTGAAGGATCTGCAGCCCGGCATGGTGCTCACCGGCACCGTGCGGAACGTGATCGACTTCGGGGCCTTCGTGGATATCGGCGTCCACCAGGACGGCCTGGTGCATATCTCCGAGCTCTGCGACCGCTTCGTACGCCATCCCAGCGAGGTGGTGAGCGTGGGGGATACGGTGAAGGTCCTGGTCCTGGGGGTGGACGAAAAGAAGAAGCGCATTTCCCTGAGCATGAAGCAGGTGAAGGAATAACCCGACAAGACGATGGAAATACGATTGAGGAGGTAAACGATATGGCGCGCGATTTCCGATGCTCGGCCGATACCGTGGCCAAAACGGCGGACGGTCTGCTCCGGGGCTTTTTCCTGGATGGCCTGTATATCTTCCAGGGCGTCAAATATGCGGACGCCGGGCGCTTCCAGGCGCCCGCGCCGGTGAAGCCCTGGGAGGGGATCCGGGAGGCGACCAACTATGGGTATATCTGCCCCGTGGCCAATGAGCCCATGCCCACCGGGGAGCTGCTGATCCCCCACCGCTTCTGGCCCTCCAACGAGCACTGTCAGTATCTGAATATCTGGACCCCCTCCCTGGAGCGGGGAGCGAAGAAGCCGGTGATCGTCTGGCTCCATGGCGGCGGCTACTCCAGCGGTTCCTCCATCGAGCAGGTGGCCTATGAGGGGGACGCCCTGGCGGAATATGCCGATGCGGTGGTGGTCACCCTGAACCATCGGCTGAATATCCTGGGCTTCCTGGATATGTCCTCCTTCGGGGAGAAGTACCGGAACTCCGTGAACGCGGGCATGGCGGATATCGTGGAGGCCCTGCGCTGGGTGAAGCGGAATATCGCCGCCTTCGGCGGAGACCCGGAGAACGTCACCCTGATCGGCTAGTCCGGCGGCGGCGGGAAGATCTCCACCCTGCTCCAGACCCCCGCGGCGGCGGGACTCTTCCATAAGGCCATCCTCATGAGCGGCATCTTCGAGGGCGGGGAAGGGGAGCCGGTGGATCACCGGGAGTTCATCCTGGATACCATGCAGCTGCTGGGGATCAGCCCGGAGGATCCGGAGAAGCTGGAGAAGGTGCCCTACGATATTCTCATGAGGGCCTTCAACAAGGCGGCCTTGAAGAAGCTCCGGGAGGAAAAAAAGCTCATCAGCTGGGGCCCCGTGGCCAACGACTGGTACCTGGGGGATCCCATGAAGGTGGGCTTCTCCGACTATGCCAAAACCGTGCCCACCATCGCGGGCACCGTCATCGCGGAGTTCACCGGCTTCGCCCCCGGGGAGACTGCGCCGGACCGGGCCTCCGCCCTGCAGCTCCTGGAGAAGACCTACGGGGAGAAAACGGCGGAGCTGGCGGAGCGGTTCGAGGCCGCCTATCCCGATAAGGATATCCTGGAGCTGGCGAAGCTGGATGTGGGCGCCCGCCGGGCCACCACCCGGTATATCGAGGAGAAGGCCCGGGTGTCCTCCGCCCCCGCGTATCTGTATGTCTTCGCCCTGGATTTCAATGTGGACGGGCCCCGTCCCGCCTGGCACTGCGCCGATATCCCCTTCGTGTTCCACAATGCCGCCCGGGTGCCCTGCTGCAATATCCCGGGGGTGTCCGACAAGCTGGAGCGGGAGGTTGCCGGGGCTGTGGCCGCCTTTGCCCGCACCGGGGATCCCAACCATGGGGACATGGCGAAATGGCCGGCCTATGAGGACGGCAAAAAGGCCACCATGATCTTCGACCGCAGCACCCGGGCCGGGGAGAACTACGACCGGGAGCTGATCGAAGCCCTCCATGCCCTGGCTCCGGCCGGGGATATGCTGGGCATGGCCGCGCGCATGCTGGAGGCCGCCGAACGGGAAGAGGGGGGCGAGTGGATCTACTGATTCCCAGAACCGGAGGGGAAGCGCAGCCCGCCGAATAATCCCCGCGCCCCGGCGCATACTGGGGACGAGGTGGATCATATGGTGAACATGACCAATCAGGAATACCGGAAGTATGTGGCCGGGCGCTGTCCCCCGTCCCCTCTGGGGCGGGACCTGTTCCGGGCCTTTGTGAGCGGCGGTCTCATCTGCGTCCTGGGCCAGGGCGTCCTGGCCCTCTGGACCTCGGCGGGGCTGGAGGAGGAAAGGGCGCTGGGGGCGACCTCCGTGACCCTGGTCTTCCTGGGCGCCCTGCTCACCGGCCTGGGGGTGTATGACCGGCTGGCGAAGTACTGCGGCGCCGGGACCCTGGTGCCCATCACAGGCTTTGCCAACTCCATCGCCTCTCCGGCCCTGGAGTTCAAGAGCGAGGGCTTCGTCTCGGGCATGGCGGCGAAGATGTTCGTCATCGCGGGGCCGGTGCTGGTCTACGGCCTCACCGCCAGCGTGATCTATGGCGTGCTGCTGGTGCTGTTCGGGGCGGGGGGATAAGTTGTTTCGGAGGCGGCCAAACGGCCGCCTCCGATGGTTTTCGGTTCTTCTCCCGTATCTCCGGGGTTCAGCCTTCGGCTTCCGAAGGATCCACGATGCCGGTGATGCCGATGATTTCCAGCATCGGGGGATCGTCCGTCATGTAGGAGGGATCACAGAGCCAGATCTGCCCGCTGCCCAGACAGATGCCGATGCCGTTGACGAACATATCATGGCAGTTTTCCTCTGCCAGGGCGGCTCTGTCGCTGTAATGGACCTTCTTGGTGTTCATGAAGGTGATGAAGCTCTCTGCGTCCTTCAGCTCCGTGCCGCTGACGGTGATGGGGTAGGAGACGGTGTCGGCGATGGCCTCCCAGTTCTCGCTGAGGTAGGCGTCGCGGATCCCGGCGCAGATCTCTTCCACGGCAGCCTTGTCCATGGCCGTCACCGGAGCATAGTGATCGGGATCCCCCATGTCCGCGGGGAGAGGCTCACTGTCTGCGGTGAAAACCAGATCCTCCGCCGCGTTCTCCTGGTCGTCCTCCCAGGTGACGCTGTGATCCTCTGCGCTGAACCGGATCCGGCCGGTGCCGTTCTCGTAGATCACGGCGGTTTCGTCCAGCTCATCCTGTTCATTGAAGCGGAGCTCCGTCTTGACGCAGTCGGCGTATTCCACGGTCAGGGTTTCCGGGTCAAGCTCGCCGCTCATGGTCCACTGGACTTTTTCCCAGGCGCTGCTTCCCCAGGTGACGGTGATCTTAACGCTGCCCCCGTCCCCGGCATCCACGTCCATATTTGCCCGGCCAACCCCGTAGGAGCCGAGGAAATCCTCCGCCGGGTTCCGTTCCTCCCCTTGAGTCTCCTGGGGAGCGGGGGAGGTCGTCTCTTCGCTGACCGCGGTGTTTTCCGGGGGAACATCGGTCTTCTTTTCCCCGCATCCGGCCAAAGCCAGGAGCGTTCCCAAAGCAAGCAGCAGCGCAATTGTCTTTTTCATTTCTCTTGTACCTCCCTGGTGTGATCAGCCGTCCGCATCCCATCCGGGGGACGGCGTTCCCGGGCGGCGGAAAGGGACGATACGGGCATCCTCTCTCCGGGGAGCATGCCGGGAGCCGCTTTTTCCTCCGCTGCCGGTTAAGACGCATCCGGGGAGGCTTTGTTCCCGCTTGCGGAAAACAGGATATTTTCGTGTATAGCGAAAACAAAACCTCATGGTTTTCCGCTCGTCTTCCCCGGGTCCGGCGATCCCGACCATCCTGCCATGGTCCGGAGGCTTTGTCAAGGGGAAAGGGACCATTGGAGCCATAGGGCGGCTCCCCTTGACGATAATGGGGGGATCTGCCGTCTCCGCAACGCAAAGAAAGCACCGGATAGGTCCTTCCTGGGACGAAGCCGGTGCTTTCCTTATTGGGCGTCATTTTCGGCGGGGATCAGAGCAGTCCGAAGGCTTTTCCGGGTATCTGCCATCAAAGAATCGGAGACTGCAGGAGAAACAAACGGGTTCCGAAAAAACAGATCACCCGCCGATGCAGAGGTGCTTTCCGCTCAGAAGAAACGCAGAGAATCAAAGGCGCCATGTACCGCATCCCGTACGTCTCCGGAGGCTTGGCAATCGCCGATCACGAAGAAATTGCTTTCGGGACAGCAGCCCAGGAATTTCCACGCCTCCTGGCTCCGGGGCTTCATGCCCACCGCCATGAGCACGGTATCCGCAGGGATCTCCCATTTCTCGCCGGTTTCCGTGTTTTCTGCAATCACGCTGGTATCCCTGATCTCCAGGAGCTTCCACCCCAGCTCCCGCCGAACATGATGCTCCTCCATGAGCTTGGTGAGGATGAATTCCGCCCCGGTATTCACCAGGCTGCAGTTCTTATCCATATCGATCACCACGACCTCTTTGCCCGCCATGGCCAGGTGGATGCCTGCCTCAGTGCCGATGGAGGAGCCGCCGATGATGACGACCTTCTGTCCGCAGGGGTATTTGCCGTTCTCCACATCCGGGGCCCAATGCACATGGGGCTTATCCCAGCCCGGGACCTTCGGCATGATGGGATCCGCGCCGATGGCCATGACCACGCCGTCATAGCCTTCCGCTGCCAGCATCTCCGGCGTGGCCTCGGTGTTCATGAAGCGGCGGATGTTCACCGTCTTCCCGTAAACCCGCAGGTAGTTGAGATAATCCCGCAGGTCCTGCTTGAAGGAGGCGGCCACGCCGTTTGCGATGTTGCCGCCGAATTCCGCGTCTTTCTCATAGATCGTGACGTCATGGCCCCGCTCCAGCAGCACCTTTACCGCCTCGATGCCGGCAGGACCGCCGCCCACCACGGCCACCTTTTTCCGCACAGGCGCCTTGGGCAGGACGCCCTCGGGATACTCCTCATACATGCCGTACATGGGGTTGACGGAGCAGGGGAAGGCGGGGGGCGTGCTCATGCGGAAGCAGGCGCAGCGCAGGCAGGGCGTATGCTCATATTCTCTCCCCTCCGCATATTTCCGCACCATTTCGAAGTCTGCGTTCAGGGCTCGATGCATCGCCACGAAGTCCGCCTTGCCGGAGGCGATGATCTCCTCCGCCTGGGCGATATCCTTGATGGAGCCCACGGTGTTTACGATCAGGTCAGGATAGGTCTTTTTGATATCCGCAGCGAAGTGAACGTTGTACATCTGGTCCAAGGCATAGGGCTGGTACATGTACTGCATGTATCCCGGCTCACCCCAGACGTCGTGGATGCCGCCGGAGACATGGAGGATATCCACCTTGTCCTTGATATAGCCGATGAACTTCAGCGCCTCGTCGAAATGGGTGCCCTCGGTGGGGTGGAACTCCTCTGCGGAGATGCGGTATTCGATCACGAAGTTTTCTCCGACCCTGGCCCGCACCGCATCCAGCACCTCAACGGCGAAGCGGGCGCGGTTCTCCGTGCTGCCGCCGTATTCATCCGTGCGTCTGTTGAAGAAGGGGCTGGCGAACTGGGCGAAGAGGTTGCCGTGGGCGCCATGGAGCATGAGCATTTTCATGCCCGCTTTTTTGCAGAGCTCCGCGGCGAAGGCAAACTTTTCCACGGTTTCCCTGATCTTCTCCCGGCTCATCTCGATGGTGGGGATGGGGTCCCTGCCCAGCTGCGCGGCGCGCTTGCGCTCCGCCACGGTGATGAAGCTGGAGGAACTGTAGGCGGCGCGGCCGCCCACCCGCTCGGGAATGTTGTCCTTGCCGCAGTGGCAGAGCTCCAGGTTGGCATGGGCGCCGTAGCTTTCGCACATCTGGCTGAAACGGGCCAGCTGGTTCACGCAGGCAGGGTCAGAAAGCTGAAGCTGCCCGTCTTCATCGCTGCTCTCGTTGATATCGATGGTGCAGTTTCCCACGGAGACGATGGCAATGCCGCCCTTGGCGAACATGCGGAAGCAGCGGATGAACCGATCCGTGACAAAGCCGCTGGCGTCTCCCGTGCCCAGCGCTCCGGGCGGGGCCAGCTCGACCCGGTTTTTGAAGGTGACGCCGCGAATGGTGATGGGGGCAAATACATGGGGATACTTTGTTGACATAGCCTTTCCTCCTGTTTATTGATTGCCTTCTTCCAATATGCCTTCCGTGATGGCCAGCGCCCAGGTGAGGGCGCGGCCGTAGCTGTTGCCGTTCAACAGCAGAGGATAATCCACGCTGTAGAAGCCCCCCGCCGCGTTGCCCACAGCATAGAGGCCGGGGATGGGTTCCATAAAGGGATCCAGCACCCGCATGCGGGTATCGGTCAGCGCGCCGCCGAACACATCCAATAGGGCGGGGTACCACTTGATGGCGTAGAAGGGGGCTATTTCCACCGTGGTGAGCAGCTCGCTCCGCTTGCCGAAGTCCAGGTCCTCGCCCAAGGCGCAGAGCGCGTTGTACCGCGCAGCCGTAGCCTCCAGGGCATCCGCGGGCACACCCATTTTCTCCGCCAGCTCCCGGAGGCTGTCCGCCTTGCAGCCGTCCACGGAATTCACGGTCGATTCGATCTGCTCCCGTATGCCGCAATCCGGATCCCACTCCATGCCGTCGTTGGAAAGCTGGAAGGGGATCATGCCCTGGCCGCCGGTGAGCTTGAAGCGGGCGCCCAGCTCTTCCAGCCACTTGGCGTCCATCACCGTCCAGGCATAGTCTCCTCCCGGCTGCATCAGACAGCGGATGGATTTTGCGTTCATCCAGGTATCCTCGTTCATGAAGCGCTTCCCCCGCTGGTTTACATGGAGGAAGAAAAAGGAATAGCCCCGATAGTGCAGGGTGGGGGCCCAGCTGGGGTCGTCGAAGGCCGCCCCGGCCCAATAGGCCATCTTATGGCCGTCCCCGCTGTTGATGCCGGCGGGATAGTAGGCGTTCACGTCAGTTTTCAGGGCGATGGGGCAGAAGGCCTCCACCATTTCCCTGTCCCCGCCGATATCCCCGGTGGCCAGGACCACGGCGCGGGTGCCCCGGTAGCGCAGACAGCGCCCCTCGGCATCCCGGGCGATGAAGCCCACCACCCGTCCCGAAGCGTCCTTTTCCAGCTGCTCCGCCCGGGTGTTGCGGTGGATCACCCCGCCGCGATTCAAAAACTCCGTCTGCAGGATCTCGCAGGCGAGCATGCCGCCGCCGGTATACTGGTATCGATCGCAGCCTTCCTTCAGGTAGATATGGTGGGTGGCAGGGTATTCGTTGAAGCCGGGACCCCGGTAGCAGCCCTCATAGATGCGGATATCCAGGCAGCCCTCCGCAAGCCCGGTGAACCATTCGAAAGCCTCCGCGCTGCGATTGAGGAAGAGCCAGAGCAGCTCCTCGTTCACCCGGCTGCCGCTCACCTCCATCCAGTCCCGCGCCAGCTGGGCTTTGTTCACATGGAAGCCCTTTTCCTCCATGACGCGGGTATTCACGGCGCTGATTTGCCCGGCGTGGGCCATCATTTGCTTGTACTTATCCACAATGATGACCTTCAGCCCCGCCTGGGCCATTCGAGCCCCTGCGGCAAGCCCGCTGATGCCGCCGCCGATGATGACCGCGTCCGCCTCCCAGCTCTCCCGGATATCCTCCTCCCTTATCGGAGGGGGAGGTGTCTCCCAGGACCAGCCTCGTTTCGGACTCAGGTTTGAATATGCTCTCGGACGCATGGTATTACCTCCTTTGATCCTTGCGGGAGGGTCCCGCCGGGATGATCCGGCTCCCTTGCCCGGCTGCTGCGGCCGGCGGAATTGCGGCGCCGACGTCCGCCGGGCCCCGCCGTCTGCGGTTCACGCCCGGACGAGGTGCACAGGCGTGCGCCCGTCTAGGTGTACTTGGAAAGCCAGCTTGCCCTCCGCATCCGCCTGCAGTTTCTGCCCGCTGTGCTCCTCAAGGTAGTCGCCGCCGGGGATAAGGTTCTCCACGGTGAGCGCCTGGGGACCGGAGCCTTCCCCGTTGTACAGCACAAGGTCCAGATCCTCCCCGTGGCTCATGGCCTTGGCCACCAGCACCTGGGGAAAGTCGCAGCCTGTGAGCAGGGGTCCCGTGAAGGCGGTTTCGGCGGGGCCCCGGAGGACCATATCCTGCCAGTCTCCCTGCTGGAGGAAGCGGCCGATGGCGAAGTTCGCCATCACCACCAGGGGCACATCCTTGAAGCGGAAGTACCGGGGATCCCTGCTGCGTTCCAGGAAGATGCTCTCCGCCCGGTGCAGCCCGTCCAGAATCTCCTTGTCTCCGTATTCCGCCGCCAGCATTTCCAGGTTGGACATGACCAGAGAGGGATTCTTCTTCTGGGTCGCCATATCAAAGATGTCCTCCCATTTCCGGCCCTTGATATAGGTGACCCCGTCCCGCACTTCCAGGGCATGGCGGCGAAGGATCGCATAGTTTCGGCGGGCCAGACCGGGGAAGATGGGGGCGTACATCAGGTAGTTCTGCACATCCGCCATGGGATCATAGCCCATCTGACTTTCCGGGATGAAGCGCAGGCCGTAAATATCCTGCCGCCGCAGGGCGATGGAGCCCTCCGCCTCCACGAAATTGTCCGTCAGGTACTTGTACAGATCCTCCCAGATCTCCTCGCAGTAATGGGTGCCATGGTCGCGGTCATAGATGAGCATGCCCAGGAGACCATAGGAATTGCAGATGGGAAAGGCCACATGGGGCTCGCAGGGGATGAGCATGTAGGGGAATTCCTTCTCCTTGTATTGGCGGTAAAGGCATTCCACCGCCCCCTTGGCGCTGTAGTCGTAGCTGCGGGAGGGATCGTTTTTGAAGGGACGGAAGCGCAGCGCGCCCTCCTCCTCAAAGCAGCGGTCATGGGTCTGGGCGCCGTAGCCCGTAATGGTGGGGAGCATCCAGCCGGAGAGCATGATGTTCGCCCGCTTGATGGGATCCGGGTCCCAGCGCATGTAGCCGATCAGGTTCGTCTTTTTCCAATAGCCGCAGGTGCGCGGATCGGTAATGGCGTCCACGATGAAGCGCTGGGCCTGAGCCAGGTAACCCCGGAAATTCGGCACATACTTGCATTGCATCAGCAGGAGAGCATAGCCGACGGTGGGGAACTGGTATCGGTTGTCCGTAAGCACAGGGCGCTTGAAATGGTCAAAGCCGCTGAAATCCCCCAACTCCCGCACCGAAGCGTTCAGCAGCCAACGAGCCAGCTTCAGCTGGTCCTCATCCATCTCCCGCTCCTCCTGCTTCTCTGCGGCGGCCTTTGCAATGACTGCGTCCAGCTCCCGGATGGATTCGTCAAAGTGCTCCAGCCGCTCCTGCCGCGCCGCGTAGATCAGCTTTTTCGTCTGATGCACCCGGTATTCATACCGCCCCCAGAGCAGAGCGGCGTCCGCGACAGCCAGGAGCCAGCCCCAGAAGGGCCAGAGCGTGTTGGGTGCGACGAGCCAGGACCCCAGCCCGGGCCGGGCAAGAAGGCCGCCCAGGATGCCGATGAGCCAGAAACCCAGAATGCCGGCGGCAGTCCCATAAATATCCTGCCACCACATAGCCTTTTTCTTCCAGAGATACCAGGTGACGAAGAGGCCGAAGGCGATGGTCAGCACGCCGCCGCAGGCGATGAAGCCGCCCCCGGGGACGAAGCAGCCGAAGCCCATGGCCACCAGCTGCGGACTGACCTGGCCCCCGAAAAGCCGGATCAGGATGGGAATGAGACCCAGGATGCAGAGAAATCCATAGACCAGGCGGCTGCGCAGGGCCAGCCGGGCCATAGCTTCTCCGTTCAGGCGCCCGTTTTTCGGACCGGTGTCCTCGATCCGGGGAATCTCGGCATATCGCGCCGCCAGCTTTTCCACATGATTCACAGGAATATACCCCCTATCAACAACTGCCCGTTATGTCCACAGGACGGCGCTCACGACAGCCTGCCGCGAGCGCCGCCCGATATCCTGTCTTATTGCTTTGCCAGGTAGTTCTGGTAAGCCTCGGTATAGATCGCCTCGCCCTCGGCCAGATTCAGGGCGTACATGGTTTCAAGGTAATTGTCCCATTCGCACATCGGCGCATCGCCGGTGGCGAAGATGGGGATCTGCTCGGAGATATAGGTATTCAGATCCGTGCACAGGGAGAGGAATTCCCGGGACTGCTCCGCATCCAGCGAGGCGGCCAGGGGCCATTCATACGCCCCGTCGTAAGTGTATTCGTGTACCTGCCAGGACACCAGCGGGAAATAGGGCCGGGCGTCGTCGAAGGCATACTGCACCTCCACGCCCGCCAGGCCATGGTCGGAGAAGCGGTTCATAGCCCACATGGTCATGCACCAGGAGGTGGGGCAGCCGTAGGGGTTCTGCAGGACGAAGTCCGTAAGCTCCCGCTCTCCCGAATCATTGTAATCCCAGGTCAGACCCTGGATGCCCCAGGTGGCAAAGTCGGACCCGGAGGGAGAATAGCGCCAGTCGCACCAGCTGACCACCAGGGGGATATCCTCGCAGCCGGCGCTGATCCCGCAGCCCCCATAGAAGCGCTGGGAAGCGTCGTTGCCCAGGTGCAGCACCTGACCTTCGTAGAGCACGGGCTTGTGCAGGGGATGGATGGAGGCGTTGGGGTCCTGGATCATGGGCAGATAGCTGGAGATTTCGTCCACGGCGATGGAGAGCACGCCGGTCTTGTTGGCGTAAACATTTTCCTTGAAATCCCAGGAATCACCGGTGCCCCAGTTGGGATCCACGAAGCCCCGGGCGAAGAACTCCCGGTACATCTCCACATAGGCCTTGGCGTCGTCGTTGCGGAACTGGAATTCCGCTTTTCCCTCCTTCACCGCGGCGCCGGGAAACTCACCCACCATGGTATAGAAATCGTAGCAGGCGAAGTAATGGTTGGTATCCAGCACGCTGCCAAAGGCCACCAGCGGGTAAATTGCCGTGTCGATCTGTGATTTGAAGGCTTCCAGCATATCCATGAAATCATCCACCGTGCGGATATCGTCCACCTTCATTCCCAGCTTATCCAGCCAGTCCTCCCGGACCATGTAGGTGGTAGCGGGTAGGGGCTGGTCCATAACGCTCCAGAATTTCAGGATGTGGGTCTTGTCCAGGTAGATGGAGTCATGCAGACGCATATCATCCGGAGCCATTTTGTTCGCAACGTACATGTAGTTGGGGCAGTATTCCTTATAATCGTAAATGTTGATGAAATAGTTGTCCTCGATGGCGCTGAGGGCAGTGCCGGGATAATAGGTATCCGGATGGGTCATAATGTCCCGCAGGTCCTCGGAGGCGAGGAGCACGGCAAAGTTCGTCGCCATATCCACAGAGGAGACGATATCATAGTGGATATGTACGCCGGTACGGTTTTCCTGCTCCACGATGAACTCATTCTTGTTGTAATCCGGGTCTCCCAGGAACTGGGGGAACCAGACCGTGGTCCAACAAGAGAAAACCGCATCGGAATCGGAGAGAGGGAGGGTGTACTCATAGGGCGCATCCGGCACGCCGTCAGCGTCCACCTTCACCTTGCCCGGCGCCAGATTGGAAATGCCGCCGGCTGGGGGCGCTTCCGTTGCGGCTGCGGTCGGGGAGGGCGTGGCCTCTGCAGGCTTTGCCGTGGCGGCCGGCTCAGCGCTGGTCTGCGCATCCCCGTTCCCGGCAGGCTGTCCGCAGCCGGAAAACAGACTGATCACCAATAGCAGAGCCATACCCAGAATCAGAATCTTTCTCATGAAAAAAGCTCCTTTCCCAATGGATTATGCGGATTCGGTACGGCAACAGCATAATACATCGTTAAAGAAGCGTCAATAAAACGTAATTAATTATACATGGTGTAGCGGTAAAGCTACGCTAATGAAGAGGGGACCTCCTCAGCCGGGGGTTTCTCCGGGAACATGGTAGGCTTGGGCAAAACGCTCCCGCAGGGGCTCCAGGTCCATGGTGCTGATGAAATCATGGAGCAGGTTGAAGGCGCGGCCATGGGGCAGCAGATCATTCCAAAGCAGATAGGTGTGGGCCTTCAGGGAGGGGGTGAAGGGGATCGTGCGCAGCTCCGGCCATTCCGCCGTCAGCTCCGTGGGCAGCACCGAATAGGCATAGTTTTGGGAGACAGCCATATAGATCATATCCAGCTTCCTGGTGGAGAGGACCTTGTTGTCCAAAGGATAAAAGGGCTGGGGCAGGTTATCGAACACCGCCAGGGGCAGATCCGCGCAGTCCCCAACGGCGACGCTCGCCCGGTCCAGCCGCGCGCCGGGAGGCATGCAGAGCACCCATTCCACGTCGTACAGCAGCTGCCTGCGAATCGCCTTGGGGTGGGGGAACTGGTCCAGCAGTATGGGGGCGATGGCCATATCCACGCTGCCATCCTCCAGCACGCGCAGGGTATCCTCCGCCTGAATGCCCACAACGGAGACGAAGATATCGGGATGGAGCAGGAAAAAAGGGGTGATGATCTGCTGAAAGTACCAGCTTCCGCCGGAATTCAGCACGCCGATCTTCACCTGCCGGTTTGTGGTCAGGCTGTCGTCGCGGCGCAGACGGCCGACGGTTTCCTTCAGGGCGGAACGGCAGGCATTGAGCAGATCATACATCACCGCTCCCTGCTTCGTCGGGCTGATGCCGTTGCCCGTACGGGTGAACAGGAGGAAGCCCAGCTCATTCTCCAGTTCGCTGAGGGCCCTGGAGATCACCGGCCTGGAGACATACAGCTGCTCCGCAGCCCGGGCAACGCTTCGAAGCTCATAGGCGGCAAGGTAGTATTGGATCTGCTTGATGGTCATATGGCATGCCTCCTTCATCCAAGCCCGTTTTCCGATGCCGTTCTGTCCAACAAAAAACTCCTTGTTTTCAACATAGCAAATCGCTTCCGCCTTTGTCAATGCATTCCGCAGTGCCGCACCCCTTGACTTTTTGGAGAAAAATATTTAGGCACCTTGACAATATGGACGGGGCGTTGTATACTCCGAATCGTTAGGTACAGAAGCAATTGTGCGGCGGCTGCGGGCGCGGAGCAGCGCGGGCAGGACCGCCGCAGTCCGGAAGGAGGAACATATTGCATTACCACGATATGAACGAACCCCGTTGGGGGAAAGAGGAAAGAGCTTATGCCGCGCCGGAGGATATGGGGTCGCCGGAGGCGCCTCGCCAACCCCGCCGGAGAGGCGAGGATGACTTCCGGGAAGAACGGAGGGGGCGGCGCTGTCCGGATTGTCCCAATGAGGAACCACGCTGCAGCGAATGTGAACGCCGAGGCGGCATGGGCCGGGAGGAGCGCCGTCCGGAGGACCGGCGGCGGGAGGAGCATGACCGCCCGGAGTCCCATGTACCGGGAACGGCCCTGGGCAAGCTGGCCCTCTGCGGAAGGCTGGCGGAGCAGCACCGGGGAAGGCGGCGGGGGCAGATGCATATCCTGCGCATCCTGGAGGAAAACGGGAGCATGAGCCAGCGGGTGCTCCAGGAGCTGCTGCAGATCCAGCCCGGCTCCATGAGCGAGATCGCCGCCAAGCTGGAGGTGGGGGGCCTGATCCGGCGGGAGCGCAGCGAGGAGGATAAACGCCGGGTGACCGTCTCCATCACCGAAAAGGGGAAGGAGACCCTTGCGGCCCTTCCCCAGGGCGCGCCGGATACGCTGGAGCCTCTGACGGAGGAGGAGCAGAAGCTCCTGACGGAGCTGCTGGATAAGCTGATCGACGCCTGGGGCGCGGAACGCCGCGGTCCCCACCGCGGCGGCTTTGGCCCGGACAGGGGGCCCAGGGGTCCCCGTCCGCCGATGCGGAGAGGGCCCGAGCGCCTCTGAACTCCGGTCTCAGCGCCCGCGGGATCCCGCGGGCGCTGAGTTTGCCCTATAAATTTATCGTAATTCAATAAAAAATCATTGACAAACAGAAATTAATCTGCTACGATGAGGCCACTGAAACAGGAGGTGCGCCATGGAACAAAAATCGCTTTCCAAGTGGCTGAAGCTGGTCCTGCTGGGCATGGGGATCTGTGGTCTGGTGGTCTATCTGTTGATTATCCCCGGCTATGGGGTCAGTCTTCGCGCCCAGTATCCCGAGTTTGCAAACCGGTATTGGCCCTGGCTCCTTTTCCTCTGGGTCTCCGGCGTGCCCTGCTATATCGCCCTGGCCCTGGGGTGGCGGATCGCCGTAAACATCGGGCGGGACGCCTCCTTTTCCCTGGCGAACGCCCGGTATCTCCGGACCGTCTCCCTCCTGGCGGCGGGGGACGCCGCCTACTTCTTCCTGGGGAACCTGGCCCTGCTCTTCCTGAATATGAGCCATCCCGGGGTGACCCTGCTGAGCCTGCTGGTGGTCTTCGCCGGGGCGGCGGTGGCTGTGGCGGCCGCAGCCCTGTCCCATCTGGTGCGGAAGGCCGCCCTGCTGCAGGAAGAAAACGACCTGACGATCTGAGGGGGGCGGAGCATGGAAGGAGAGATCGTTTTTTCCATCGACGTGATGCTGGCCCGGCGGAAGATGAGCCTGACAGAGCTGGCGGAGAAGGTGGGCATCACTATGGCCAACATGTCCATCCTGAAAACCGGCAAGGCCAAGGCCATCCGGGTCTCCACCCTGGCGAAGCTCTGCGCCGCCCTGGATTGCCAGCCTGGGGACCTGCTGGAATACCGGGGGCCAAAAAAGCCGGAGGAAGCGCCGTGAAGCATTGGCGGTCCCTGGGCGCGGGGAGACAGCTCCTGTATCTGATGGCGGTGCTCCTGCCCCTCCCGGGGCTTTTCCCCTTTCTGCGCAGGCCGGAGCTCATTCCGCCGGGGCCGGAGGGGGGCATCGTGTGGTTCCTTCTGGTTCCTCCGGCCCTGGGGTTCCTGTTGGGGGCGACAAACCTGTTCCTGATCTTTTCGGGTCATCCGCCCCGGGAGAACCGCAGCCTGTGGGACGGTTTCCTGGCTGCATCCCTGGTTCCGGATCTGGCTCTCGTGGGCTTCAGCCTGTTCATTGCGCTTATCCAACACGGGACATGGGCCGCGCCCACGTAAAACACGGAGAGGAGGATTTGGATATGGACCTGCGGGATTGGCGTCCTTCGGGCATGGGCAGGGTCGTATTGCTCCTGGCGGCGGTCCTGGCGCTTTTGGGGTTTTTCCCCTTGCTTCTCTGCGGCCTGGTGTACCTCTGGCAGCTCCTGTGCCTGTCCCTGCTGGCCTCGCCGGTCCCCCTGGTGCTCCTGGCTCTGGGGAAAAAGAAAAAGGCGGTCGTTTCCGCCTTTCTTCTGTGTCTCCTCCTGATGCTGGGATCTGCGGCCTGGATCGCCCAACATCCCTTCTTCCGCTGCCCGGAGGAATGCCGGCCGTATATTTCCCCAGAGGAAGAGGCGCGGATCATCGGATACAACGGCGGCCTGTACTCGTATCGGATCCCGATTTTCCCCGTGTGCGTCAGCGTGACGGCGGCGGATGAAGACAGTGTGCGCGTCCGGACGCAGTACCTGTTTTTCGGCAGCACGGAGATGGAGATCGGCCTGTCCGACAGCGCAGATCCCGTGCCCAGTCTGATCCGGGGACTGCATTGAAAGGGAAGCGCCTTTTCCTTCTCCCCCTGTTCCTTCCGGCCGGGATCCCTCTCGCGGGAGCGGACTCTCCTCTCCAACAGAAGCAGCAGCGGAGGCGGCATTTTGCCGCCTCCGCCCAGACTGTAGACAAACCCGAAAATGGAACGAAAACGGGAAGGAAGATAGCGCGAAAGAAACCCAGGAGGGGTGTCTTTCGCGTTCAATCAGAAGTTTTTCGAACAATTTCTACCGTATTTCCTGTTCGAAAAACTTGCT